>JAFLUX010000014.1 GCA_022508605.1 Bacteroidales bacterium | reverse complement strand
GAATAGCGCTTCGACACGGAGTCTATCAGCACCACATTCTCCGATATCCCGTCCAGGTGGAATGCGCTGATATAGGGCATGCCGGTATAGATAAATTCACGGTACACCTCGTCGCTGAACAGGAAAAGCCCGTGCTTCTTCACTATGTCGCGCAGCCTGTTCATCTCGGCGGCTGTATACAGATATCCCGTAGGATTGTTGGGATTGCAGATAAGTATGGCTTTCGTCCTCGGACTTATCTGCTCCTCGAAAGCCTCTGCGGAAGGGAGCCTGAATCCGTCCTCTATGGTGGTCTTGACCGACTTGATGACCGCCCCCACCGATATGGCAAAGGCCATATAATTGGCATAGAACGGGTCGGTGACTATGATTTCGTCTCCCGGACCGAGGCAGGTCAGGAACGCGAAAAGCACGGCTTCCGACCCTCCGGTGGTTATTATGATTTCGTCCGGACTCAGATAGATTCCGTACTCGGCATAATACTTCACCATCTTGGTGCGCAGCGACAGATATCCGTCGGACGGGCTGTATTCCAGAATCTTGCGGTCTATGGAGCGTATGGCGTCCAGGGCGCATTCCGGGGTTTTGATATCGGGCTGGCCTATGTTCAGATGATACACGTGCACGCCGTTGCGAACCGCCGCCTCCGCATAGGGGGCGAGCTTCCGTATCGGCGAACTCGGCATATCCATTGCCCTTTGGCTCAGTTCCATCATCATTCTATATTTATGCGAACTCCGGCAGTCAGTCCGAAGTTGTCTTCAAGCAGGCGTCCGGCATCGGCATACAGGCCGTAGAGCAGGTCGAGCGACACCCTCTTCCCGAAGCGGAAGGGCACATAGCCGTTCAGGGCCGCCGAAAACTGCTTCAGGCCTTTGTCTATGGTATTGGGTTCCCACCAGTTCCACCCCGTATCCCAGGTAGAGGGACTTATGAAAGGGCGCCGATAGGTTCCGTAGTTCTCGCTCGCGGTAAGCATCAGGCGATACGGGGCCTTCCTGAACAGCTTGCCGGAAAGCCCGAAGTGCAGGGCCTTGTAGCGGTTGCTGACTATGCCGGGATACTCCCCGTAAGGGGCCGCAAAAAACAGCGGCGCGCATATGCTGCGTCCGAAATGCGTCCAGCCCGACTTGTAGCGGCTGTTGTTGAAGTAGTCGTCTCCGCCGAACACGTTGAGAGTATGATCCTCGAACCAGCTCAGCTGGTTGCCGTCCTCATCGGTTTCCTTGTCGTGAATGGTGCCGGACTGCCACATTGTGTAATGGAATTCCACCAGGGCGTCGCTCACCCACGAATCCTTGTCCGCAAGGGAGAAATCCAAGGTGTACACTCCGTCCGGAATATTGTTGAAGCGCATGCCGGACTTGTCGGCATAGGGCTTTTCGTACTGGAAATGCACCGCAAAGGCGCTCTCCCTCCAGCCCATGCGCAGCTGCTCCGCACCGCCGTGGCAGCCTATCACGTTCATGCGGTCGCTCAAGGTGCCGCCCTCGGATGCCGGACGCCCGGTGGCCACCCGGAAGTAGTTGCCCCAGTTCACGTCCATGGAGACTCCATCTATTCCGGTTCCGCCCCACTGGGCGTAGTGGTCGATGCCGAGCTGCGCGTAAAAGTGCTTTCCGCCGTCATACCGCAGGTATCCGCTCAGGCGATGCACGAGGGCCCCGTTCATGTAGCGCTCGTCGAGCGTCTTATAGTCGCCCCAGGAGCCGGAGAGCTGCAAACGGCCGCCCGTGAAAGGGATGGCCCAGCGGTCGAGCAGAAGCCTGTATCCCGGCATGGCGCGAGCATTGTTGCTCTCCACTATGTGCCCCTCCGTGACGGAAAGCGAGCCGAGGGAGGGGTCTGACCCCATGTATTCGGCTTCCCTGCGCACCATGCCCAAATCCGCGCCTATGGACTTCCAGCGCATGCCGGCATAAAGTTCGTCCGGCACTATACCGTAATCCCCGACAGAATATGGAGCGGCAAAGGCGAGCGAAGCCCCGGCCTTCCAGCGGAAATCGCCCGACTCCGCAAAGGGCTTCGCCGCCCTGATTATTCCCGCAGCCCCGCTGCTCTCAGGCATCAGCCCTCCCTGGTTGGAGACTGCCCAGAAAGGCAGGCTCCCTCCGCTTGAGAGAGCCCCGAGAAGCATGATCGAGACTACGAAATCGTTCATTCGGGCCGGTATGAATCCTTCAGCGTGGCCGTCCGGTTATAAACCGCCTTCTCCGAAGTGCTGTCGGCATCTTTCACATAGTAGCCGCAGCGCTCGAACTGCACCGCAATGCCGGAGGCGTCCTCAAGCAGGGCAGGCTCGCAATAGCCCTCCGTCACCACGAGGGACTCCGGATTGAGGAAATCCTTATAGTCCTTGTCTTCCGGCACCTGGCTCATGTCGGCAAGGGTAAAGAGACGGTCGTAGTTGCGTATTTCCAGTTTTTTGGCGTGTCCGGTGCCGACCCAGTGTATGGTTCCTTTCACAGCACGCCATTCGCCTCCTCCCGGACGGGTGTCGGGGTCATAGCTGCACTTGAGTTCGACCACGTTGCCGTCAGCGTCCTTGACGACTTCCTCGCACTTTATGATATAGGTGTACTTGAGGCGCACCTCCCCGCCCGGTTTGAGACGGAAGAATTTCTTTGGCGCATCCTCCATGAAGTCGGACCTTTCTATATACAGCTCGCGGCTGAAAGGCACCTTGCGGCAGGGCCCGTCAGGCTCTGCCGGGTTGAGCGGACAGTCGAACCACTCCACCTTGTCCTCCGGATAGTTCACTATTGTCAGACGGACAGGGTCCTGCACCACCATATAACGGTTGGAACGGGCGTTCAGGTCCTGCCTCACGCACCACTCCAGCAACTGTATGTCGATGAGCTGGTCACGCTTGCTCACGCCTATCCTGTCGCAGAATAGTCTCAGGCCCTCCGGAGTGTAGCCGCGGCGGCGCACTCCGCACAGGGTGGGCATGCGGGGGTCGTCCCAGCCCGCCACAAGTCCCTTCTGCACCAGTTCGAGCAGCTTGCGCTTGCTCATCAGCGTGTAGGTGAGGTTGAGCCGCGCGAACTCGTACTGATGGCTCGGATATATGCCGAGGGTCTCGATGAACCAGTCATACAGGGGTCTGTGGACATCGAATTCGAGGGTGCAGATGGAATGGGTGATATGTTCTATGGAGTCGCACTGCCCATGGGTGTAGTCGTACATGGGATAGATGCACCACTTGTCTCCCGTGCGGTGATGCGCCGCATGCTTGATGCGGTACAGTATGGGGTCACGGAAGAACATGTTGGGGTGGGCCATGTCTATCTTGGCTCTCAGCACCTTAGCTCCGTCTTCATACTTGCCCGCCTTCATCTCGCGGAAAATCCTCAGATTTTCTTCCACGCTGCGGTTTCTCCACGGGCTTTCAGTGCCGGGGGTCTCCACAGTGCCGCGCCCCTTAGAGATTTCTTCCTGGGTCTGGTCGTCCACATAGGCAAGCCCGCGCTCTATAAGCTGTTCGGCCCACTCATAGAGCTGGTCGAAATAGTCGGATGCGTAAAGCTCCCTGGCCCACTGGAAACCCAGCCACTTGATGTCCTCCTTGATGGACTCCACATATTCGGTGTCCTCTTTGGTGGGGTTAGTGTCATCGTAGCGCAGGTTGGTCTCGCCGCCGTATTTCTGCGCCAGTCCGAAATTGATGCAGAGGCTCTTGGCGTGTCCCAGATGCAGATATCCGTTGGGTTCCGGGGGGAAGCGCGTCAATATGCCGTCCACCTTGCCCGACTTCAGGTCGTTCTCGATGATTTCTTCGAGAAAATTCAGTTTGCGCTCTTCCTCCACTTTACTTTATGGTTTTGTATTCAACGACTTCGGCTTTGTATCCGAGTTTGTTGATGGCCTTCTTGAGTTTGAGCGTATCGGTTTTGGAAGGGTTGAACACCACCGTGACCGTATTGTCTTCCACGGACACGGACAGGTCCTTCACGCCCTTCTCGAAGGAGATGTTCTCCTTTACTTTCTTTGCGCAGTTGTCGCAATGCAGATTGCTCGCGAACACCACTTGCACGAATGCAAGCAAAATCATGAAACGTTTCATATCTTTTCTGTTTTCCAAATTGTCATCCTTATTCCGGCATACACCCTGACTCCCATCAGAGGCCCCCAGATGCAGCTTGCATCGAATGCGGTGGTCCAGGGAGCGTCGGCGCTGATGATGGGAGAGGGCTGCGTGAATCCGGTCAGATTCTCCCCGCCGAGGTATATGTCGAAGCCCTTGAAGCGCTTGGTCACCTGGGCATAGAGCAAGGGATAGGCAGGAGTGTATCCGTCACTGTACATGGGGTCGAGCTCCTTCATGAAGTCCCAGACCTTGCAGGGGCCGTTGAGAGAAGCCGTGAAGTCGAAAATCCACTTGTTGAGATTGGTGGCATACTGCAGATTCAGCACGGCCTTGTAGCGGCTCGTCATGGGCCTTATGTCATCCGCCTGGGAGTGCAGGCTCTGGCGGGCGTCGGTATAACGGCCGGTAAGCGTCACGGTGAAACCGCGGAAAGGCTCCGAGGAGAAATCCAGCTGATAGTTGTGCGTGTAGGAATGGTCGTCAGGGCCGAGTCCGTAGAAAGCTATGGCGTCTGCGGTATAGTCCACCAGCATCTGGTTCACGAAGGTGCTGCCGAAGTAGTCGAAGCTCAGATAGGTCTTTTCGCTCTCGTCGAAAGGCAGATACCATGTGGCGTTGCCCCCGTAGGTCCAGGATTCTTCGAGCGGATGCTCCATGAAATTTCCGGACAGGAGCTTACCCGTGGAAAGGACGCCGATGTTGTCTATGAGCGGCGTGCTGTAGCGAAGTCCCCTGCCGCCGTTGGCCCTCAGCACTATGTGCTCCTCCGGAGTCCACTTGAGGGTGAGGCGGGGGCTGACATGGATGCCGGAACCGTAATACCAGTCGGCACGCAGGCTGGTAATGGCGGAGAACTTGTCCTCCGCGCGGAAGGTGTACTCGGCGAAGGCTCCGAGGTCGTTGAGTACCGGGGAAGAGATGTAGGTGTCGGAGCGCTGCTCCCCCGGAAACATGTATTTTCGCGTCAGGGATTCCCTGTAGGCATCGAGCATGTTGCTGAGTCCGAGCGTGAGATGGTGGGCGTCGAGACGCTGGTCCTGATAGAGCAGGTTGAAGAAAAGCGAATGCTGGTCGGCGATGTACGGATTCTTGCCGAACATGGAGTTCACGTCCTGGTAGTTCAGGTCTATGATGCCCGCGATGTTGCGGGTATTGTCCTCATTGAGCGGGACGCCGAGCTTCACATAGGCGTCTATGCCCTTGTTGGTGATGTCGGCCTTCCAGGGATTCATGCCGCCGTGCTGCTGGCCGGAATTCCGTCCGTCATATGTGCCGCTCAGCCCGAAACGCAGCTGCAGTCCGCTCGGATCGTAATAGAGCCAGCGGTTGGCAAGCCCTGCCATGCCGCCGAGGGGACTGTCCACGAAACTGTCTCCGTTGCTGTCCATCCCCATGGCGTCGAAGTCTCCGTGGGCAAGAATCACCGTGCTCCACTTCCCTTCCTCGTCGAGCTGAAGGGAGCTTGCGAGATTCACATCCGTCTTCGTGTCGTTCATCACTGAGGCCTGCACAAAAAGGGGCACTTCATCGGTGGGCTTGCGGTGTTCCACGTTTATCTGCCCGGTCATGGACTCCACCCCGTTGATGACTGAGGTGACGCCCTTGGCTACCTGTATGCTTTCAAGCCACTGCGAGGGCACATAGTTCAGGCCCCATGGGGCGGAAAGGCCGCGCATCACCGGACGGTTCTCGTCGAGCATCTGCACGTATATTCCGCTCTGGCCGAGCAGGCGTATCTGTCTTGCGCCGGTGACGGCATCGCTGTATCCCACCGTCACGCTGGCCGAATTTTCAAAGCTCTCCGCGAGGTTGCAGCAGGCCATCTTGCACAGCCCCGCAGCCGTTATGACCTCGGTACGTATGTCCTTGCCCTTGGAAAGGAAGTTGCCGCTGCCCCTGGCCGAAAACACCGACGCATCCAGAGTGTCGAGGCGCTCGCCGTATATCCCGGTGGTGTCCGGCACCTGCGCCGCGGCGGAAAGCGGCAGCGCAGCAAGGCAGAGGGCATAAAACAATTTTGACAATTTCATTGCTTCAGAGAATATTAAGTGACTGTTCGCGTATTTTTTCCAGTTCGTCCTTCATCCTGACCACGGCCTTCTGTATACCCGAATGATTGGCCTTGGAGCCTGTGGTATTGATTTCACGCCCCATTTCCTGAATGATGAACCCCAGTTTCTTGCCGGGATATTCCTCGTTGTCTATGGTATCCATGAAATACTTGCAGTGCTGGCGCAGACGAACTTTTTCTTCATTGATGTCGTATTTCTCCAAATAGTATACCATCTCCTGTTCAAAGCGCTCGCCGTCAAGGCGTATCCCGACTTCCGCGGCGGCCTTGAGTATGCGTTCGCGCACAAGGGACAGGCGTTCTGCCTCAAAACCTTCTATCTCATCGACAAGCGAGAGTATGGTGCGCACCCGGGAGGTCACGTCGGCATACAGGGCCTCGCCCTCATGCCTGCGGTAGCAAACTATCGCCTCCAGGGCCTCGTCTATGGCCTTTTCCACCAAGGGCCAGTTGCCATCGTCTATCAGTTTGTCCACCCTTCCGTTGTCGAGCACGTCCGGCATGTGCAGCAGAGCCGATACTATGCAGCTCGATGAAGACGGGTCAGGGGCGCCGGCCTCCGAGGCCAGGAGCTTCATCTGCTTCAGGTATTCGAGCGCGAGAGGCCTGTCTATCTTGCGGGCGGCGGAGCCTGAGTCGGGCTCCCAGCTCATGAAGATGTCTATCGTGCCGCGCTGCAGGAGCGACGCCACCCGCTTCCGCAAAGGCATTTCCTTGTCTTTCGGGAGCAGGCAGGCCTTGACGGAAATGTCGGCGTTCTTCCCGTTTACGGAACGGAATTCCACTATGAGTTTCCCTTTGTCCAGCCGGACCTCCGCCCGGCCGTATCCTGTCATCGACTGAATCATAAAATCAATAAACTTTAACCATGCCCATCTCAATTCCCCAGCATCCGTCGGTAATAATAGGAACCGGCTTGCCGTCAAGGTCTTCGGAATACACGAAATCATCCACGAAGGTGTGGGAGTGTCCACCTATGACCAAGTCTATCCCCCTCATTCCAGCGACGTTCTTCTGGTCTTCGCCGTATCCCTGGTGGGAAAGGAGTATGACCATGTCGCATTTCTCGGTATTCCGCAGATAGTCGGACCATTTGTTGACCGCCTCCACGGGATCGAGCTGGGGGATGCGCGAGGAAATCGTCCTCGCCACATTGGCCGATATGTTCGCCTCGAGTCCTATTATGCCTATTTTCATGCCGCCCTTCCTGACTATGCACCAGGGTTTGACATATTCTCCGAGCTCGAAAGAGCTGATGTCGAGGTTGGCGCATACGACAGGGCACTTTATGTTCTTCACACGCGCCGTAAGATCTTCGATGCCATTGTCGAATTCGTGGTTTCCGAGAGTCACGGCATCGTATTTCAGAGCATTTATCATCTCCACCTCCAGGGTGCCGTGCAGCTGCGTATAGTACGAAGTCCCCTGATTGAAATCGCCGGCGTGCAGAAGCAGCACCTTGCCGGGGCCTTCCGCGTTCCGGACCGAATCCACGAAGGCGGCCCGCTCTATGACACCGCCCGTGCCGTCCCTCAGGGGGTCGAGGTGGGAGTGCGTATCGTTGGTGTGCAGGATTACGAGCCTGGGTCCGCAGGCGCAAAGGGCCGCCGACGCGGCCAAAATGGTCAATATCCGTTTCATTGCTCTATTACGACCCTCCCGTCGGTATGGTATTCTATTGCCTTTCCTTCAGCCGTAAGCTTGCGGACATAGCCCTCGATGGCCTCTCCGATGAGGACATCGGTGCGTATCAGCCCGGTTGCGCCGCGCGCCACGCTGATGTTGTCGCCCCCGTCGAGGAGGAAGTCTATGGTGGCCACGCCGTATTTCTTGCGCGGGTCTACCGCCTTGCCCCCCACTTCCAGGCTCTTGACCTTGCGGTCCTTTATCACGAGGCGCACCCCGCTGAGGCACTGCACCCGGTTTGCCGCCATATCATCCATGAGCCGTATCAGCTCCGAACCCGGAAGCTCGACGTAGCAGAGCTTGTTGACGAACGGGAACATGGAGCGTATGTCGTCGAGTATGACATCCCCCTGGGGCATGGAGACCCTTATCCCGCCGAAGTTGGTGATGCCTACATCGCACCTGCGCCCGACTATCCTTTCGGTCTCGCTTCTCACCAGGTCCGCCACGAAATTGCTCAGTTCCGATTCGGGGGCATGGGCGGACATCTCGCTCGTGGAGAACGCTATGACCTCCTTCACCTCGGCCATGGCAGGCTGCGCCCCGATGAGAAGCGCCGCCACCTCCGGGGTGCATCCGCCGCTGAATACTGCCGAGTTCGGAGCGTAGTAAGTGAGAGTCAGCGAATCCACCCTCCCTATGGCCTCCGGAACGTTGTCCGCCGACGGCACGGTGACTCCGGTGCGGTGTCCGTCCATCGGGAACTTTTCCCATGTCATCCAGGATTTGCAGGAAAACAGTAGCGGCAGGGCCAGTACCGCAGACATGAATTTTTTCATAATTATTTTTGTTTCAACCATTGCCAAAGATTTTTCCATCCGGATTTCTTGCCGAACATCAGTATTCCGACCCTGTAAATCCTGGCGGAAAGCCACGCGAATACGATGAATGCCGCAACGAGCAGCACCACCGAAAGCGCGATTTCCCAGAAAGGCACGCCGAACGGCAGTCTGGCGAGCATCACTATGGGCGAGGTGAAGGGTATCATCGAGCCCCAGAATACGATGGAACTGCCGGGCGCCTTGAAAGCGTATATGGCGATGAAGAAGGCCAGCAGCAGCGGCACGGTCACAGGCAGCTGGAGCTGCGCGGAATCTCCCTCGTTCTCCACTGCGGAGCCTATGGCCGCGAACATGGAGGCATAGAGCATGTATCCGAAAAGGAAGAAAATCATGAAGCAGACGATGATGGTCCCGAAAGGCAGGTTGCTCACGGTGCCGAGTATGACTGACAGGCTGTCGGGGTCTGAAACGGCTTCCGATACGGCCTCCGCCTGTTCGGCGCCTACCCCGCCCATCGCCTGCATGAGCTGCGCGGCATCGGCCTCTCCGGCAAGGCGCGGTCCTATGAACGCTCCCCCTATTCCCACTATCGCGAATGTGAGCACTATCCAGAGCACGAACTGCGTAAGCGCCACGAGGGCTATGCCTATTATTTTCCCGAACATGAGTTCAGTGGCCTTGACGGAGCTGACGAGCACCTCCACGACACGGCTGGACTTCTCTTCTATCACGGACGACATGACCATGCTCCCGAACACGGCGATGAACATGTATATTATCATGCCGAGTATCATGGATACGGCCATATAGACCCCAGACTCAGAGATTTTTTCCCGTCCGTCCTCATCCACGGTATAGGACTTCATACGGACATGGGTCTTGACTTCCTGCATCAGGTCCTTGAGGTTGGCGACCCCGGACTGCTCTATGCGCCAGTTCTCCACGGCGGCGTCTATGCGGGAGTTGATGTTCTCGCCGAGGTCCATGCCTATAGGCTTTACGGAATAGATGTCGGCCGTTACCGAACGCGACAGCGAATCTATGGGACTGACGTACAGGAGGGCATCGTATCCGAGTTCCTTGAGGGAGGATTTCAGCGTCTCCACGTCACCGCCGTCGAGGAAGGTGAAATTCGCGGACTCCCCGCTCTGGAGCTGCCCGGCCACTATTCCCGACCCGTCCAGCACGGCTATCTCCTTCGATTCCTCCCTGACGCCCATCATGATGACCGAGGGAAGTATGCACAGTACCGCGAACAGCACGGGCACGACGAACGTGGTAAGAAGGAAACTCTTCTTCTTGACCCTGGTCAGGTATTCCCTGCCTATGATTATGCCGGTAGTATTCAGGTTCATTGCTTTTCAGTTACGAGTTTGATGAAAATGTCGTTCATTCGGGGCATAAGCTCCCTGTAGGAATTGACGGTCACTCCCTTCGACAGGAAATTCTGGAGAGTGGACGTGCCGTCGGTCTCGCGCGGAAGGACTTCGGTATGGCATCCGTCGGCATCGGTATAGACCAGCTCCACATTGTTGTTGCCGTATTCGCGCCTTATCTGCTCCACTCCGCCGCTTACGACAAGACGGGACTTGTTGATGAGCGCGATATTGTCGCACAGCTCTTCCACGGACTCCATGTTGTGGGTGGAGAGTATGATGGTGGCCCCTTCCTCCTTGAGACGAAGAATCTCGCGGCGTATAATCTCGGCGTTCACCGGGTCGAAGCCCGAAAAAGGCTCGTCGAGAATCATCAGCGAGGGCTTGTGCACGACGGTGGTGATGAACTGTATCTTCTGGGCCATGCCCTTGGAGAGTTCCTCGACCTTCTTGTCCCACCAGTCCTGGATGCCGAAGCGCAGGAACCACTCTTTCAGTCCGTTCCTGGCCTCGGATGCACTCATCCCCTTCAGGCGCGCAAGGTATATCGCCTGCTCGCCCACCTTCATCTTGCGGTAAAGCCCCCTTTCCTCCGGCATGTAGCCTATCCGCTCCACATCACGCTGGGTGATGGGGCGCCCGTTGAAAAGCACCTCGCCCGAATCGGGAATCGTGATACGGTTTATGATGCGTATGAGAGTCGTCTTTCCGGCCCCGTTGGGTCCGAGCAGGCCGAAGATGCGGCCTTCCGGGACGTCAAGACTGATACGGTCCAGGGCGAGTTTTTCCCCGAAACTTTTGCTGACGTCCCTGCATTCGATAATCGCCATTTCAGAAATCTTGTTTTAACCTCCAAATATACGATTTTTCTTCGGATAATATTTATTTTTGCAGCCATGAAACGTATCGTACTGCTATTTCTGTCCGTACTGCCGTCATGGTTCTCTCATGCGCAGGAGGTCAACCCCACCGTCTCTCCCGACTCTTCGAAGGTGGCATTCACCAGAAACAATGATTTATGGGTCAGGGACATATCCACAGGCGCAGAGATTCGCCTGACGGACGACGGGAGCGAAGACATACTCAACGGATATGCCTCCTGGGTATATTATGAAGAAATATTCGGTCGCCAGTCCCGCTACCGCGCTTTCTGGTGGAGTCCGGATTCCCGCAGGCTGGCCTTCTACCGTTTCGACAATTCCGGAGTCCCGGTATTCCCGATATACTCCCCTTTCGGCCAGGACGGCACACTGTCGCTGACGCGCTACCCCAAGGCCGGGGAGCAGAACCCGTCCGTCAGGATAGGCATGGCGCAGGCCGACGGGAGCGGCACGGTGTGGGCCGATTTCAGCGACTCGCCGCAGCAGTATTTCGGCACCCCGTTTTGGGGACCCGGCTCGGACGAGCTGTTCGTGAGCCGCATGCCCCGCCGCCAGAACACCCTTGAGCTTTTCGCCGTAAGCGCCGCCGACGGCAGCAGGCGCAGCGTCTACCGTGAAGACTACGGCACCTGGGTCACATGGATAGAAGGCATGCTCTTCACCCGCGACGGCCTCATAATGGCCCGCAATTTCGAGACCGGCTGGGAGCAAATCTACTTCCTCGGCTACGACGGAAGCCTCAGGCGGCTTACGGACGGGCCCAACTGGGACATAAGGCTGCTAAGGCACGACCCCGCGAAGGGAGACATATGGTTTACGGCCAAAAGGGACTCCCGCATACACTCATCCCTGTACAGGCTGGACAGGAAAGGGCGCATATATACTCTGACAGACCCCGACTACAGCATAGGCTCCGTCAGCATATCGGACGACTGCAGCAGCTTCTCGGCCAAAATCTCCAATGCCCGCACCCCGTGGATGGAGGTGAGCGGCAGCACCCGGCAGACCAAGGGCTTCGCAAAGGCCGACGCGCCCCGTGAAGAAGGTCCGTATCCCGAAGTCGTGACCATAGAGAACGACGGTTTCACGCTTTACGGGCTGATGAGCATGCCGAAAGATTTCGACCCCGGCAAGAAATATCCCGTGGTGATGCAGCTTTACGGAGGTCCCGGCACCCCGTATGTTAGAGACAGCTGGAGGAACCGCGACGCACAGGATTTCTGGTGCTGGGAAAACGGCATCATCTACATAGTCGTCGACCCGCGCTCGTCGGGAGAAAACGGGAGGGCCGGCATGGACGAGGCTTTCAGGCGCATGACGGTCACGGAACTCGGAGACTACATACAGTGGGCCAGGTGGCTCGGAAGCCTGCCATGCGTGGATGCCTCACGCATAGGCGTGCAGGGGTTCTCTTTCGGAGGCACCACCACGGCGATGCTGGTGCTGCGCTACCCGGAATATTTCTGCTGCGGCATCGCCGGCGGCGGAGTGTACGACTGGAGACTGTACGACTCCCACTATACGGAGCGCTACATGGACACGCCTCAGGACAATCCGGAGGGATATGCCGAGGCCGGCGTGCTCAACTGGGTGGAGACCTGCGCGCTGAAAGGCACGGACGGGCTGCACCGCGGATATCCCGCGCTCAAGCTCACCCACGGCACCGGCGACGACAACGTGCACTTCCAGAACAGCCTGCAGCTTATCGACGCGCTGCAGAAAGAAGGCATACAGTTCGAGCTGATGATATACCCCGACGGGATGCACGGCTACCGCGGACACCAGGCAGAACACGACAAGGCCTCAGACCGGCTGTTCTGGAGCCGTCACCTTCTCGGTGACAAGTAGGCGCCGCTCACCTCCGCAAAGGCAGGCAAAGATATGGACGGGTCCTCCGGGTCCCGTCTTTAATTTTGCCCGAAGTTCCTCGGCCGACACAGGAATCCCCCGAACACTCACCTCCGCCCTCGGGTACCTCGCGCCTACCTCCCTGATGCCGCCTTTGGAGAAAGGCGCATCTTCCAGTATCCTGTAGAAACTTCCGAAAGAAGACAAAGTGCCGTTCCATCCGCAGCGGCACATGCGGGACCCCGTCCCGAGCGCTTCCGCACCCGGCGGGAGCGGAAGGGCCGACTTGACGAGTGCCGCGGAGGGCACGAAAAGCAGTTCTCCCCTCTCCGCATCGGGTCCGCCGCCATCCGCCCAGGGATAGAGCTTGCCGTCTTCGCTGAGAACCGTCCTTACTGGCCCGGCACCGCGGCGGCATATGCACAGGAGTTCTTTGCACTCCCCTCCGGCCCCCACGACGTGTATTTCGGCAAGGCTGTCCGCAAGACGGCGCCGGAGCATGGTCATGTCGGCCATAGGAGAGACCTTTATCATGACAAGAGGGGCGAAGGAGTGCAGCAAGGGCATCAGGGCCTGCACATCGGGGCTGCAATCTTCGAGCAGGAACACTTTCCGCCCGGAGCGGTCGCGCCGAGAAGGGTCTATATATATCACATCCGGCCTGAAAGCCCCGAGAGAGGCCGTCCAGTCATGTCCTGACGGGACGATATCGAAGTTGTGGAACTCCGCATTGGAGACACCGAGGAGCCCGAAATTGCGGCGCACGGCATTCGCGAGCGCTGCATCGCGCTCATTGTACCAGAGCGCCGAGGCCCTTCGGGAAAAGGCCCAGCTGTCGGCCCCGAGCCCTCCTGTAAGGTCCGCTACGCGGGACCCCTCGGCTATCAGGGACGCCTTGTACAGAGCGGCCGTCTGTCCCGAACACTGCTGGAAGTTCAGCGACGACGGAATCTCTATGCCGAGCCCGCTCCATGCCGGAATCTTCGCATCGAGCTTTTTCCTCTCCTCCGCCTCCAGGCGGCGGAGCATTTCATTGAAGCCCGTTTTCATCTGAAGAAAGAATCCCTGAAGTTCACAAGATATACTTTTTTCACGGCGCGGGTAAGGGCTGTGTACAGCCACTTCAGGTCTTCCGTCGTCTGCACGTCCTGCCAGAAAGGATTGTCTATGAACACGCAGTCCCACTGTCCGCCCTGCGCCTTGTGGCATGTGATAGCATCCGCATATTTCAGCTGCAAGGCGTTGAAGTACGGGTCTTCCCTTACGGCCTCCCAGATTTTCTTCTTCGAGCCCCTGTCGGAATAATCCGCCGACACCCCGGCATAAAGGGCGTTCTGCTGCTCATAAGTCAGCGAAGCCGCTTCTGAAGTCAGCACGTCGAGGCACACCTTGGCCCTGATTTCGGCATCCGCGTAGTCGGGGAAACTCAATATCGCGTCGGCGAAACGGAGTCCGTAGCGCTCCTCGTAGTTCCATATTTTCTGAAGTTCGGCCACATCGCCGTTCGCTATGTAATCCATCTGCTCCAGGTCTTCCACGAACTGGTAGCAGTTCTTGACTATCATGAACCTGTCCCCCCGGGAGATTTCCTCCTCCTTGAAAAGCACGCTGGCCCTTATCCCGAGATTGTAGCGTATGGCGCGCTTGTTGGAGCGGCACAGCACCACCGTATTGTCCTGGCCGTAGCGGTCGTACGCGGCGCTTATCGTCTCGATGAGCTCCGAGCCTCCTATGCGTTCCACATCGCCCCCCTCCGGAGCCTCCAGGCCGAGGGAGTCGAAGAGTTCGTCATTGCCGGACTGCTGTATCATGCAGCGCAGCGACGTCGCATTGGCCAATATGCCCGAATCGGAGGCCTGGCGCACCACGGTCGTCAGCTCAGCGCGGCGCACGCCTCCGAAAGAGTCCATGTATTCAGGGCTGAGGGCTGGAGAAGCATCCAGACCGACGGGAGGCAGCTGTGCCGCATCGCCGAGCAATACAAGACGGCAGTCATCGCCCGAGCGCACGAAAGACACGAGGTCTTCCAGCAGATTCCCGGAGCCGAACACGGCCTGTCCCTGCTGCATGCCGTCTATGCCCACAAGGGACACTTCATCCACCACGAACAGCGTGTGCCTCGACTTGTTCGGGCTTAGGCTGAAGCGTCCGTAGCCGTCGCTGCCGACGGATTTCTGCCTGTATATGTGCTTGTGCACCGTATATGCCTGGCGGCCCGACACTGAAGACAAGACCTTCGCCGCCCTGCCGGTGGGGGCGAGCAGCACCGACTTTATCCCGACGAGGCGCAGATAGTTGATTACGGCCGACACGGCAGTGGTCTTGCCCGTTCCGGCATAGCCGTTTATTACGAAAATGTCCGCATCGTCGCCGCACAGAAAATCGGAGAGCGAACGGAAAAGGGCGTCCTGGCACGGAGTGGCCTCCGCCCCGAGCGCTTCCGTGAATCCATCGTAAAGGCGTTTCGGGTCCATCAGCGGTTGCGCCGTTCGAAGAGCATCGCCACCACGGACAATACGGGATATATCTCTATGCGGCCGAGGAACATATCCACGGTGTACACGAATTTGGCGGCATCCGGGGCACTGTTGAACGAGCCCATCGACCCCATTTCTCCGAGAGCCGGTCCTACATTGCTGAGGCTCGTCACCGAAGCGGCCACGGAATTCTGCCAATCCACCCCGGCGGCAAGGCACAGAAGGGCGGAAAAAGACATCAGCACCACGTACAGGGCTATGTACAGCAGGTGCGGGGCCACATCCGAGTCTCGCAGTATCCTCCCCCCGAGGCGTACCTCGTTCATGGAGGACGGATGCAGGGTGCGGTTCAGCTGGCGTCCCACGGACTTGAACAGCAGTATTATCCTGTCTATCTTGAGACCGCCCGACGTGGAACCGGCACATCCGCACACCACCGCCACTATCACCAGCAGGCCGCCGAGTGCCGCAGGCCAGTGCGCATTGTCCGCGATGGCGAAACCGGACGTGGTCGAGATGCACAGGATTTCAAAGAGCCCGTTCCAGAGGGCCTCTCCGGTGCTCGCAAAGAAGCCGCCCGCCTTCAGGGATATGCCGAGTATGAACGAAAACACGAGCACGAATGCTGTGTAGTATTTTACGACAGGATTGTTGAGCGGTTTCAGGGAACGGCGGGCCACCACGAGGAAAAGCAGGCCGAAATGCAGGGACGAAAGGTACATGCACAGCATCGTGGCGGCTTCCACCCAGCGGGAGCCGAAGGCCCCGATGGAGGCGTTGCGGGTGCTGAATCCGCCCGTTGCGGACACGCTCATCGCATGGCATACGGCGTCGAATGCCGGCATGCCCGCCAGGAAGTAAAGCAGCAGGGCGAGCAGGAATATGGCCAAGTAAACGTATGCGAAGATGTATACTATCCTGTTGGTGCGGGTGGAATACGCACCGCGGGAGAGCGAAGTCAGCTCCATATTTACCAGCCTCAGCTTCACCGGGCTGGAATCAGGGATAATCAGAAGCAGGAACACGACTACTCCGAGTCCGCCGATGAAATGCGTGCTGCTGCGCCAGAACAGCAGGCTGCGGGGCAGCGCCTCTATATTGTCGAGTATGGTGGCCCCTGTGGTGGTAAAGCCCGACACGCTCTCGAACCAGGCATTCTGCAGGGTGAACGGACCGCCCCACAGGGCGTATGGCAGCATGCCGAATATGAAGGACAGAAGCCACGAGAGGGCTATTGTGACATAGCCTTCCTTCAGGCTTATTTCCTTCGTGCGCCTGACGAAGATGAATGGGAACACACCCACTATGAAAGTGATGGTAAAGCTGATGATCAGAGCCGCCAGCGCACTGTCATTCCCGTTCAGCACCGACACCAGCACCGAAAGGAACATGAACAGGGAGCTCACGAGGAGGGCAAGCCCTACGTTACGGCTGATTGCTTTCCAGTTCATCTGAGATTCTCGATTTCAGGTCTTTCAGGCGTTTGCGGAGCTGAAGATTCTCATTGGCGACCTCCGATATGCCCTCGTTGAGCTTGAGCAGCTGGTCGTCCCCTTCAAATGTATAGGTGTATTTCTTGTTGTATGAACGGTATCCGTCCAGGGCGTCGAGCATGCGGTAGAGCGGGGTCACGTAGTAGGACAGGATGAAGAGCAGCAGCATCAGCACGAGGAGAAGCCCCACGGCAACGGCCACCACTCCGGGGATGATGCTGCGGTAGAAGCCCCGCTCGAAGGTCTTGGAGTTTTTTTCCAGGTCGTTGTAGATGGCCGTCTCAAGGGCGTCTATGTCGGATGAGAGCAGGGCGAATCCGGGTTGCAGCCTGTTGAAGTACCAGCTGCGCGAGTCTATGAAATAGGAGTCGAGCACGTTGCCCAGCTCGAGCGAGGTGAGGACATAGGCCGAGCAGGAATACACCACTGAATCGGTAAGCGGCTGTATGACATTAAGTTCAAGGGATGTGCGCAAAGAATCGCAGTGCGACAGGAAGTACTCCTGGTCGAAGACCGGAATCTCCGCGTCCGAGTCGTCCCCTATCGCCGCCAGTATGTCGAGGTTGTAGCGGCTGCTTATGTCCGCGAGCTTGTGGGCCGTGTTGAGGCTCTGTATGTCATCGGCGATGAGGTCGGAGACATAAGTGCTCATCTTGGCATATTCAAGAACCGATATGGTGGCAGAAATCAGCAGTATTGCCGCAATCGCACTGAGACTAAGCGTCAACTTTGTCCTTATCGACAATTTCATTTTAAAATTTTTTACAAAATATGCACAAATATAGGAAATAATTGGTATTTTTGCATAAGAACTCATTGTGCCATGCCGAGCAGCTTCCTAAACGATGCCACAGGAAAGAATGCCCTGATAAAACGGGACATTCTCAAACTTTGCATCAACCATGACAATTCAAGCATATCGTACTTCAGCAAGGAACTCGGCATAAGCGTGCCCACCATCACCAAGCTGATTGGCGAGCTGATGGATGAGGGCTTTCTCCTGGACGAAGGCAAGATAGGCACGTCCGGAGGACGGCGTCCGAGCATATACGGGCTCGACCCCAATGCCGGATTCTTCGTGGGCATAGACATAGCCAGACACCATTTCCACGTGGCGATTACCGACTTCAAGGGCAATCTGCTCCACTATTTGGAGGACATCGAATTCGTGCTCAAGTCGGACGGGGCCTCATTCAGGGAAATGTGCAGGATGGTAAAGGACAGGGTTATGGCAGCCGGCATCCCGTGGATAAAGGTGCTGGCCGTGGGAGTGAGCCTGACCGGAAGGGTCAACCCGGAGCAGGGCTATTCGCTCACCTACTTCGTCAGCGACGACATCCCTCTCAAGGATATATTCCAGAGGGAGCTGAACGTCCCGGTCAACGTGGAAAACGATTCCCGCGCCCTGACTTACGGAGAGTATATGAGCCTCGGCAGGCATGCCGACCGCAACATGATTGCCATAAACCTGAGCTGGGGCCTCGGCATGGGGATGATACTCGACGGGCAGCTGTACTACGGCAAGTCGGGATTTTCCGGGGAGATAGGACATTTCCCCCTGTTGGACAACGACATCATGTGCCGCTGCGGAAAGGTGGGCTGTCTGGAGACCGGCGCATCCGGTTCGGCGCTGCACCGCATACTCACGGAGAAACTGAAGTCGGGCCGCCGTTCGTCCCTCTACAGGATATACCGGGACAAGGGCGACATCGAGCTTTCCGAGATACTGGATGCCATACTCAAAGGCGACGTGCTCGCCATCCAAAGCATAGGAGAAATCGGAGAAACCCTCGGACGCGGGATAGCCGGAATCATCAACATCTTCAACCCGGGCCTCGTGGTCATAGGCGGGCGCCTCATCGTGGGCGGAGAGCACCTTACCCTGCCCATACGCACGGCAGTCAACAGGCTGTCCATGGAAAGGGTAGCCGCAGACACGAAGATAAGGCTGTCCACGCTCGGGCGCAAGGCAATAGTCATCGGAGACTGCCTGCTTGCGCGAAAGAAGCTCCTGGGAATCTAACGCCCCTTGTACATGTCCTCGTAGTACTTCAGGTAGTCACCCGAAGTCACGTTCTCCATCCAGGCGGCATTGTCGAGATACCACCGCACCGTCCTTTCGATGCCTTCTTCGAACTGCAGCGACGGCTCCCACCCGAGTTCGCTACGCAGCTTCCGGCTGTCTATGGCATAGCGCAGGTCGTGCCCGGCCCTGTCCGTGACGAAGGTCACCAGGTCGTCATCCGCGCCCTCGGCGCGTCCCAGCTGCCTGTCCACGGCCCTGATGAGAAGCCGGATTACATCTATGTTTTTCCACTCGTTGAATCCGCCTATGTTGTACGTCTCTGCGACCTTGCCGCTATGGAAGATAGTGTCTATCGCCCTCGCATGGTCCTCCACATACAGCCAGTCGCGGACATTCTCGCCGCGTCCGTACACAGGAAGGCTCCGGCGATGCACTATATTGTTTATGAACAGTGGGATGAGCTTCTCCGGAAACTGATACGGGCCGTAGTTGTTGGAACAGTTGGTCACCACGACGGGCATGCCGTAGGTGTCGTGGAACGCACGCACGAAGTGGTCGCTGGACGCCTTCGACGCGCTGTAGGGGCTGTGGGGGCTGTATTTCCTATCCTCAGTGAAGAACTCGCTGCCGTAGGCCAGGTGGTGCGACCCGCTGCTCGCCCCGCTCGTGAACGGGGCCTCCATGCCCTCCGGGCAGGTCATCTCGAGAGCGCCGTACACCTCATCCGTACTGATGTGGTAGAACAGCTTGCCGGAGTATCGCTCCGGAAGACCCTCCCAGTACAGGCGCGCGGCCTGAAGGAGGCTCAGGGTGCCCAGCACATTGGTCCTGGCGAATGTGAACGGATCCTTGATGCTGCGGTCCACATGGCTTTCCGCTGCAAGGTGTATGATGCCGTCGACGCTCTCCTCGCGCATGAGGGACAGGACGCTCTCGAAGTCGCAGATGTCCCCTTTTACGAAACGATAGTTGGGTCTGTCCTCTATGTCCTTGAGGTTCGCGAGGTTCCCCGCATACGTCAGCTTGTCGAGGTTCACTATCCTGTAGTCAGGGTATTTGTTCACGAACAGACGCACCACGTGAGACCCTATGAATCCGGCTCCGCCGCTTATGATTATGCTGCGTTTCACTGCTTCTCCGCTATTTTAAGTAGATACTGACCATACTGATTCTTCGCCATCGGCGCCGCCAGCTCCCGCAGACGCTCCGCGCTTATCCAGCCGCGCTTGTAGGCTATGTCCTCGAGGCAGGCTATCTTCAGGCCCTGGCGCTTCTCTATCACCTCCACGAAGGTCCCCGCATCGCTGAGGGAGTCGAACGTCCCAGTGTCCAGCCACGCGAATCCGCGCCCCAGGGTCTGCACCTTCAGCTTGTCGGAATGCAGAAATTCCTGGTTCACCGTGGTTATCTCGAGCTCTCCCCTCGCGCTCGGCTTGATGCGGGCAGCCACGTCCACCACCTCGTTGGGATAGAAATACAGCCCCACCACCGCATAGTTCGACTTCGGGGACGACGGCTTCTCCTCTATGCTCAGGCACCGGCCCGAGGCATCGAACTCCGCCACTCCGTAGCGCTCGGGGTCTTTCACCCAATAGCCGAAGACTGTCGCGAGGCTATCTTCCTCCGCCGCACGCACCGCCTCCTTGAGCTTGCCGGTGAAGTTCTCGCCATAGAAGATGTTGTCGCCCAGCACGAGGCACACGCTGTCATCGCCGATGAAGTCGCGCCCTATGATGAATGCCTGGGCGAGTCCGTCCGGAGACGGCTGCTCGGCATATTCGAAGTGCACGCCGTAGTCGCTCCCGTCGCCCAGAAGGCGGCGGAACGACGGAAGGTCCTCAGGAGTAGATATTATCAGTATCTCCCGTATCCCGGCAAGCATCAGAACGCTGACGGGATAGTACACCATAGGTTTGTCATACACCGGGAGAAGCTGTTTGCTCACTCCCTTCGTGATTGGATAAAGGCGGGTTCCCGAACCGCCCGCGAGAACTATTCCTTTCATATTTCGGTCATGTTTGAAAGACATTCGGAGAGGCTGTCACGCCAATACCGGACAGGGATGCCGAAGGTCTTCTTGAATTTTGTCTTGTCGAGTACGGAGTATGCCGGCCTTTCTACCTTGCTCGGATATTCCGCGCTGCGGCACGGATGTATTTCGCAGCCGGTGTGGCCGGACATGGACGCTATCGCCTCCGCGAAATCGTACCAGCTGCACACGCCTTCGCCGGAGTAGTGGTAGATGCCCTCGTGCCCCTCGTACAGCCGCCCGTGAATGACGGTATGGATGGCCCGGGCAAGATCCAGGGCATAGGTGGGGGTTCCCACCTGGTCGAACACCACGTTCAGGGAGGGCTTCTCCGCGCTGAGACGCAGCATGGTCTTTACGAAATTGTTCCCGTATTCGCTGTACAGCCAGGAGGTGCGTATTATCAGATGCCGGCAGCCGGATGCCTGCACGGCCTGTTCTCCGCGCAGTTTGGTCAGGCCGTAGACCCCGGAAGGGGCGCAGGGGCGATCCTCGGTACACGGGGTGTTGAATGAATCTTTCCCGAACACATAGTCGGTGCTTATGTGCACAAGCAGGCCGCCGGATGCCTGCATCGCCTCGGCCAGGATGCCGGGGGCAGTTGCATTCAGCAGCGATGCCGCCTCATAGTCGTCTTCAGCCTTCTCGACATTCGTATATGCGGCACAATTGACTATCGCGTCGGCCTTTTCCCTGCGCACGGCGGAGAAAACGGCCTCGCGGGAGGTGATGTCGAGTTCGGCGACATCCGTAAATATATATCGGTCCGCGGCGTCCGAGGATGCCACGCGCCGCAGCGCCGTCCCGAGCTGGCCGCCCGCTCCCGTTACTATAATATTCATATCAGTTCCACTGAATCCAGTTCCAAATCCATAAGAGCCGTTCCGAGCTGGCCGAGCTGCACTGCAAGGCAGCGATTTCCGGACATGCCCACCAGCTGGCATTCAACGCCCGCAAGGGGGCCGCTGGTGACCCGCACCCTGTCCCCGGGCACGGCGCCGGACTCCGCGAGCCTCACAGGACGACCGTTCTCAACCATCTTGATGAAAGCCTCCATCTCCTCGTCCCCCACCACGGAGGGACGCCCTTCCGAAGCCATGAAGCCCCATATTCGCGGCTCGGACTTCAACACAGCCACCCGCTGGGTCTCATTGCAACGGAGAAAGACATAACGCGGGATGAGCAGCGATTCGACGACCTTCCTGCGGTCGCTCCACCGGCGCACTTCGCGCCTCAGCGGCAGATAGCACACGAGCCCGCGCCCGCGCAATGCGGATGCCACCCTCTTTTCCTGGCAGCTCCGCACGCAGCCTACATACCAGTGCAGCGCATCAGGAGAGAGGCGCTTCATCATATTCGGAGAATTTGGAGTTCTTGGAAATGAATTCAGGCACGATTTGTTTCATCAGCCTGACCATTTCAGGAATCCTGACATTGCGGGCATAATCTCCCAGTCTCTCCACCGCATCCACCGCTTCCGAGTAAGCATAGGTGCGCACTTTTGCGATACGGATGCGCCCGTGCATGGTCGGGTCCGTATTTTCCTCGTTGGAAAGCACCTCTTCAAAAAGTTTCTCTCCAGACCTCAGGCCCGTATATTCTATCCTGATGTCCTTGTCCACCTTGAATCCGGAGAGCTCTATCATGCGCCTTGCCAGGGAATCTATCCTGACAGGTTCGCCCATGTCGAAAACGCATATACGGTTGGCCGTATCCATGACTGCGGCCTCCATGACAAGACGGCAGGCCTCCGGTATGGTCATGAAGAAGCGCGTGATTTCGGGATGGGTCACTGTAAGCGGACCTCCCTTTGCAATCTGCTCCAGGAAGCGCGGTATGACGGAGCCGTTCGAGCCGAGCACATTGCCGAAACGGGTGGTGACGAACTTGGTCTTTCCCTGTCTTTCCCCTTTCTCAATGGCAAGGCCGAGACTTTGGACATAAATTTCAGCAAGACGCTTGGTGCACCCCATGATATTGGTGGGATTGACAGCCTTGTCGGTAGATATCATGACCATCTTCTCCACCCCGTACTCCACGCACTTTTCGGCCACATACCCAGTGCCTACGAAATTCACGAGCACGGACTCGCAGGGGTTTTCCTCCATGAGCGGCACATGTTTGTAGGCGGCGGCGTGGAACACCACGTCCGGGCGGTAATGTCTGAACGTGAAGTCGAGACGTCTTTCCAGGCGCACGTCTCCTATGACAGGGACGAAATCGAGGTCGGGGAAGCTGTCTTCCAGCTCCAGACGGAGGTTGTGCATGGGGGTCTCGGCATTGTCGAAAAGTATCAGCTTAGATATGCCGAAGGTCGAAAGCTGGCGGCACAGCTCCGAGCCTATGGAGCCTGCGGCGCCTGTCACAAGAACCGTTTTTCCGGAAAAACCGGAAAGCACCTCCTGCATGGAAATGCGGATTTCATCGCGCGCGAGCAAATCTTCTATCCTGACATTGCGTATGCTGCTGACGGCCTGCACCTCGTCCAGCTCCCCCACCTCCGGCAGGATGAAGGTTTTCAGTCCGAGGTTGCCGGCAAAGCGGAGAAGGCGGTTATTCTCAAGTTTCACGTCATTCTGGGCGGTAAACAATATGCCGGTGCTGGACGAGGTCATGGCAAGCCTGTCGAGTGCCGCTTCCGAATCGCAATAATACACGGTCTTGTCCGCAAAGCGCGTATGGCGCAAGGATGGGTTGGGGGTTATGACTCCGACTATGTTGTAGTGGGAAGAGTCCTTGAACCTCGATATGGCGGCGGCGGACTTGTCCGAGACGCCGTACAGGAACACCCTGCGGCACCTCTGTATTTCCCTCACCTTCGACTTGTAAAGGTTGTAGAAGACCATCATCAGCAGGCGCATGGCTGTAAGCAGCAGGATGGAAAACAACACGTCGAATAACAGCATCAGGGCTATCCACCAGCTGAACGGCAGGAATGCCAGCATGAGCACCGCCATCATCGCGGCCTTCAAGCCGAGCGCAAGCAGGAACTTAATTATGTCCCGGAACTCGGTGTGGCGGATGATTATGGTGTATGTCCGCATAACCAGGAACGACAGGGCGGAGGCCACTGCCGAAGATATGAGCCAGACAAGCCGGAACTTCAGCTGCAGCAGTATGTCCCAGTCAAGTATGAAGACGGCGATACCGTACACGACGCATGATGCCAGCACGGACAGGAATACATCCATTGCCAGCACCAAGCGTACATCCAGATATTTTACGGATGCTCTGCCTATATACTTGTAAATACGGGAGTTCAAAACGCTGCGGTACAACAGGTCAGTTCTTCTGGGAATAGTAGTCGTAGCCGTGATACCCGTAACCATAGCCGTAGCCTGAGCGGCCGGCATTGAGTTCGGTGGCATTCAGCAGCACGGAAAGGTCTTTCAGCTTCTTCGAGCCGCAAAGGCCCTCCAGTTCGGCAAGCATGTCCTTTTCGAGCCTGCCGGAGCGGACGACGAATATGGACCGGTCAGCCCACTGGGCTATAATCTGCGTGTCGGCGACCACATTGTACGGAGGGCAGTCTACGAAGACGTAATCGTAGGAATCCTTCACTGCATCGAGCAGTTCCTGGAATTTCTCGCTGCCCACGAGTTCGCTGGGATTCGGAGGCACGGTTCCTACAGGCAGGACGGAAAGGTTCCCATAGCCCTGGGGGTGTACGATGATGGACTCCAGGTCGACTCCATCCATGGACAGATAGTCGGACAGGCCATTTTTCGGACGCCCGAATACGGACGACAGGGAGCAGTGCCTCAGGTCTCCGTCTATGAGCAGCACTTTATTGCCCTTGATGGCAAGCGCCGCTCCGAGGTTGGAAGTGACGAAAGTCTTTCCGCTGCCGGGGTTGAAGGAAGTCACGATCATTACCTTGCTGTACGAACCTCTGGCGATGAACTCTATATTGGTGCGGCACACGCGGAACGCTTCGTTCACGGCATCGCGTTTTCCGGATTCGACGACCAGTTCAGGGGTTTCTCCGTCCTTGCGAGGGCTCTTTTTCTTGCCGTGGAGCGGCACTTCCCCGAGGAAGGGGGCGGAAAGGACTTCGAGGTCCTTGCGGTTGCGTATTTTCGTGTCCGCGACAAGGGATATATAAATCAAGATCAGCGGGAGCATGATTCCCATCATGAACGCGAGCATGAGAATCTGCTTCGTATTGGGGGATGTCGGGAACGGAGAGCCGGTAGGCTTGGTAATCACGCGGGTGTTGTAGGCGGTGAAGGCCTGGGACAGCTCGTTTTCCTCGCGCTTCTGGAGCAGGAAGATGTAAAGGGCCTCCTTCACCTTCTGCTGGCGCTCCACGCTGAGCAGGTAGTTGGTCTGCTTGGGGTTGTCCGCAAGGCGGGAGGTGGCCTTCTGTTCGGCCTTTTCTATGTTCGCCTTCTGGGCTTGCAGGGTATTGATGAGGTCGTCTATGGATAGGAATATGGAAGACCTGAGATCGCGGAGATTGGTATCGAGCTCCTGCACCAGAGGGTTTTTGTCAGAAGAATTGGCAACGATGTTGTTGCGCTTGATTACCATATCGTTATATCTTCCTATCTGCGTGGATATATTGATATTGGTAAGTCCCGGAGGAGAGGGCAGCGGCTTTGAGAGGTCTTCGGCAGTGCTCATGCTCGTGCGTATGTAGCGCGCGGTATAAAGCTGATTGTCCAGGTCTTGTATCTGCCGTCCGGCCTCCTGGGTCTGCGACATGTACATGCTGGCGGCGGCTGCGACGTCAGGGACCACATAGCGGCTCTTGAAGGAGGATATGTCCGAATCTACGGCCCCGAGGTCGGTCTCTATGGCCTTGAGACGGTCGTCTATGAACAGAGAGGTGCTGACAGCCATCTTGTTGCGGTCGTCCACCCAGTTCTCGTTGTAGACGTTTATGACCATGTCCAGCACGTCCTCGGCCCGCCTCGGGCTCTGGTCCGTGATGGTGAGCGAGAGGATGTCAGAATAGTTCTTAGCGTTCAGCGCCGATGCGCTCAGACGCGAGTTATAGGACGAGGTTGCCGCCTGCAGCGTATAATGCTCCACGAATATGGGAGTATCGAACTCGGCGCCGGTGCCAGATGAAGATATGACCAGCCTGCCCACTGCCGTCGACAGGGTGTCTCCGAAGTTTCCTCTGTAGTTCTTGCTCTCCTTCGTGTCCTGGAAATGCATTTCCATCTTGAAAGAGGAGGCGGACAGCGGAATCACCTCCATGCTCACCCTCGGCGCAGGCTCGAGGAACTCCGCCTTGATGGGGAGGGACGCTCCGTAGATGACATGCCTGCGGGCGCGGCCGGAAACGAAGTAGTCGAAATCCAGGCCCATGCGCGTCACCACTTCCCGCATGAGGTCCGGAGACTGCAGGGCTATTATCTCGTTGGAGAGTTTCGAGCTCTGCTGCGTCATGCCTCCGGCGGAGAGCATGGACTCCAGGTCGTTGGAGGTACGGCGGACAGCCGTCTCCTTGATGAGCACGGTGGCCGACCTTGTATAAATCTTCGGGGTTTTTACTATGTACAGCGCGGCGAGGCCTATGCAGACGACAAGCGAAATCAAGAACCAGTACCAGTTCGAAATGCACTTGCCCGCTATTTCCCTCAAATTTACGCCGCCACCGTCGAAACGGGCGGCCTGATTCGTATTCATATCTTCAGCCATAGTGTAAAAGCTATCGGGTTCTCGCCAGCACGACGACCACCGTGGAAGTGATGGTCGCAGCCAATGACGCTATAGAAATCCAGAAAGACGTGCTCATCACGGTGTTTCCGTTGACCGTGGACTGCCTGGTGCGCATCGCGTTGGGCGAGACATAGACGACGTCGTTCTGGCGTATGTAGTATACCGGGGACTTGGCCACGCTTTCCGCGGAGCGCAAATCCACCAAATAGGTTTTCTGTACTCCGTTCTCGTCCCTTATGACCATCACGTTGTCGCGACGGCCGAAGATGGTCAGGTCCCCCGCCATGGCTATGGCGTCGAGTATCGTGAACGCATCCCGCGTTATAGCATAACGTCCCGGCTTGGCGACCTCGCCCATCAAGGACACGTAGAGGTTCATATAGTCTACCGTGACGACAGGGTCCTTCACCAGGTCCCTGGCCTGAAGCTCATGCTTTATCCTTGCGGCTGTCTCCGAACGTGTCAGGCCGGCCACTTGGATCTTTCCGACGACCGGGAAGTCGATGTTGCCGTCCGCGTCCACGGTATAGCCGCTCACCCCGGTGTTGGGGGTAGGGCCGTCAGAGGCCGAGCCGACGTAACGGGATACATAAGGCATGTTGAACTGGTTCATCAGCTCCGTGGTAGGACAGTTCAGTATTATGGCGATTTTGTCCGCCGGCTGCAGACGGATCTGCTCCGTGGCCACGTCGGTGGAAATCTCCTGATCCTGCGAATCCTGAAAATAGGTCACGTTCGTGGGGGCAGCGCACGATGCGGCCATAAGGCCCGCTATCGAAAAAAGCAACAACTTTCTCCTCATATCGAAATTTTACACTTTAAGCCTGCGAAGATAACTATAATTATGGGATAAAGCAAAAAACGTCTCAGGCTATCTGCGGGAAACCAGGGCGTTCCCGGCGCTCCGGACCTTCGAGCCGGCGGTATTCCATCTTCCCGGCCTGCAGCTCCTCATAGTCCGCCCTGGCGTTGAAAATGTCTATTGCCGTGAAAATCGCCGAGCGCATGGAATGGGGGTCGGCCTGGTCCCGTCCGGCCATCTCATAGGCTGTGCCGTGATCCGGGGATGTCCTCACTATGGGAAGTCCTGCGGTGTAATTCACGCCGTCCTCGAAAGATATGGCCTTGAATGGCGCAAGCCCCTGGTCGTGGTACATGGCGAGGGTGGCATCGAAACGCTCATAATGCCCGAGCCCGAAATATCCGTCCGGAGAAAAGGGGCCGAATGCTATTATTCCCTCCTGCGTCGCCCTTGACACGGCGGGAATGATGATATCCTGCTCCTCGCTGCCGAGCAGGCCGCCGTCTCCGCTGTGCGGATTCAGGCTCAGCACGGCGATGCGCGGCTGGTCTATGCGGAAGTCCTCCTTGAGAGACTTGCTCATGAGGCGCAGTTTGCTGACTATCTTGTCCGCCGTGACGGCCCCGGGCACATCTTTCAGCGGTATATGTCCGGTGACCACTCCGATTTTCAGCCTGTGGCTCGTCATCAGCATCGTGACGTCGCTCACGCCGAACTCCCTGTGCAGATATTCGGTGTGCCCGGAGAAGCCGAAGCCCTCCTCGTTCATGGCCTTCTTGTTGATAGGCCCCGTGACCAGCACGTCCGCCAGTCCGGCCTTTATGTCGGCCACGGCGCATTCGAGCGCCGCAATGGCCGCGCGGGCAGAGTCCGGAGTGGCCTGCCCCGGTTCGGCATACACGTTGTCGGGGAGGCAGTTGAGTATGTTCACGCGCTTGGGGCGGGCCTCCGATGCCGAGGTGATGACATTGGTGTCGAGCTGGCTGATTTCAGGTATGGTCTTGCGGTAAAAGCCGAAAAGTTTCGATGAGCCGTACACTATCGGAGTGAAAAAGTCGAGCACCCTCGGATCCGAGAGGGCCTTGATGATTACCTCATATCCTATTCCGTTGGAATCGCCCTGAGTTATGGCTACTATAGGTTTTCTCTTGTTCATATTTCTATGGTATTATTGTCGTCGTATCCTTTGTCTTCAGGCAGCACGGGAGCGGAAGCCGCCTCTACGGCAAGCCTGTCGCACCTTTCGTTTTCGGGGTGGCCGGCATGTCCCTTGAGCCAGTGGAAAGTGAGTCTGAAACGCCTGGAGACCGCATCGAAGCGGTCCCACAAATCCGCATTCTTCTTCCGCTTCCAGCCCTTGGTGACTGTGTTCACCACATATTGCGAATCGCTCCACACTTCGACCTGCGCGCCGTCCCAGCGTATGGCTTCCAGTCCCATTATCACGGCCAGCAGCTCCATCCTGTTGTTGGTGGTCAGGCGGAATCCGCCGCTCATTTCCTTGCGCAGGCTCCCGCAGCTCAGCACGGCCCCCCATCCGCCGGGGCCGGGATTGCCCCGCGAAGAGCCGTCAGTGTAGAGGAATATGGGATCACTATGCTGCATCAGTACTTGTCCATGTGTTTCCGCACGTCTTCGTATGAATATCCTCGCGAAAGTGCAAATTTAATCAATTTCATGCGAATCTGAGGATCTCCCGACAGTGCGGATGCCTTGGTCCGCAAAACTTTGTCGAGCCGCTCCATCGCTTTGTCTTCGTCTATTCCGGCCATCGCCTCATCTATTTCCGAGGACCCTATGCCTTTGGCTCTGAGGGCGAAACGTATCTTCACAGGGCCCCACCCGCTCAGCGCGGACTTTTCCCTCGCAAAGGCGGAGGCATAGCGCAGGTCGTCCACGAATCCGTCTTCAATCAGGCTGTCCACGATTTCGGCGGCCCGCTGCGCATCTCCGCCGAGGGCCTTGAGGGCCTTGGCTCGCACGTCGCCTACGCAATGCTCGCGCCGCGCACATGCCGCCCCGAGCCTCCCGAGAACTTTTTTCTGCTCTTCGTCCATATCAAAAATCGAAACCGAATGACAGGTATACGCCGAAATTGCGATTCGTGTCCTTGAAGCGGTCGGACCAGTTCACTATCAGCCTCACCGGACCTCCTATGCTGTTGTAGGCTGCTTCGAGGCTGGCCCCCCACAGTGTGGGCAAGGGGGTGCTGAGGAACTCGGCAGGAGTGTCGGCCTCCCTGAAATAGCCTCCGCTCGCAGTGAAATACAGCCGCTCCGCCGCCCTCAGGCGCAGACCGAGGTTGAGCACGGCCACATAAGGACGCGCCATGTAGACCCCGCCGAAGCCCACGAAAGGAATCTGCCCCTCTATGCACCTGTCGGCGAGGAAGCCCCCGACGAAGTTCTGGTGCCCCAGGGAATAGGACAAATCCTGGTCTTCCTTGCGCACGGCAAGCCCGGGGCTGCCGACCAATGCCCTAAGATGCAGGTCCGGGACTATCGAGAAAACACCCGCAGGAATCACGGAGTTCCAGTTCAGATACGCGGTATGGAGCGGCCTGAAATCGTGGAAGCCGCTCTTGATGGGGTCGAAATCATAGCCGAAATCCAGTTTGGTGCCGCTTTCCGGGTAGTGGAAGCTGTCCTGCGTGAACAGGGTTCCCTTCACGAAGAGGCCGGCATAATTTCCCGATGAGAGTCCGGGAACGCGGGAGTCGATGTAGGCTCCGTACGACGTGGCCCTTGAAAGCGAGAAGTAGCGGTTGCGGGCACCGAGCTGAAAATCCACGTTCGTCCACCTGATGTTCGACAGATACACGCTCTCGGTGTGCCCCCAGTAACTGGCCTCCTGCCCCACTTCCGAAAGACTCGTCTGGAGGGTGGAGGAGATATTGTACAGGCGGACCTCCGCATTCAGCGTGGGCATGAAATCAAGGTCGAGCTTGGCCCGGGCGCCGAGCCTCTGGTTGCGGCCCACCCGAGCATTGAGGTCCAGTTTGAATCCGCTCAGCTTGTAGGCGTTGAGACCCACGTTGAAAAGGAAAGACGGCCATTCTTCCGTGTCCATGCGCACTCCCACGCCGAACTGATGCCTCGGCCCTTTCTCGCAGTCGAATTCCAGCCGGTACGGCGGGGCGCTGCCGCCGATCTTGTAGCTGAGCGAGGAGAAGCACTCGGTGGCCTGTATCCTGGACATCATGCGCTCCATGTCCTCCATGCCGACATAAGAACCCGCCCTGAAACCTATCTTGCGCTGCAGGAACCTGGATTCGGCATTCGTAAGGCCGTTGAACACGACGGAATAGACCTGTACAGGTTCGGACCGAATGTCCGTAGCGGGCCTGGCCTGCAGCGAGGGGGCGGCGCCTTTCACGAGCGTTTTCACATCGGCAATCTGTGCAGCTTTCTCCTTTGCCGCCACATATCCGCGGTGCATCATGGTATCTATGGCCACGGGCTCGAAGCTCATCATATTGTATCCGGCCAGGTCCGGCTTTATGAACACGTCCGTGCCGCCCACGTTGCGGTCGAACGAGTCTTTTCCGAGCATGGTGACGAACTGCATGACTATGTCCGCCAGATTGTTCACGTGGGAATAATTCCTGGCATGGTCGGAGAGGTCGACCCCGATTACGATGTCGCAGCCCATGGCACGGGCTATGTCCACGGGAAAATTGTTCCTGGTGCCGCCGTCGACAAGCATCGTCCCGTTGTAGCGCACGGGCTTGAACAGGGCCGGGATGCTCATCGTGGAGCGCATGGCCGTCTTCAGGGAGCCGGAATACCAGTTGTAGGCCTTGCAGCTCACTATGTCAGTGGCCACGCAGAAAAAGGGTATGGGCAAATCGGCGAAGGATATGTCGTCCTGATATCCCACCGAAAGGGATGACAGGAGGTTGTTCACATTGAATCCGTACACATATCCCGACGGCAGCGAGCTGAGGAGGTCGTTGCTGCCCGTCGCAAGAGGCTGGGCGCCCATGCCGTAGCGCAACTGTTCGTCTATGCGTTCCTGGAAATCCTTGTCCGAATAGTGGAAAGGTATGAGCAGGTTGTATGTTTCCCTGTTCTTTTTCTGTATATAGCTGTAATAGGACACGTCTATACGGTCCGAAAGCATCTTGCTCCAGTCCAGGGAGCGCAGCAGGGTATCCATGTACGCGGAACTGTAGCCCAATGCGGCGAAGCCGCCGACAAGGCCGCCAACGCTCGTGCCGCAGATAAGGTCTATGGGAATCTGCTGCTCTTCGAGATAGCGGAGGACCCCGACGTGGGCCGCGCCTTTCGCACCGCCGCCGCTGAGCACGAGCCCCACGGTCGGACGGTTCTGGGTCCTGTGGATGGAATCCATCCTCTCCCGCATCCTGGCCATCATCCTGACATCGGCGAGCGGATTCACGCTTTCCGCGGAAAGCCCGTTGCCGAAATCCTGCGCCGATGCCCCGGCAGACGGAAGCAGTGCCAGTATCAGAGCGAATGCCGACCTGCAAGCATTCCGCAGGCGGCCAGCACATCCTCTCCTCTTGAAGCTCTTATAGTGCATACAATCCCTTGGTTGTTAAGTCTGTTCTTGAACTCTTCCATTACGGCGTCCGGCGGACAGGCATGGGGGAAATCCGGTATCTTGTGGAATCGTATCAGATTGACGCGGCACTCCAACCCCCGCAGCATGCGGACGAGCGCATCCGCATGGCGCTTGTCGTCGTTCCATCCGGCGAACATGGTGTATTCGAAGCTCACCCGGCGCTGTCCGGAAAAATCATAGCGCCTTATGAGAGCGACTATGTCTTCCAGAGGCCACGCCTTCTGGACGGGCATCATTTCAAGCCGCTCGTCGGGGAAAGGATTGTGAAGGCTCACGGCCAGGTGGCAGCGCTGCCCGTCCAGGAAGTGTTTCAGCACCGGCAGCACGCCTATGGTGCTGACGGTAATGCGTTTGGGACTCCACCCGAAGCCTTCCGGCGAAGTGAGTATGTCTATGGCCCGGCTCACCGCATCATAGTTGTCGAAGGGTTCGCCCATGCCCATGAACACCGCATTGGTAAGTTCGGAGGCCTCCGGTATGCTGACGAACTGATTGAGTATGTCCGCCGCATCGAGGTTGCCGTGCCAGCCCTGGCGTCCTGTCATGCAGAAGCGGCAGCCCATGCGGCAGCCGGCTTGGGAACTCACGCACAGGGTTTTCCGTCCGTTGTCCGGAATCACCACGGACTCCACGGCCTCGCCCTCCCCTACCCGGAAAAGGTATTTCACCGTGCCGTCGGAAGACTCGGCCCGCCCCACTGGTCCGGAGGTGCCGAGTTCGGAAATCTCCTGCAGGGCGGCCTTGGACTGTTTGGAGATATTGGTCATGCGCTCCCAGTCCGTGACCTTGCCGTCATACATCCAAAGGGCGAGCTGACGCCCCACGAAAGGCTTCAGCCCGCACGAGCGCGCCAGCTCCGCAAGTTCGGCCGGCGTTTTTCCGAGCAACTTCGTTTTCACCGTTACAAAAATAAGGATTTTTCTCTTATATTTGTGTGAAAATACAAAAACCACACGTTATGGCTAAAGAAATTGAAACACAGGCCACTGACAACAATGCCGCCAAACTCAAGGCATTGCAGGCCACTATCGACAAAATCGAGAAGGATTTCGGGAAAGGAACGATTATGAAGCTGGGAGATCAGCCACAATGGGATGTTCAGGTGATTCCGAGCGGCTCCGTGGCCCTCGACCATGCCCTGGGCATAGGTGGTTATCCCCGCGGGCGCATCATCGAGATTTACGGACCGGAGTCCAGCGGCAAGACGACGCTTGCCATACATGCCATCGCCGAAGCCCAGAAAATGGGAGGCATCGCCGCGATGATAGATGCGGAGCACGCATTCGACCGGAGCTATGCGCAGGCCCTCGGGGTGAACCTCGAGACTCTGCTGATAAGCCAGCCGGACAATGGCGAGCAGGCGCTGGAGATAGCGGACAACCTCATCCGTTCGGGGGCTATCGACATAGTTGTCATAGACTCCGTGGCCGCACTCACCCCGAAAGCCGAAATCGAGGGGGAAATGGGCGACAACAAGGTAGGCCTGCAGGCCCGCCTGATGAGCCAGGCGCTGCGCAAGCTCACCGCCAACATCTCCAAGACCAACACATGCTGCATATTCATCAACCAGCTGCGTGAAAAAATCGGAGTGATGTTCGGGAATCCGGAGACCACCACCGGCGGCAACGCGCTCAAATTCTATGCGTCTGTCCGCATAGACGTCCGGAGGGCGACCCAGCTCAAGGACGGCGACGAGGCCACAGGAAACCGCACCAAGGTGAAAGTGGTGAAGAACAAGATGGCCCCGCCTTTCAAGAAGGCCGAGTTCGATATAGTCTACGGCGAAGGGATAAGCCATGTGGCCGAGATTGCCGACCTTGCCATAGAATTCGACATCATACACAAGAGCGGTTCATGGTTCAGCTACCAGGGAGAAAAACTCGCCCAGGGACTCGCCAGCGTGAAACAGCTGCTCAAGGACAATCCGGAGCTTTGCGAAGAGATAGAGGCCCAGGTACGCGAGGCCCTGTCCGCAGTAAAGGACTGATCCGGGATCTGTATTTCATAAGGGGGCTGGCGAATCTTCGCCAGCCCCCTTTTCATGCCGCACGCAGATTTCGGGAATCTACAGGGCCTCAAGAATATCTGCGGGAATCTCTTCGCAGCGTTCGTAGACGGAGACGTCGTCAGGGTCGTCCTTTGCCGTCCATGTCATCCGTACGCGTGTCAGTGCGCTTATGACGTAGCGGTGGGCCCAGTCGCCGTTGCCGTAGTCGTACAGGCCCCTTATCACTGCGCCGGACTCATCATCCGTGTATATGTTGTAGCGTCCGGTAATCTTTCTTCCGCCGGCCGAATCGAGGTTCTGGTATATGGTAAAGAGCTGGTCGCGTCTGGTGAACTCTATATACACATAAGTCCCCTCCGCCGGGGCGTTTCCGTTCCACTGCACCAGCCTCCACACCCCGGATATGTTGTTCGCGTTCACATCGAGCAGCGGTTCAGGCATCGCGGCAGGCTCTTTCCTGCAGGAAATGGCAAGCAGGGCGAGCGTGAGCAGAATAGTCAGTCTACTGAGTTTCATATCGAATGTCCTTTTCAAATACAACATAAATCTTGTTCCGGCCCGCGGGCAAGCCCTTTAGCAGGACAGGCACCCGTTCCGGCAGGAGGGCCGCTCCGGCGGGGTCGAAACGCACTTCTATATCCGCCTTGTCCCCTGGCTGAAGGATCTGCGGGCGGCACTCCACGCTTATGAACGGCGGAAGCAGCCTTTCATCCGCCTCAATCTGCAGCGGCGACTCTCCCCCGTTCATGACCTCGATGCTTTCTATGCAGCGCTCCTTTCCTGTCATGGACACCTGCGTGCGTTTCAGAAGCAAATGGCCGAGCGAGAAAGGATAATCGTGCACCGGCCTCACGGAAGGAGTCACCTTTCCCGTCAATTCGAGCACGGCCGCCGGAGCGCCGCCGGAATCGCAATAGACCGGAATCTTGCGGAGGAAAGGCCCAGGGTGTCCTTTAGGATGCCAGGTGAGCGTCACGCTGCCCGTTCCTCCGGCGGGCACGGGGCTGCGGTCGAACTCCGCAGAAATGCAGCTGCATCCCGTGGCGGCCTCCAAAACGCGCAGAGGCTGTCCGCCTGTATTCTTCCAGCGGAAGACGCCGGAAACAGGAGCATCGTCTTCACTCAGCGTACCCATGTCCATCCGTGTCTGCTCAAACTGCATGGGGCTGCACGCATCCGCACGGGGATTGGCCAGGCTGTCAAGCACTTCCCGCGGAATTATGCGCATGGTCTGGCCTCTCAGCGGCAGTATGCCGACAAGCATGACGACAAAGAAAGATACGGCCCGTCCCAGCATAGCCCTACAGCCAACCGCTGTCATGAGCGCCCTTGCGCACTGTTATCACAAAGGACTGTTTCGTACCGTCGGAAGCGCGTATGAGAGCTCCTGTAGCGCCCTCCTTTATGCCGTGCACCCTGATGCGTTTCCCTTCATACGTGCACGAGGCCACCGACGCATCGGAAATGTCCATGGTGAAAGTGAGACTCTCTCCGTTATGGAAATAGTTGCCGGGAACGACCGTGACATCCCAGCCCTCGCTAACATACAGGTTGGGGAACTGCACCGGGCGTCCGCCGCCTTCTATCGCCTTGAGGAATCTTTCGGCGTTCACCTGTCCGGCTCCCATCTTGTTGCGGTAGGCACTCAGGCTCATCTGCATCATCTGGTTCTTGCCCACATCCGCCACGTAGCGGTAGTACTGCTTTATGCCGCTGAAATAATCATCTATCGGAGTGGCCGAGGCATACAGCAGCTCCTTGATTTCATCTGCGGTAAAATGCTTCCTCAACTGCATGGCATAGGAAAGCCCGAGGGCCACCACGCCGGAAACATGCGGACAGGCCATGGACGTACCCTCCATATAGCCGTAACCGGATTCGCTGATATTGTACGGCAGCGTGGACAACACGCATCCCAGCTCGCCGTACTCCAGTCCGTCCGGGTCTCCCGGCCCGCCGTATTCGTAGTAATAGTTCTGGTCGCCGCCAGGGGCCGAAATCGTGGTCCCGTCCCCGTAATTGCTGTATACCGCCGGAGTATAGTCTGCCGCCGTGGCGGCCACGGAAACGTGGGCGGAGGCGGCACCGGGAAAGCCGGCCGCCGGAGCGCTCTCATTGCCGGAGGCGAATACGGCTATACCCCCGGAGACAGGCCCGTCGGGAGAACCTGCATTGTGGCAGAAATACTCGAAGGCCTCTTTTTCCAGCGGGCAGTATGTCTCCCACTCTTCCTGATCGCGGAAGCCGTCCACGCCCCATTCGTAGGCATTGGCCCGTCCTGAAGTGTAGCCGAAGCTGCACTGGAGCACCACGGCCCCGTTGTCGGTGGCATATTTGATGGCGCGGGCCATCATGACGGTGTTGCCTGCGGCCCCGCCGGCGAAAATCTGGCAGCTCATGATTTTTACTCCCGGCGCATAAGGGGTCCCGCCGGCTATGGAGCTGACGCCTTCCCCGTTGTTGTTCTGCGCGGCTATCACGCCTGCCACATGGGTGGCGTGGCCCGAATCGTAGATGTGGTCCCAGGATATGATGCCGGTATCGTACACGAAATTGTATCCGTAGTAATCGCCCTTGTAGCCATTGCCGTCATTGTCTTCGTGCGAGCGGTAGACTTCCCCCTCATTGTGCCACATGTTGGCCTTAAGGTCCGGATGCTCCACACAGACGCCCTCATCGAGCACGGCGACGATGATGGAGGGGTCCCCCGTGGACATCTGCCATGCGTTTTCGCATTGCACATCTGACCCGACGACCGACTTGTCGAGCAGGTCTCCCCTGTTGATGATGTGCCACTGGCGCGGCAGCAGGGGGTCGTTGAACACGCTGCCTCCGGCCATGGATACGGCCATCATCTTCCGGACGGCTTGCGCCGAAAGGGGCACTGCCTTGCTGTCCGTGTTGTAAGAGCGCTTCAGGGTGCGGTTGGGAGAAGCCGCCTGCACCTCCCCTATACGGGACAGGCGCTCCACCGCCTCCTCCACCGGAATATCCGCATCGAAGCCGACCACATACCACAGGTGCAGGCCGGCCTCCCGCGTCCGCTCCTCGCAAGCGGCATCCACGGGGAAAATACGCTCTATGCTGCATCCTTCTATCAGGGTCATCACCTCATCCAGCCCAAGCATGCTCGAACGGGTGGAAACGAGTCCGTTTTTTTCAAGCATATCGGCCACATACGGCTCGAACTTCACCAGGACCTGCTGCGCGACGCTGCCCGTAAGAGGCTGGCGGGGCGTTTCGGGCTCTGCCGTCTGCTCCTCTTTCGTACAGGAGGAGAATGCCAGCAGCGCACACAGCGACAGTGCGGCAAAACACAGTATGTCTTTTCTTTTGTCCATCATTTCTTCTGCTTGTCTTCCACGGCATCCTCATCGCCGTAGGGATTCTGCTTTTTGGGATAGAAATTATAGTAGTACTCCATCGTAGTGGGAGGCTCGTTGTCGAAACCGGCGTTGCGCCCGGTCTCGTCCTTGCCTTCCTGATTGAAAACGAAGGTGAAAGGCACCCACCAGTCCAGATTGGGGTGATACAGCAGCCAGTCCGGAAGCGTGCCCGTCATGCGGTTGTAGTTGATGGTGAACCTTTTCATGCGCGGCCACACCTTCGGAAGTCCGACTATGCCTTCAGGGCTTCCGTCCGGCTTCAGTCTGCGGAAACTGCCGGAGGGCAGAGAATCCGCCCGGGCGACATCCGCTTCGGTGTAGAACGAGGTCCAGGATTCATCGTCGTCGAGCGAGGGCAGATGCCCCTGCAGATAATTCACGCCGAGCACCAGGCTCTCGAGGGTGTCCCATTCGAGCAGCCAGCGGGGGAACTCGCCGTCCGGAGACGTGGCTGCGTAGAAGCCTCCGAGGTCGGAAAGACTGGCATTGCTGAGGTCGTACACCAGGACCCTCTGGTTGGCATTCATGACAAGATGCTTGAGATTGGGGAAATTCTCCTTTCTCAAGACGGAGGGGAAGGTCTCGAAATTGTTGGCCGATATATCGAGGTATTCCAGTCCCTGCATGGCGATGAAGTCCCCGCCTATTTCCGTAAGGCCGTAGCCCATCATCGTCAGGCGCTTCAGGCCGGTCAGCTTGGTAATATACTCCCCTGGGTTCAGACTGTAAAGGAAAGAATTGACGTTGCCCCTGAATGAGAGTTCTTCCGCGGCCGTCAGATACTGCACCTCATAGGGCAGTCCTTCACGAGTGCCGAACATGTATATGTCGGCACTACGGATGCGGCCGGCCTTTTCTTCGGTATATCCGTCCATGCCTTCTTCCCACAGCACCACGCCTTCCCACTGGTCCATGGGCACGGACTCATCCCACTCCTGCCAGGCCCCGAGGGAGCGGGCCAGTCCGAGAACGGCAACGGAGTCGCCCCGTCTTGTCTCAGCCTCTATTTCCGGAGCCGCCATCTGTATGACGGTCAGCATATCCGGATTCGACACCTCCGCAGAACGCGGTACGAAGCGCACCCGGGCCAGCCGCTCAGGCTGGGAACTTATCTTCCAGTCGAAACGCAGGGTCACTTCGCGGGGCCTGAGTCCCCGGTTGAACTCGAACTCCGGACGCTCCGCCGACAGCCAAGAGGCATCATCGGGGATTTCCACATCGAATTCCGTATTGGCCGACACCTTCACCTCGAAATAACGCTTGCCGTAGACAGCGTAATTGGGAACTGTCACCGTATTGTTTTCAAGGGAAATGCGATAGGCATAACCCTCCTGTTCCACCGCTACTTCTATATTGTCGTATCCGCCCTGGGACTGAAAACTCACGAGGCCTTTTCTCGTCTCTCCCGTCAGCGCGGAGTCTATCTGGATGAGGCACTCCGCAGAACCGCGGCCATTAGCCGGAGACACGGAAATCCACGGGTTGTCAGTAACCGCAATCCAGCCGCCGCTTGAAGAAATACGTATTTTACGGGCCCCGCCGTCAGCGCCGATTTCGATTTTTCCGAGATCCGCCCCGAAGCCTGCCGGCTCCTCCGTCCTGACGCAGGATGCCGCGGCCAGCATGCCAAGCAGCAGCGATATGTAAAGCCTTGTCCTCATAAGTCTATTGAAGCATTGCCGAGCAATTGAGAATATTCTGGGTCTTGTCGTAAATCAGGTAGTAATATCCCGCCATCCAGTAGGCGCAGATGTCCGAGGCGTCGAAAGTGATGTTGGGGTTGTCGCTGATGTCGAGATAGTAGATGAGATAGGAAATCTGGTCGTTTACCTTGCGTATGTCATTGGAGCCCAGATACAGCGCCCTCAGTCCGGTGTGCTGATAAACGCCAGTGGGCCATTCGCTCAGGCAGCGGCGTCCGTTTTCGTCGCGCTGCGAGCGGACGGCATAGATGGTGAGGGTATAGGCGTCGAAGGGCTCGTAAGGAAATTTGGAGAATGCATTGAAAGACACGTCCACGCCGTACAGGTAGGGCATGTTCGAGGCACTGAAATCCTTCGGAAATTCTTTCAGATGGTTGTAGGAAAGGTCGAGGGACATCAGCGCCGCAGAGTTCTTGCCCACGAATGAGTTTTCCTCGAAGCCGTCGAGGGCGCAGCCGCGTATGACTATATATGCGATGGCCGAATCCTTGTCGTTGTTGATAAGGACAGAGGGAAACTTCGTGATGGGATTCACGCTCAGGGTCAGCGTCGTAACCCGTATTCCTCGGAACTCGTCCCTCGACGGGAAGCTCGAAATCCGGTTCTGGGAGAGGTCGATGCTGGAAATGGTGTATCCGTTGGTGCGGAAGATGTTGGGAAATTCGGTAAGGAGGTTGCCGGGGGCGGAGAATGTCTCCATGTCGTTCATCTGGCAGAAATACCCCTGCGCGTCCACCGGAAATTCAGCTATATTGTTGTAACCAAGATATATCTGCACCGGGGCGACGCCGGAGCCGAAGGGGTGCAGCACGGATATGTTGTTGTTTTCCAAATCCAGGAGGCCTATTTTCGTAAGGTTGCGGCAGGACTCCGGCAGCTCCTCCAGATTGTTGTCCGTACAATACAGAATCTGTATCTTTCCGTTCGATGCACCCCGGGCAAGGGCATCCACGCCCTTGTAGATTTCTTCTGCGCTCCACTGCCTGTTGTTGGAGATATTGACCGATATCAGCTCAGGAAGCTCGCCTATCTGAAGCGGAAATTCGAGCATCTTCGGGCAGTTGTAAAGCTCCAGGTCCGTAAGGGACTCGAGTTTTGAAATGGATGCGGGGAGGCTCGCGATTTCGCCGTTGGCGATATAAAGATATTCGAGATGCGTAAGATTCCCTATGGATTCGGGCAGCGAGGTGATGCCGTTGCAGAGTTTGCCGGAGACGACGTCATGCAGACGCACCGTATTCTGAATGCCTGTCTTGGGGTCGAATATCTGGGCCTCGGTAAAGCCCTGTTCATAGAGAGAGGTTTCGGGTACCACTATCCCGTGTTCCATGAGTCCGCGGGCGCAGGGCTCGGACATCTGCGGAGGGGTATGACGGAGGGACAGGTAGCGTTTGTGGTTGTCCATGCGTCCGGCAGAGCGCTGCTGCACCGAAAGGCTCATGTCGGCGAGCGGGTCGTATTCCAGGATATTCGTATCGTTGTGCGTGCCCAGATAAAGTTCCACGAGCTGGTCCAGCTGTCCGAGGGATTCGGGCATGTCGCCGTGCGCCCCGAAGTCGCTCAGGTCTATCCTCGCGACACGACCGTTCGAGTGGAGCTGCACTCCCGGCTGGTCGCCCCACAGGTCTATGTCCTTGTTGAAATTCCAGTTGCATCCACGGGGGAAAATCTCTCCGGCATAATACCAGCCGGGTCCTCCGAGGGCCTCCCATATTTCTTTCAGGGCGAGGTAGTCTTTGATGTATTCGTCGCCCATGCGTATGTCCACGCCCACCCGCACGTCGGTCGTTCGGTTGTCCTCGACGGTGAAGTCCCCCGGTATGGGGCTTCCCTCTGTGGCGGTGCGGGTCTCCAGCGCGCTGCGGCCCGAATTGTACAGAGTGTATGAACTGATGCGGTAGTCGCTTGCGGGAAGGGAGAGCAGCGAATCGCAGCTGCTCGAAGACGTGATGTAGCCGAAAGTGCCGTCGGCTTCGTTGTTTTCGTCGAAATGGGTGGAGAAAACCATCTTGAGCCCCCTGAAGCTGTAAGTCCTGTTGTTGGCCTTGTTCTGCACTGAAATATCGGCCAGGGCTATCTCGTCGAACGTATATTCTCCGGAAGCGGCCCTTGTCTTCGGGACGGATTTCTCTACACCGGTCTTGTAAAGGGTGAATCGCGCCTTTCCGCGCGGAATCACATCGACCGTAAGGTCGTAGGAAGAAAGCCCCCCGGCCACGACGGACAGGTAATCGGGACTGCTGTTGGTCCCTATGTAGAGTGGCTCGTCGAGGGCGTCGTAAAGAGTGAATGAGACTACGCGGTAGTCTCCGGTGAGCAACTTGAGCTTGTCGCTGCGCAGGCCGAATTCCGCAGATTCATTGTCCGCTGCGGACAGTGGCAGAGTCTGCACTATGCTGGATGCGCCGTAATTCAGATTAACGGTAATCTTCGACGCCAGATGCAGATAATCCAGCTGACTCACTACGGCCCGAGTCCCGTACGAGGCCTCCTTGTACAGTTTGAATTGTACATAACCGTAATCGAGGTCGCGATTGTCCGGCATCTCGCCCTTCATGCAGGAGGAAAGGCAGAGCATGGCGGCGGAAATCAGATTGACGAAGCGTATTGTGCGTTTGCTGTTGCTCATAAAAAGGCAGTCAGTAAAAATAAAAAAAGCAAGTCCCCGCCCCATGCGGGGACTTGCGCAAACGATGTATTACTTGCTCCACTCCACGTGCAGGCGGCAGTAAGGCTCGCTCCACTGAGGGTCGTAGAACACGACGGTATACACGGCCTTGCCGGCGTCATAGTCGGAACCGGCCAGATAGACAATCCACGATGCACCCTGCTTCTCCACCTCGAAATAGCCTTTCTCGTTGTCCTGGTCTTCAAGGACGAGCAGTCCGTCGAGATTGGGGACGGCCGAGAACATCACGAGGTCGGAAGCCCCGTTCACGGTGAGGGTCCACTGATCGTAGTCGATGGTATTCATGAACCAGCTGTCGGTCTCCGCGGTCTTGCGGAGGGAAACACCTTCGGCGTTGCCTTCCGCGAGAGCCAAGAGTTCACCGGCAGGCTCGTTGCCGCCGGGACCGGGGGCAGCGTCCATATTGAAGCGCACGTGCAGGCGGTAAGCGACCTCGTGCCACTGGGGATCATAGAAGAACACGTTGTATTCGGCGCTCTCGACAACGCCCCATGCGTCTCCGAGCAGCATCACGCTCATATTGTTGCCCTGAGGATTCAGTTCGAAGTAATTGTGGTCTCCGATTACCATGGGCTCGTCCTCGACGCTGGGGAAGGAGAGGAAAATGACTCCGTCGTCCTTGGGGTCTTCACGGTTGACTATGAGGGTCCACTGCTCCGCGTCTCCCGCATAGGCGGTGTACCACTCGTCTTCGGGAGTGGTCAGGCGGACGGTCGCACCGTTGGATATGCTGGAGGCATCGAGAACGAATGCGGCAGCAGGCTTGTCGCCGCCCTGTTCTCCCTCTCCGGTGTAATGGACATGCATGAGGCCCACGCTGGCATAGTTCTTCTTGAAGATGACATCGAACTCAGCCTCATCACCCTTGGGGAAGAATGAGAGTATGCCGGCCTGATATTCAACCTCGTCGCCGTCGCTCCAGATATCGTCGATTCCCTCAGGGAAGGTCTCGAACTGCACGAAATTGGCTCCGGAGACCTCGAGCAGATACTGGGGACCGGTGGTGTCGGGGTCGTATCCGTGGTCACCTTCCTTGAGCTCCGTAAGGGTGGCGCTTCCCTGCTCGGTGCCGGAGTTGCTGATGGCCGTCGCACCGCCGAATCCGGCTGCAGGAAGCGTGGGGTTGCCGTAAAGATAGTCCACGTACAGGACAGCCACGGGAGCACCGGTGCCGTTCAGGAATACGACATAGAAGGTCATGGCGGCATCTTCCTGCTCCGTCTCCACGACGAAACTGTTGGATGTGCCCATCCTCTGGAACCATTCGGAGTGCTCGGCACCGTCTTTTTCGCCCCATACCTGCACGCGTCCTGCGGGAACGGTCTCGAAGCTGACGGAAGTGGTGTTTATCATCTCGAGCTTATACTGAGGGATGCCGGAATAATTGCTGTCGTATCCGGGCTCTCCGGCGTTGAGATTGAAAAGAGCCGCGCTGCCCTTGTCGCATGAAGGGCCGGAAATGAGTTCCTTGGGATCTCCGGGAACGAAGTGCACGGGATCGAGGGTGAAGAGTATCCAGGTGATGACCTTTCCGTCCTTGTCCTTGAACACGAAGAAGGCGGTAAAGTCATCCGGCACGGCGGTGTTCCACTTGTCGGCGCCGAAATCGTAGTCGATGGCTATCACCGGAGTGGTGGCATCCCACAAAGCCCATTCGGGCGACAGAGGAGCCTCGGCCCAGGGGCCTTCAGGACCGTACACCTCGACGCTTGCATGTTCGGGGACGATGAGTCCTGCGACAGAAAATGCCTCGAGATTCTTGTAATGGACCGCATACGCGACGGGGGCCGTCGCCCAGTCCTTGGCGAAGAACTGCGTCCGTTCGTCCTTGCCGTCTGCCGGGCGTATGGTTTCCAGGGTAGCGAAATCATCCCTGTCATACTCGCCTATCTCATCATCGGACCATGCCCATTTGACCAAAGCATTGGCATCGCTGGGAGCCGCGGCAATCTGGGTAATCGTGCTGAGGACGAACTGCTCATAACCCTTGGCCACGGTACCGTCCGCGTTCAGGGCCTTGTCCGCAGTGTAACCCGCCTTCACCTGATTGACAGGAATGCCTATGAGGTAGGCGGTGCGGGGCTCATCTCCGTTGAAGTCGCAGGAGACCTCGCCGACCAGCATCTGGATGCCGCGGACGGTAAGATCGTTTCCGTTCCAGTCTTCTTTCTGCCAGGCGAGTTCCTGCGCAAAGCCGATCCAGTCGCCCACGGATGCGAAGAAGACCTCGCTGCCGTAGGGAGCCCTGACGACCACTGCGGAATAAGAGGTGAAGCCTCCGGAATTTTCATTGTAGAATTCTCCGCTGGCATTGAAAAGAGCCGTTTCGGCCCAGCTGGCGCTGATGAAGTCGCCGCAACCGGGAACGGTGACGTCGACCGTGGCCAGTACGGCGGCGTTGCTGGCGTCCGTCTTCTCGGTGAATACCAGCTGTTCGGTAGATGCCTCGAAAGGACGGAGTTCATCGTCCGCAACCGCGAAACGCTCCACCACGCCGGCCTCACCGCTCACGCCCTCGTTGCCGCTGCGGTCGTAGATGGCCATCCACACCGGAGCCTGGGTGATGTCCCAGTCTTTCTCGGAAATCACCTGAAAGCGCTGCTGGTAGTTCTTC
>JAFLUX010000013.1 GCA_022508605.1 Bacteroidales bacterium | reverse complement strand
ACAACCCGATGTATATGAGCGACTATATCAAGCACCTCGACAATATCCTCACCTCTACCGGTGAAAAGTTGCTGACCGATGCCGGCAGCGTAACGCACAAGCAGGCCGAGGAGAAAGCGATTGCCGAGTATCGCAAGTTCCAAGTGCGCAATCTCTCGCCGGTAGAACAGGCGTATATGGAATCTATCAAGACGCTGACGGCCAAAACATCGAGGAAGAACGAAAGTAAATGAAGCACGCCTGGCTCATCATAGCGCACAATGAATTTGAAGTGCTCCAGCGCTTGGTTTCGATGCTGGATGCGCCGGGAAGCGATTTTTATATCCATTTTGACAAGAAAGTCCTGAATCCGCCTCAAATTCATGTCGCAAAGGGAAACCTGACCATTTTGGACAAAAGGGTCGATGTATGCTGGGGCACGGTTTCGCAAATCAAAACAGAACTGCTCCTGCTGGAGGCGGCAAATAATCGGGGACCATACGCACATTATCACATCCTTTCCGGGACGCATCTTCCGCTGAAATCGGTAGAGGAACTGATACGCTTCTACGCTCAGCACAAGGACGAGGAGATTATGCGCTTTTGGCCGCACGACGAAGGGGATGCGGATTTCAAACTCCGGCGTTTTCATTATCCGATGAAATACTTCAAACGGAAGGACAACCTGATTCGTAAAACAGTAGATACGTTTATTTGGAAAGGGATGCTGAAAATTCAAAAAGTTTTTGGGATTCGCCATCATGCCAAGTGTTCTTTCCAAAAAACAGACAACTGGTTGAGTTTGAGTGAATACGGTTGCGCGTGGTTGGTGCGGCATAAAAACGAAATCATGAAGAAATACCGCTGGTCTTTCTGCGGGGACGAATATTTTGCGGCGACGGAATTGCTCTCGTCCGGGATGGATTTCAAGATCTTCGATTGCCAGGATTTGTTGCACGTGGAGTTCATCGGAGACACGCCGACGTCATTTCCTTTGTCGGCATATCACGACTTGCAGGAAACCGGGGCTTTGTGGGCCAGAAAATTTACAGCCGAATAGAGCTATGACACTTAAAGAAAAATTCCTCGAATGGTGGATTCGCCCGGAAGGGTACTATATCAAAAGATATATCCGTTTCCTGCGCAAAGAAGAAAAATACACCTTCCGGTCTCCCAATAAACTGCTGTGTTTTTGGTGGCGCGGCAGGAAAAACCGCCTCGGCTCGCGTCTGGGCTTTATCATAAGTGCAGGTAGTTTTGGCGAAGACCTCCATTTGGAGCACTACGGCTCTGTGATTGTCAACCCGAAAGCCCGCATCGGCAAAGGGTGCATTATTCACGGGAATTGCTGCATCGGCAGCGACGGCGGCTACCCGGACGATTCCCCCATTATCGGAGACAATGTGGATATCGGGCAGAATGCGCAGATTCTTGGGGGAATCCGCATCGCCGACAATGTCCGCATCGGCGCCGGTGCCGTGGTGGTGAAAGATGTGCTGACACCGGGGGTGACGGTTGTCGGTGTTCCGGCAAAAGAGATAAGTTCTTTATGAAACCTATTATTTGCATGTCCTGATGAAGAATCAACGAATCGGCTATATTGATGCCATGCGAGGCTTTACAATGTTTCTCGTCATATACCATCATGTGCTGTTCAGCACCTTTGAGGCGGGAGGGGCGACCTGGAGTATTAGCAACATCTTTCTTACATTCAGAATGCCGCTCTTTTTCTTCTTAAGCGGTTTCTTAATGTATAAGGCCGGCCGCTTCAAAGACGCCGGAAGCCTCTTTACATTCCTGCGAAAAAAGGCAATGGTTCAGTTATTGCCGACACTCATCTTTTCTCTATTGTACGTCATTATCTTGACCGTTTCATATAAGTCACTGTTGTTCGACAAGGCAAAATCCGGGTATTGGTTCACATACACATTATTCTTTTACTTCCTGATATACTCTGCGGGCGACTTTTTCATCGGACGAGTTGCACACGGGAAAGTCAAAATATTGATAGGGGCCGTGACCTCTTGTTTGATATACGCGTTTGCCAAGTTTTCTCTATCTCCGTCCTGTCCGTGGTTCGACAACCCGGTCAATGGTATAATAGGTTTTGCCAATTTTCAGTATTTTCTTTTTTTCTATGCTGGAGCCTTGGCTCGCTCTTGTTTTGGGCGAATCGAGCGTTTTTTGCAGGACGAAAAGGTGTTGACAGGCATTATTGTCGGATTCGTGCTGATTCAGTTGGCGCTGCAACTCCCTCAAAGCCGGGGATTTATCATAGAGAAAGGGTCCTATTCCGCTTATTCTTTGCTTAAAACCGTCTCCGGCTTCTTTGGTATCGCCACGGTGTTTGCATTTTTTAGGAAGAACGAGGTGGCGGTACAACATAGCAGGACAGGTCGCTTTTTGCAGTATATCGGGACCAGAACCTTGGATATATATCTGATTCACCTGATTCTTATTCATACGGATATGCGTTTTGTCGGTGATTTTCTTTCCCGGAACGGCAGCTTTATCTGCGAATTGCTGTGCGGGGTGTCGGTGAGCATGGTTATTATCGGTTTGTGCCTGCTGATAAGTTCGGTTATCAGATGCAGTGATACGCTTGCCAAATTACTCTTCGGAAAAGTTGTCAAATAATTATTGTTTTGCCTTTGATTGTTTCCGGCAATAGCTTTCCCGCCCAATTTGCCACACATTTGCTGCCCATTTATATTCAGTAGATTAGCGTAAATTTAGGCGTGTTTTTGTGAAATGATTTTTCTTTTCTGCCCAATTTTCATATTTTTGCAAAAAATGAGTTTTGTATATGAGTACGATAGCGGAATTGCAAAAGCTTAGTGAACGGGAAGACCATATAGAGTATAAAGAAGCGAAACACAACTATCCGTTTTCCGGCGGCGAACGACGGGATGTGAAAGATCGCAGGCATTGTGTTCTCGGCTATATTGTGGCGTTGGCCAATGAGCGAGGGGGACGCCTGGTTCTGGGAATGGCGGACAAAGTCCCCCACGAAGTGGTCGGCAGCGATTTCGCTCAAAACGCACTCGGCGGGCTCGTGGACGAGATATATAAGCGTCTTCATATTAGGGTGCGCACGGAGGAGTTGTATGATGGAGACAAGAGGGTTCTGGTGATAACGGTTCCGTCCCGGCCAACAGGAAAGGCATTGCGTTTTGAGGGGGTCCCGTTGATGCGTACAGGTGAGAGCCTGCGGGAAATGGATGATGCTGAATATTTGACGATTATTCAGGAGCAGGACCCGGATTTTTCGGCAAAAGAATGCCAGGGGCTGCTATCGGCGGATTTAGATGGGGACGCAATAAGGCGGCTGCGCCAGCTGATTTTTGAAAAGCGGAAAAATCCAGATATACTCACGTCTCCGCAGGAGCAGCTGTTTTCGGATCTGAGACTGGTTACAACGGAAGGACGCTTGACTTATGCCGCATTGATTCTGGTCGGGAAATCATCTGCGCTTGAGACATTTCTGCCTCAAAACAATATAGTCGTTGAGTATAGAAGCAATCATTCTTTGGATCGGTATTCGGCACGGAAAGAGTTTCGTCTACCGTTGATGAAGGCTGTTGATGAAATATGGAATTACATAAGCCACCCGGCAAGCAATCCGATACTTCACATAAACGATATGCCGGTAATCCTTGATGTCCCTGGGTTCAATGAAGAAACCATCCGGGAGGCAGTCCTGAATGCTTGCGTTCACAGGAGCTTTCAAATGCCCGGAGACATTTTGATTAAAATATTTCCGGATAGTTTTGAGATATCCAATCCCGGGGGCTTCCCGTTTGGGGTCAACGTGGGAAACATTCTGACTGTTAACAGTTCTCCGCGCAATCGTCTGCTTGCCGAGATCATTGAGAAGACCGGGCTTATAGAGAGATCCGGGCAGGGAGCGGATATTATGTTCAGGAACTGCGTGGCAGAAGGCAAGCCGTTGCCGGACTACAGTGAGTCAGACGATTATCAAGTGTCTCTAAAGATTCCGGCGGAAATAGAGAATCCCCGGCTTTATATATTCCTGCGCAACTGGGCTGTAAAACTGAATGCTTTTGAGTTGCTGAATCTCTACTACGTAAACAAAGGGCGAGTGGACGACTTGTTTGTGAATAGTTTGAGCCGGCTACTTGATGCGGGCGTGATTGACGAGGATGTGTATTTTCGTTACACATTTGGCCTCACCTATTTCGTTTATGCCTATAGGGATTGCGCGGCACAATTCGGTGCGGACGTTGTCAGGCAGGTTTATTATGCGATAAAAAGATCGGGTCGGGCATCATCATCTTTTATTGCGGAACAGCTTAAAGGAAAATATTCGTTAAAACAAAGCAGGACACTAATTGCAAAAATGTGTGAGGCCGGCTATTTGGTTCAAAAAGGTTCAGGACGAGCAAGCGTATATGAATGGGTGGAGAAGTAAAAACAGCTGGACAGAGATTCAATCACGAAGCATAGACTTGCTACGTTTCCCTATGGCCGTTGCTGTGGTGATGCTACACTACAGCACGTCGGTGATTTCTGATGCAAGTGGAACACTGAAGGTATTCTGTGTGGTTTTCCAAGAGGGACTGTGCCGTCTGGCCGTTCCTTGTTTTTTTCTCATTTCCGGTTATTTGTTTTATAATCAACTCCAAGAGTGGGATTGGATTATATGGAAAAGAAAAATAAAAAGTAGGGTAAGAACATTGCTTGTGCCGTACATCCTGTGGATTATCATTGACTTTTTTGCGTACTGGCTTTATTCTCTTATTCTTGGCGAGGGCACTTCAGTTGTGGAACAGTTCACCAAGGTTGGCGGTATTCGTATTTTTGGGGGTACTGACGGCGGGATCCCGATTAGCATTAGATCCGTCCCTCTGGATGGGCCATTGTGGTTTATCCGCGATTTGATGTATTATACACTTGCCACTCCCCTGCTGTATTATTTCATCACAAAAACCGGAAAATGCGGTGTTGCAGCGGTGATATTTGCTTTTTTATTGACGGGTGGAATTATACCTGAGGGTTTTGTTTTTTTCTTGGTAGGTTCGTTTCTTCAGCTTGAAAAAAAGAATATTTGTGAGCATGTATGGCCGAGAAGACGGCTCTTGTATATATCAGCACTCGCATTAGTTGTAATTTTTTACTGTGTGCATGATTTGAATTATTGGAACAGGTTGATAAAGAATCTATTCATCTTTGTCGGCATAGGGGCGGTTTTTTGCCTGGCAACATGGCTGCTACAGACAAAGAAAATCAAAGTGAATCTTTTTTTGGTTCAAAGCAGCTTCTTTATTTTTGCCGCACATGAGGTTCTGATTCTTCGTCAGATTGCGGTCCCATGTGTCCGACTCTTGTTCCCAGTAAACGGACCGGCCGCAGACTGTATCCGTTATTTTCTTGTTCCGGCTGTCGCAGTATTGATTTGCCTGCTCATATTGCGACTCCTAAAAATTTTAGTTCCAAATATTGCGAATATTCTTACCGGTGCGCGACAATCTAATCCCAATTCATTGCCCAATATTGGTTAAGTACAGAGTTTGATTTTTCTTTTCTGCCCAAACCTCATATAGATTATGCCGAACGATAAGACTCCCCTTGCCATAGCCTTTACGCCGGGCTATTTCGTGCCGGCGGCGGCGATGCTCCGATCGCTGCTGGATGCCTCGACCGGAGATTTCGAGGTGCTGTGCCTCGTGACGGAGGAAATCCCGGAACGGATGCAGGAAAAGTTGCTGCGTCTGGGCGGTGGGCGGATGAGTTTCCGCTATCTGCCGCTGAAAGGGCGCCTGGAGGGGGTCTATGTCGACCCGCGCTATACCGAGGCCGCATCCTTCCGGCTGCTTCTGCCGGAGCTTCTGCCGGAATATGACAGGATAGTCTACATAGACTGCGATGTGATAGTGCGTCAGGACATAGGGCGCTTGTTCCGGAGCACCGATCTGGGCGGCAACTTGTTGGCTGCGGTGTTCGAGGCTCCGATAGAGCATCAGGCCGAGCGCTTCCGTGCGTTGGGCTGCGATCCTGCCCGCTATTTCAACTCCGGCTTTCTCCTCATGAACCTTTCCCTGATGCGTGCGGAAAAGACCAGCGAACGCCTGCTGGAGGCCTGCCGCGTGCCGTATCTCGAATTTCCCGACCAGGATGCGCTCAATCAGGTGTGCCTGGGCCGCGTGCTGCCGCTCAGCCCGCTGTACAACGGCATACGCACTTTCTTCATTCCGCGCTACAGGCCTGAATTTGAACGGCAGTACGGGACAACCCTGTGGGACGAGGTCCAGAAAAACGGAACCATACACTACACGGGAGGCAAGCCGTGGCAGCTCTTCACGGTGCAGTTCGCCCGGTGGTGGGAAGTGTATGAGTCGCTGCCTGGCGAAATCCGGTCCGAATGGATTCCTGATGCCCGTATTTACCGCTTCTGGCGCATCTACCGCAGCCCTCTCGGCCGTGTCCTCGACGGTCTGCGAACACTTAAGCAGCGCCTGGCATGAAACACGCATACCTGATTCTGGCCCACAACGAGTTCGCCCTGCTGCAGACTCTCGTCTCATGTCTTGACGATGAGCGCAACGACATATTCGTCCATATAGACCGAAAGGTGAAGGAGTTGCCGGATCTGCATTGCGAAAGGGCCGGACTGACGATCCTTTCCGAGCGAGTCGACGTGCGCTGGGGCGATTTCTCGATGGTCGAGGCCGAATACGCCCTGTTCAGGGAGGCCGGGGCGCAGGGCCCTTATCTGTACTATCATCTGCTGTCCGGCGTGGACCTGCCCCTGAAAAGCCAGGACTACATCCACGGCTTTTTCAGCGAAAGGGCAGGGAAGGAGTTCATCGGATATACCCTTGTGGACAACACGCCGGAGCTTTCGCGGCGAATGCAGCGCTGGCATTTCTTCCCGCGGCATTTCAGCCGCCGCCGCAACGGCTGGAGCGCCGTGCGCGCGCTTCTGCTCCGCATCCAGGAATGGCTCGGCATAGTCCGGAACAAGGATGTCCCGTTCAAGAAGGGTTCGCAGTGGGTGAGCATTACGGACGACATGCTCCGCTGGCTGCTGGAGCACGAGCGCTGGGTGCAGAAGACATTTACCCACACTTTCGTTCCTGACGAGTGCGTCGTCCAGACTCTTGCATGGAGTTCTCCGTACCGGAAGAATCTGTACGACACCGAATCCGATGCCGGAGGCTGCATGCGTGCCATCGGGTGGCGCGGGAATGAGCTTGAAGACTGGTCTGCGGAAGATTACGGGCAGTTGTCGTCCTCCTCTGCCCTTTTTGCACGAAAATTCAACAGTTTGGACCCGGTATTTATACAAAAGATTGTATCTTTGTCGGCGCGCGTATGAAAGTCAGTCTGATAGTTCCGGTCTACAATGCCGAAAAAACCCTTCCGGCAATGCTGGAGAGCATTCGTGCCCAGCGTTTCCGCGATTTCGAGGTGATTTTTGCAGAAGACGCCGGGTCGGATGCATCGCTCTCCATGCTTGAAGATTTCTGCCGCACTGGCGGAATCCCCTGCAAACTCGTCAGGCAGGAGGTCAACCGAGGCGCGGCGGAGGCTCGCAACCGGGCTATGGATGAGGCATCCGGCGAATACCTTGCTTTTGCCGATGCGGACGATGCGCTCGAACCGGACCTGCTGGAGCAGGCGGTGCGGGCCTCGCGCTTGTCCGGCGCCCCTGCGGATATCGTGGGCTGGGACTGGACCCTGGAGATGAACAAGAACGGACGCACGATGCGTCAGGCCGACTACAGCACTCCGGCAGAAGCCTTGCGGGCGCTTTCCGGCGGAATCATGCGCTGGAATCTGTGGCTTTTTCTCGTGCGGCGCGCCCTCGTGGAGGAAAACGGAATACGCTTCATACCCGGGGCCGACATGGGGGAGGATATGCAGTTTATGCTGCGTGCCTTTATGTGCGCTTCTTCCGCAGTTCAGCTGCATGTTCCGCTGTACAGGTACAATGCCGTGTGCGGCACATCCATCAGCAAGGGACTGACCCCGGAAAAACGCAGGCAGATAGAAACGAATCTCGCGGCGGTGGAGGGCGGCATTCCCGCCGATGCTATACTGGACCTGAAACTCTACCTCAAGCGTCCGCTTCTGATAAGTCCCGACACCGGCGACTATGAAGCCTGGTTCTCCTGGTTTCCCGAAGCGAACCGGCGGGCGAGGACGAGGGCTTCCCTCCCGGTGCACACCTGGCTGCTGCAGTCCATGGCCTCACGGCGTATGTGGATGGGGGTGCGGCTTTATTACTATATTGTTCACAAATTGATTTACGGGGTTTTATACCGGTAGACGCTTCCGATGATACGCAAACTGATAGTTGGTTCCATTTTGACGCTGGTGGTGAGTCTTTATGTATTCCCCATCTCGTTCACCTTTCTCCCGGAGTCGATAAATTCGAAAATGATAGTGGCGGTGTTCGGCATCCTCGCCTATGTCTTCGACAGCCTGAGAAGGGGCTCGGCAGAGTTGTCGTCTTCCGTGCTCATGGCCGGACTGCTTTCCGTGATTTTTTCGGTCTGGTGCCTATTTTCCATAACGGTCAGCAATACTCCCGACAAGACATACGTGATGTACATCGTGTCCTTTGCGACCTGGCTGGCCGGCGCATACGGCGTCTATGCCGCACTGAGGCTGGCAAATGAACAAGTGGACATGGAAATCCTCGTCCGCTATCTTGCGCTCGCCGGGGTGTTCCAGTGCGTGTCGGCTGTTCTGATAGACAACAACGCCGGCTTTTCTGCGTTCGTGGACCGCTTTTGTGTCGGGCCTTCTTACTATAGAAGTATTCACCGCATGTATGGCATAGGCGCCGCCCTCGACCCGGCCGGCATACGCTTCTCCGTCATTCAGGTGCTGAATGCCCACTTGTTCGCCACCAACACGGGGTTGCGCAGCAACAGCCGCAAGCAGCTGTTCTTGCTGCTCGCGTTCTCGGTCATCCTTATCATTGGCTCGGTAATCTCCCGCACGACCCTTGTCGGGTCGGGTCTCGGTCTGCTCTACATAGGGGTTTCACTCGTCAGGCTGCGAAAGGGAGGGTTCATCACCCTCAGGATGCTCCAGATATATGTGACGTTCCTTTTCGCTTTGGCAGGGGTTCTTGGCTTCAGCATCTATTATTACTACAACAGTTTGACCTACCACGAGTATCTGCGTTTCGGCTTCGAGGCCTTCTTCAACTGGGCCGAAACGGGAGAGTTCCGCACGAACTCTGGCGACCACCTCCAAACGATGTGGGTGTGGCCCAAGGACAGCCTTACTTGGCTCATAGGGCGGGGAACGTTCGGAGTCTATCAGAACGACACCGACATAGGATACTGCAACTTCATATTTTATTGCGGCATAATAGGACTCGTGCTGTTCTCGGTGTTCTTCCTGTATTGCCACCTGGTGCAGAACCGCAAGTTCAAGAACTTCCGGGCAGCGTCTTTGATGCTCGTCGCGCTTACGTTCATAGTCTGGGTCAAGGTCACCACGGATATTTTCTTCATAGATGCCCTGCTGTTCTGCATAGCCGGCGATGACCTGTCCGATGTGCCGGATGAAGGGTCGGAAATGTCGGCCGCCGAGCCTGAGCACGGATGAAAATCGTTTACTGCATAGCGTCGGTGTACAACCCCGGCGGCATGGAGAGGGTGCTGCTGAACAAGCTGCGCTGGTGGGTCGGGCGCGGCGGCTGCGAGCTGCTTGTCGTGACCACGGACCAGGCCGGACGCCCTCCCTTTTACGCCTTTCCGGAGCAGGTGCGCATGACGGATCTCGGCATAGGGTATTCTGCCGACAACGGCCGGCATCCCGTGGCCAAGATTTTCTCATACTTCCGCAAGCGGAGACAGCACCGCCGCCGCTTGTCCGAGCTTCTGTATCGCGAAAAGGCCGACATAGTGGTCTCCCTGTATCCTTCCGAGTCGTCTTTCATTCCGGACATAAAAGACGGAAGCCGGAAAGTATTGGAACTGCACTATTGCAAGTTTTTCCGCTTGCAGTACGGACGCCGGGGGCTGCTCGGACTTGCAGACCGTTTCCGCACGTGGCAGGACGGCAGAATAGTGCGCCGTTTCGACAGCTTCGTCGTGCTGACGCAGCAGGATGCCGGCTTTTGGGGCGCCCTGCCCAATCTGAGCGTGATTCCCAACGCTGCGCTGGCCGCTCCGGCTGCGGAACACCGTGAAGGCACGCGGAGGGTCATCGCCGTCGGGAGGCTCGACTACCAGAAAGGCTTCGACAGGCTGATAAGCGCATGGGCCCTGCTGCCGGAGCCTTGCCGGAGTTCCTGGCGGCTCGACATTTTCGGGCAGGGAGAGTGGAGGGAGCGTCTGCAGGCGCAGATAGACGGTCTCGGACTTGCCCGGACCGTGCGGCTCAATGCTCCGACGAAGCGCATAATGGAGGAATATGCGGAAAGCGAGTTTCTGGTGATGAGTTCGCACTACGAGGGCTTCCCCATGGTCATGATAGAGGCCATGTCCTGCGGCCTGCCGGTGGTGAGCTTCGATTTTCTCTGCGGTCCGGCCGACATAATACGGACGGAAGAAAACGGCCTTATAGTTCCGGACGGAGACGTGAAAGGTCTGTCCGATGCCATGCTCCGCCTTATGGAGGACAGCAGCGCCCTGCACAGGATGTCGCTTGCCGCCCGCCAGGTGTCGGAGACTTATTCTGAAAACGCAATCATGACCCGATGGGAGCGACTGTTCAACGATATCATGCAGTAGACCTGCTGAAAATCCTGCTCACGTGCGGCATCGTCCTGCGGCATTCGGAACTTCTGGACCGTATAGGCAGCTCGGCTTCTTTCGATGTCTTCGACAAGGTCATGATGGGCATCACGGAGATTTGCGTCCCTCTGTTCTTCGTGCTCTCCGGCTTTTTGTTTTTCTGCAATGCCCCTGAGCGTCCCGATGCACGTTTTTTCGTCGGGAAAATCCGCCGGCGCGCCGTTTCGCTGCTTATTCCGTATCTGATTGCAAACGCGCTGGCCTTTGCCGTGTACTGGGCGGCCAACAGGTGGACCCCGCAACTGATGGGCGGATATTTCGGGGACGAATGGAAGAATCCGATTTTCATATTCTGGACCGGACCGGTGAACCTTTCCCTGTGGTTCATCAGGGACTTGTTTCTCGCCGTCCTGCTGGCGCCCCTCACGTGGGCTATTGTCCGCTATGCCCGTATATGGGGAGTCCTGGCCGTCCTGCTGGCCGGGCGTTTCGTGGCCCCGGGGCCGTGGTTCAACTTTTATTTCGCTTTGGGTGCATGGCTGGCCGTGTGGAAACCGTCGTGGGTCGCCTATGCCGACACGCTGCTTGCCGGCTGCGGAATACGGCCTCCGGACGCTTCGTGGCAGGCGTGGTGCTTTTTCGTCTATCTGTACCACTACCTGATTACGCTGGCACTGAAAAAACTGCTTCCCCTATGGTTCGCTCCGGAGGGCTTTTGGGCCTTGCTGGGGACTTTCGCCGCCGTATTCATCCTTACCATGGCGGTTCTGACGGGCGTGTACCGTATTATGAAAAAAAGCGCTCCCGGCGTGCTTGGCGTGGTTGCCGGAGGTAAATTATGACAAGAAAACTATTGCAGATAAACCCTGTAGTCAGGCAGAGCACGTCTACGGGCCGCATTATGCGGGAAATCGGCGAGCTGGCCATATCCTGCGGGTGGGAGAGCTATATCGCCTACAGCGGGGGACGGGACGGCGTGCCTCAGCACAGTTCCGTCCTGCTGCCGACAGGGAACCGGGCCGATGTGCTGCTGCATGCGGCGGCGACGCGCCTTTTCGATGCGCACGGCCTTGCTTCCATACAGGCCACAAAGCGGCTTACGGAGCGGATATCGGCCCTCGACCCCGACATCATCCACATCCACAATGTACATGGCTACTGGCTGAATTATCCTCTGTTCTTCGACTACCTCAGGCAGAGCGGAAAGCCTGTGGTCTGGACGGTGCACGACTGCTGGCTGTACACGGGGCATTGCTACTATTACTCCTATGCCCGCTGCGAAAAGTGGCGCACCGGATGCGGGAACTGCCCGCAGAAGCATTCTTTCCCGGCCAGCTGGCTGTTCGACCGTTCGGCTGCGAACTGGCGGGACAAACGGGACGCTTTCGGGTCGCTGCCCAATCTGACGCTTGTGCCTGTCTCTGACTGGATACGGCAGGAGATGGCATCCTCGTTCCTGTCCGGACACGAGTTTCGGGTGATACGGAACGGCATCGACCTCGATGTGTTCAGTCCCCGGGCCGCGGAAAAGGACGCGGGGACTGTGTATCTCGGAGTGGCGAGCATATGGTTGGAAGAAAAGGGTTTCCCGGACTTGATGCGGCTTACCGGTCTGCTGCGCGACGATGAGCGTCTCGTGCTGATAGGGCGCATGACCCCGGCGCAGAAGCGTCGGGTGCCCCCCGGGGTGCTCACGGTCGAGCGCACGGAGGACGTGCACGGGCTGGCCGCCATGTATGCTCGGTCTTCGGTGCTGCTGAATCCGACCTGGCAGGACAATTATCCTACGGTGAATCTGGAGTCCATAGCCTGCGGCACGCCCGTGGTCACATACAGGACCGGCGGCAGTGTGGAGGCCGTGACCGGGGATACGGGGCGGGTCGTGCCCCAGGGCGATGTCAGCGCCATGCTCGACTGCGCCAGGGAGCTTGCCTCCGCCGACCGGAGCGCCACGTCCTTGCGGTGCCGCGAATATGCCGAGGCGCATTTCGGCAAAGAATCTTGTTACAGGAATTATATCGAGCTATATGAAAGTCTTGCAACTCGGTAAGTTTTACCCTATCCGCGGCGGCGTGGAAAAAGTCATGTGGGATATAACCCGCGGCCTCGCCGGGCGCGGCATCCCGTGCGACATGCTTTGCGCAATGTTGCGCAACGACGAAGTCGATCCTGCACACCGGGATGCGCTCTCCGTGGACGGCGGTATGCGCGTTATTTCCTTGGGGCCGCAAAACAGGGTGTTCTGCGTGCCGGCCCTTGCCAAAAAAGCCGGCACCATGATCTCTCCGGCCATGGTCTTATGGCTGCGCCGCCATGCGGCTCAGTACGACTTGATTCACGTACACCATCCCGACCCCATGGCCGCGCTGGCCTTGCGTCTGAGCGGATACAAGGGGCGGGTCGTGCTGCACTGGCACAGCGATATCGTGTCGCAGAAGTTCCTGCTATTTTTCTATCGTCCGCTGCAGTCCTGGCTGATTCGCCGCTCAGAGCGCATAATAGGCACCACTCCGGTATATCTGAAGGCTTCCGCAGACCTTGCGGAAGTGCAGTGCAAAACATGCTGCATTCCTATCGGAGTGGAAGCCGTAAGGTACGATATTCAGGCAAGCAAAATATTTTGTGTGCGATATTTAAATAAAAAACTTATATTTGCGCTCGGAAGGTTAGTCCCTTACAAAGGGTTTGACACGTTGGTAAGCGCCGCGGCATATCTCAGTGATGATTTTTGCGTGCTGATAGGAGGGTCGGGACCGCTGCGTGAAAAGCTGGAGAGTCAGATTCGGAGTTTGGGCCTGGAGAGTAAAGTGAAACTGCTGGGTTATGTGCCCGATGCGGATTTACCTGTACTTTTCGGTGCCTGCGACGTTTTCGTGATGAGTTCATGCATGAAGACGGAGGCGTTCGGAATAGTGCAGATAGAGGCGATGTCGTGCGGCAAGCCGGTGGTGGCTACCACGATTCCGGACTCCGGGGTGTCATGGGTCAATGAGCATGGCGTTTCGGGCCTGAACGTGCCGCCACAGGATGCAGAGGCGCTGGCCGGTGCCGTGATGAAGATATGTGCGGACCGGGAATCCTACCGGCACTATGCATCTGGTGCCAGGGCCCGCTTCGAGGAGCACTTTACTTTCCGGGGGATGATTGATAAAATTGAGACTGTTTATGGATGTGAAGAAGATAAGACAAATTAGCCGTTTAGGCGTGCTTGCCGCACTTCTCGCCTTGCTGCAGGCCTGCGCCACACCGGCAGATATCAGCTATCTGCGGGATTTGGAGTACAACGTTCCTTATGAGGCGATTTCCGCACCGGAGCTGAAACTCAAGGTCGATGACCGTATCAGCATCCAGGTCTTCAGTGTCAACGCAGAACTGGCCACCCCCTTCAATACCGGTGCCGGTCTTACGGACGGCGTGCAGACCTCTCCTCTGTCTTCCACCTACGGCGTGGATGCCCGGGGGAACATAGAGTTTCCCGTGCTCGGGACTCTCCATGTGGAGGGCTTGACGCTCAACGAGGTCCAGAAGATGATAGCCGGGGCCATAAGGTCGCGCGGCTACATTAAGGACCCGGTCGTGAAAGCCGAGCTTACCAACTTTACCGTGACCGTGCTGGGCGAGACAGGGCAAAGCGTGCTGTCCGTGGAGGGACAGCGGATCAATATCCTGGAGCTTCTGGCCCGTTCCGGAGGCGCGACCCAGTATTCCAAGCTCCCGGACGTGATGGTGGTGCGCACGAACGGCGACGAGCGGACGGCCTATTCCATAGACCTCCAGTCCAAGGATCTCTACCTCTCGCCGGTGTTCTACCTCGAACAGAACGATCTGGTATATGTTAAACCGCGCGGACTGCGCCTTTCCACGGACGGGGACCTTTTCCTGAAGATTCTTTCGCCGACCATCGCCGCAGTATCAGCCATCGCTTATATGTTACTCTGGACGGGAGTCCGTTAGGCCTATGAAATATACACCCAAGAAAGTCACCCGCAACGAACAGGTCAACTTGGTCGACATCGTACTTTACCTGTTCAGCAACTGGATATGGTTCGCGCTGTGCATAGCCATTGCCGTCGGCGTCGCCTATATACGCTACGCCAGCATGCCGCTGATGTATCAGAGTTCGATTACGGCCATCATGAAGAATCCGAACACTACGATTCGGACGGCCCAGCTCGAAACGTACGACAGGATGGTCAACAGGATCAACATGAGCGAAGAGGACCTTCAGTTGCGTTCCATGTCGCTGATGGGTCAGGTGGTGACCTCTCTCAACGCCGATGTCTACTACAGCAAGATGGTCAAGGCCAGGAGTGTGGAACTGTATCAGACCGGCTCTCCGGTGGTCCTGCGCTTCGACCGCAAATCTTCCGATCCGGGATTGTTCAACCTTTCCGTGACCCCGCTTGAAAACGGCTTCGTACAGATAGACGGGGCAGGCGACCTGACCATGGCGGCACTGGGAGACACCGTGTCGCTGGGCGGGGGACAGGTGGTGTTCGAGGCAACCTCCCACTACGACGAGTACATAGGGAGCACGGTGCACATCGAAAAGGTGCCGGTGACAGCCGCCGCAGGGTCTTTTTTGTCGCGCCTTGAAATCGAACACGAGGGCAATATCATATCGCTTGTGGAGGAGGATTTCAGCCCCCAGCGTGCAGCCGATATCCTCAACATGCTCATCATAAAGTATAATGAGGAGTCCATCAAGGAAAAGCGCAGGGTGGCCCTCCAGACGAGCGAGTTCATCGAGGAGCGCCTGCGGGTGATAGAGCAGGAGCTGGGCGGGGTCCAGGGCGAGCTGGTGTCTTTCCAGCAGTCCAACCGTCTGATGAGCGTGACGGAGGCGGCCGGAGAATACCTGAACCAGAGCCGCGGCTACAGCGCCTCCATCATCAACGTGGAGACCCGCATCGCCCTGGCGAATTATGTCAAGAACTTCATAGACGAGTCCGCGGACCGCTTCCAGATGATTCCTGCGAACACCGGCCTGGACGATGCCAATATAGACGGGGTCATCAATCAGTATAACGACCTCATCCTCAAGCGGGAGAAGTTAGTGGAGGCCAGTAGCCTCGAGAGTCCGGCCGTCAAGGCGACGGAGGTGCAGCTGGCATCGCTGGAGCACAATATACTCGGCCTGCTCGACAACATGATTTCCAGCCTCCAGATTTCGAGGCAGGATCTCGACCGCCGCGAAGGCGATGCAGTGGCCAAATTCTCGGAAATGCCGGCCAAACAGCAGGAAATGCTGGACATCCTGAGGCAGCAGTCCATAAAGGAGTCCCTGTACACGTTCCTGCTCAACAAGCGTGAAGAAAATGCCCTCTCGCGAGCGATGGCCGATGACAATATCCAGGTGGTGGACCCTGCCGGGGTCAGTTACGCTCCGGTGTCTCCCAACCGCATGCGCATGATGGTGCTTGCCCTGCTCATCGGTCTGCTTATCCCCGCCGCCGTGCTGATTGCGAGACTCTTCCTCGACACCAAGGTCCGCACTCGCAAGGAGATAGAAGAAAACATCGACGTGCCTTTCCTGGCGGAGATTCCGCTGAACGACGAAATGCACAAGGTCATACGCAAGATTGCCCACCACAAGAAAGGGACACGGGAGCCGTCGCCGTTCGTGTATAATCCCGAGACGCACAATCTCTTCACCGAGGCGATGCGCATGATGTGCACCAATCTGGTGTTCCTCGATCCCGACAACGAACCGCCGCTGGTGGTGTCGATGACCTCCTACACGCAAAATTCGGGAAAGACTTTCATCACGGCCAATACGGCACTTTGCCTTGCGGATGCGAGAAAGAGGGTGATAGTGGTCGATGCCGACATGCGCAAGCGTTCGCTTTCCGGAGTGTTCGGACTCAAGCACAAGGTGACGGGCCTCTCGAACTTCCTGTACGACAAGAATGTCAAAATAGAAGACATCATCCACAAGGACGTGAAGCCGGGAGTCGATTTCGTGCCTGCCGGTCCCACTCCTCCCAACCCCGGAGAACTGCTGTCGCGTCCCCGTTTCGACGAATTCATCAAACTGTTGCGCGAGCGCTACGAGTACATCCTGCTCGATACCGTCCCCGTGCAGCAGCTGGCGGATGCCTTGATTATCAACCGCGCTGTCGAGACCAACATCTTCATCCTGCGCAGCGGCCAGCTCGACCGCCGCATACTGCCCAGGCTCGACGAACTGAGCAAGAAGCAGCTGCTTACCAATATGGCCATAGTGTTCAACGGCCCCAAGGTGCGCAGGCGCAACGGCTACGGATTCGGTCTGTACGGCTATGGCTACGGCTATGTATATGACGACGGAGACGATTACTTCTCTGACAACTCCAAATCAGGCAAGAAACGCCGCTCGCTGTTCGGCTGGCTGAAGAAGAAATGACCATTGCTGTAGATTTCGACGGAACCATAGTCGAGCATCGCTATCCGGAGATAGGTCCGGAGAGGCCCTTTGCCATTCAAACACTGAAACAGCTTCAGGCGGAAGGAAACCGCCTGATTCTGTTCACATCAAGGGAAGGGGCGCTGCTCGACGAGGCCGTGGCTTTCTGCCACAAGCGGGGGCTGGACTTCTATGCCGTCAACAGCAATCAGCCCGAAAAGGCGCTGTTCCACAGGAACACCGTGAAAGTCATTGCGGATGTCTATATCGACGACCGCAACCTCGGAGGCATTCCGGGGTGGGACGAAATATACGGTATGATAGGGAAAAGCGGAGAGGCCGGCAGTCAGAAGAAGCATCGCTCCTCCCTGCTGCATTCCTTGCTGCGGCGCCGCTGATACTATTTCTGTCTTGCCGTCGGGAGACGGAAGAGTTCCTGGATTTCCTTCATCTGAACATCGCTCATGCCCTCCGGCTCGCTTCCGAAGGCAAGGGCGCTGCTGTATATGTATGCAGCCTTGTTCAGCACATCCGTCTGGTCGAATGCGTCCATGATGTCGGTGCCGACCGCGAGGGTGCCGTGTTTCTCCCACAGGACCACATCGTGGCTGACGATTTCTCTTAGGCTCGCTTCCGCCAAGCTGCGCGTGCCCGGAGTCTCGAACGGGATGAAACCTATTCCGAGAGGAGCGAAGGCCAAGGTCTCCGGAATCATGGACCATAGTGTGCGGGTGAGCTGCTCCGAGTTGCAGAACTTCCGTATGTGCGAGAGGGCCACGAGTTCTATGGGGTGGGTGTGGAGCGTGGCTTTGTAGCTGCTGCCGCTGCCGCGCAGGTAGTCCTGCAGGGCAAGATGCGAGGGGAGCTCGGAGGTGGGAAGCACGGCCTTGTCCGCGACCATCTCATAGTGGGCGCAGTCCGGGGTGATGCGTATTATGCAGCCGTTTTCCATTGGCTCCCGTGCAAGGTCGCGCATGCGGCGTCCCGTGCCCTTCGCGTAGAACCAGCACCCTTTCAGATTTGCCAGCGTGCTGCCTATGGGCTGAACCTCTCCGATGGCGGGCATCTTTCGCATGTCATCGTCCACCAGGTCGGTGATGTTGAATGTGAGGTTGCCGCCGTTTCGTTCGGCCCACCCTTTTTCCCACAGGTATCCGGCCGTTTCCGCGCACTGTCCTATGACCGCCGCCAATTCGTGGCGGCCGGCAAGTATGGAGTCTTCTGCGATTCTGTTCATATTATTTTGCGTTTTCTTTAATTCTCTACCCAGTGTATGCGTATGCCGCTGCGCTCCATTCCCCGGAACCATGTCATCTGGCGCTTTGCGAACTGATGTATGGCCGTGGCCAGCAGTTCGCGCATCGTGCCGAAATCGAGTTCCCCGTTCAGATAGAGAGTGACATATTTGTATTCCAGTCCGTATGACAGCAACACCTCTGAGGGAACCCCGCTTTCGAGCAACCCCCTTATTTCGTCCACCATGCCCTCCTGCAGGCGGGCGTCGAGCCGGGCATCTATGCGGGCGTTGCGCACCTCGCGGCTCACAAGCGTGCCTATGAAAAAGGTCTTGGGCGCTGCATCAGGCCTTTCCGATGGGCTGCTCAACGGCTTGCTTTGCCGGAAATCGTATGCCGATGTGGCGGCATTGATGTAAAGTCCCGTGCCCCCGCAGAGTATGGGTATCGCCCCGCGTGCGCGTATATCGCCGAAGGCTTTCATAAAGTCCTGGCGGAAGCGGTACACGTTGTAACCATCGCCCGGCTCGGCTATGTCTATGAGATGATACGGTATGTCCGCATATTCGGCAAGGTCTTTTCCCGTGCCGATGTCCATGCCGCGGTACACCTGACGGGAGTCCGCCGATATTATCTCGGCGCGGCGTCCGGTAAGGCCGGACAGCCTGCGGGCGAGGGCGACGGCATATCTTGTCTTGCCCGATGCCGTGGGACCGAGCACGCAGACCAGCTCCACGGAGCCATCCTGCAAGGCCCCGGCCAAGGCGCTGAAGTCCAGCTCCTCCGGCTCCGGCAGGGCCGCCATGATGTTCTTAATCTTCTGCATTGCTGAAGCGGGATTTGTCTGAAGTGGATTTTTCGTAGTGCCTGCACCAGTCTTTCAGCCCGCAGCCGCTGCATTTCGGCGCTCTCGCCGTGCAGGTGTAGCGGCCGTGCAGGATGAGCCAGTGATGCGACACGGCCCTCTCGTGCAGCGGGATGTATTTCTCGAGGTCTTTTTCCACCTCGTAAGGGGTCTTGCCCCTCGACAGTCCGAGGCGGTGGCTGACACGGAACACGTGCGTGTCCACGGCTATCACCGGTTCGTCGTACACTATGGATGCCACCACATTGGCGGTTTTGCGGCCTACGCCCGGCAGTGTCATGAGCTCTTCCACGGTGTGGGGCACTTCCGCTCCGAAATCGTCCGTGAGTTTGCGGGCCAACCCCTTGAGGTGACGGGCCTTGCTGTTGGGATACGAGACGCTGCGTATCAGTTCCAGTATGTCTTCCTCCTCCGCTGCGGCCATGGCCTGGGGCGACGGAAAACGGCGGAACAGCTCCGGGGTGACGAGGTTGACTCTCTTGTCGGTGCACTGTGCCGAAAGCACCACGGCCACTATGAGCTGGAACGGGTCGGAGAAGTTGAGCTCGCTCTGGGCCACCGGCACATTGGCCCGGAACCAATCGAGTATGCGACCGAATCTTTCTGCCTTTTTCATAATGCTTTCCTGAAAAATTCCCTCAGACTTTCGCCGAACAGCACTGCTGAGTTATTGTTGTTGATGTCCACGAGGGCGGAATTGCGCTGCTGATTGCCCATGAAGGTGTAGTTCAGGGCTATTCCGCCGCCCACGATGCCGCTTATCCAATATCCTCCGAGCAGGCTGGCCACGGTGAACGCAGCCGCGGCGGCATTGAGTCCGGCCGACAGCACCCCCTCTCCGGGGGCAGCGTTGTAGATGTGCCCGAGCGGCGGGATGAATGCCAGGGCCATTGCAGTGCCGTGCCTGCGTATCGGCGGATGCGAGGCATACAGGTCCAGCAACTCTTGAAGATACGGACTCTCGCCGTCATAGCTTATGCAGCGGGCGGCGTAAATCTCGGACTCGTCGTAGCTCCCGGCATAGGCGAGGGCGAGGGCGTGCAGCATAAGAATCTCGCGGGACTCCTCCTCCACTTCTTCCACAAGGGCCGCAGCCTGCCTGAAATCGCCGCCGAGAAAGTAGCACAGCTCCCTTTGGAAGAGCACCGCCTGCCGCTCTTCCGGAGAGAGGGCGAACATGCGTATTCTCAAGAGCGTGGCGGAGGCGTCTTCATAGCGGCCGAGTCGTTTGTAGCACTCCGCCTTGGCCGCGAGAGCCTCGTTCACCTCATGCAGGTCAGCGCCCTCGAAGATGATGCGCTCATATCCGACGGCCAGCGTTTCCCAATCCTGCGCCCTACTTGAAAACAGAGCGCAGAGGAATATGGATATTGTACAGAACAGCCGTGTTTTGAGCATCTTTGAGTTTTGTGTTGTATATGCTTACGGAAACATAGCTTCCGTATATGTTTCCTATGTAGAGGACGGCGCAAAGCAGGCCGGGCACAATTGTCTTCCAGTCCGACGCCCCGTCTTTGATCCAGTGTTCGACGCAAATCGCGCCCATGGCCCCGGTGAGCAAAAATGCGGAAATCCCTTCTCCGGTCGCTCCCGCGTAGATTTTTCCGAGCCCGGGCACCACGGCAGAGGCTGCCGCCGCAAGTGCCGGACTCTTGGGCCTTGTTTCATAGCGTCTTTTATATATGGCATCCAGCGCCAGCTCAGGCTGCGCCAGGGCATAGTCGCTGTATTTGAATCCGCTTGCGGCCTCACGGTAGGCTGCGGCGTCATCTCGCAGCAAGGCAAGTCCTGCCGTCTGGAGCCTGCAAAGTTCCCCGAAAGGCCCGTCATATTTTGCCAATGCCTGCGCAGGGCTTTGAAAATCTCCCGTGTGGGCGGCGACGGCATTGGCGTAAAAGAAAGATTTTTCGTAAAAAACGGAGTTGCCGGGGACGGAATACAGGCAGGTTTTGGCAGTCTCCAGCTCCTTCATCTGATAGGCAATCCAGCCGCGGAGGAAAAGCAGGGTGTCGGATTCCGCATAGTCGCCTGCGATGAGCTTTGCGGCGTCTTTTTTCAGGTCGTTGTCTATCAGGTACAGGGCAAAATCATAATCCCGCGACACGGGGACCGCCCTCTGTGCCATGGCCCACAGGCTGAGGGCAATGGCTGCAAGGCAGCATGCGGTGCGCTTCATCGCTTTGCGTCCGGAAGTTGGTAGGCCTCCGGTCCTTCTTCTATGCTGCTGCGGTACTCGTCGAAGCGCTCCCTTACCGTGCCTATTCGCGTGTCGCGCAAGATTCTGTCCGCCGTGGCGAATATGGCAGGGAAAAATCCTATGCTCTTTGCCGCCTGGCGGAAAAACATGTAGTTCGGCGGGTCGTAGCGGTCTCTGCCTGCCAGCTGTCTGCGCACTGCCCATGCTGCCTTTTCGGCTGCATTCGCCCCGGCAGGGGCCTGCTCCGTGACAATATGGTCGCTGAAATCGGCTTCAAGGGTCAGGCGGGCCGCATCTGTCTGCTGCGCCGCACACAGCAGGGTTTGAAGCACGAGGCACGCGATGAGTGCTGAACGTTTCATTTGATGCCGGGGGAGGGAAGCTGCACCGGTTTTGCGCCCTCAGGCACCGTGAAGTCGAAGTTGGGGTCGTCCTCGTCCACCTTTACGGCAGAATATACGGTGCGCACCACCGTGGAGTCCCTGGATGAGTCGTAGGAGATGTCCACCACGCGGAGAGGCATTACGAAGCGCTTGAAGGTCGAATAGCCTGAAAGATACTTCTTGCTGAGAATCCTGCCCCCGCCATCTTTATACGCGGCATAAATGGGGAGATAATTCTCGAATACTATCTCCACCACCGGACGCGAGGGGTCCGGGTGTGTAAATGTTTTCTTCGTGTATCCGTCCTCTTTTGTGGAGGACGAGAGTTTGTAGCCGTACCACCCGAGTCCCAGGTCGTCTATGCGTCCGTTCATGAACAGCGACACGAGGTCGGCGCTCGAACTCATGGACGGGTCCGTCTGGGACAGCACCTCATTTGTCTGGGGCTTGTATATGCGGGCCTCGCCTTTGGAGTTCGTGAGCAGATAGAACCTTACAGGGGTCTTGAATAAAGTCACCAAGCGTCCATTGTTGGAACAATAGACGCTTTTGGTGACTGTGCTCGACTTGCCTCCCGCCACCGTCTTCACTTCGACATCGGCGCTGACTTTGCGCTGCCCGTATGCCGGGACCGCGGCGGCAAGCAGAACGGCTAAGATGACAGATTCGAGCCTCAAGGCTTAAATCCACATGAAGAAGCTGCGGTTGTCGATGTACTGCGAAATGTCATCGTCCACCGTGCCGACTATGAGCATGATGAAATCCACGAAGGTCACAATGCCGAAAATTCCTCCGAAGGTGAAGGTGTAGAGAGCCCACATGCCGGGAGCGGTGCCCATGTAGTGGCGGTGTATGCCGAATCCTCCCACGAAGAAGTTGAGGACGAGGGCGACCACGGGCTGCACTCTTTTGGTGCTGAAGCTGGATGTCTGGGCCTCGAAATTGGAGAACTCGGCTACATCGAGGGCGCAAATCTCAGTGGCGTTTTCGATAAGCGCGTCGATGGCGCTGTCGTCGACTTTGTAGTCCGCCGCGTTTGCGGAGACAGCTACGGCAAACACTGCCGCAAGGGTGATTAAGAACTTTTTCATTGTACAGTAGGTGATTAGAAGTTATAGTAGAATCCGAATGAGAGCTTGTTGCTGAGGTTCATAAGCTCGAATGCGGTGGTTGCCTTCGCTCCGCTGTCTCCGGACCTTGCGCTGCTGAATCCCAGTACATTGCCAAACTTGGCGACGAGGCTGAACTTGTCGTTCAGATTATATGCGATGCCAGGCTTGACATAAAAGCCCAGAGACGTGGCATTGCTGGTGCTCGTGGTGCCGCCGTCGTAGGAAGACTTATGGCTTATCAGGCCGAGGGAGAACATTGCGTCTCCGAACACGTCCACTTTGCCCACCGAGAAGAAAGTGTAGCGGAAATAAGGGTTGAAAGAGAATGTGCCGTCGGTCTGCACGGGCTCATGGCTCTTGTTGCTGACGGACTTGTACCCAAGCTCCGCACCGATTGTCATCTTGTCGTTCAGGACATAGCCGATTTCAGGCAGGATGGTGAATGACTGAGTGGTTATGGCTCCGTCGTATGAATTGGAACCGTAGCCCAAAGAACCACCTGCATAAAACCTGTTCTGTGCGCTTGCCGCGACCGTCAGGACGGCGACCGCCATTGTCAAAAGGATTTTTTTCATAATTAGTACTATTTTTGTTGTTTATACTATTGCTTCGCTGTTGCACTGAAATTGGCATGCAGCCTATCGAATAGTCTGAGATAGGTTTTGCCGTCTTTTACCGGGCCGTCATTGCTTTCAACGGCCGGCATTTCTCCGCGGGTACCGACCCTGGTATACCAGTAAGTGTAATTGTCCGCGCTGCTGATGGTGTCGTTTTCGTTGAAAGAACAGGAATACCTGTTGGTGTATTTTCTTGTCGAGACCTTCCCGTCGTAGTCCTCCTCCACGGATTCCTCGGCTGAGCTCGGAACGGCTGAAGATGCTTTTCCGAACAAGCCGACGTAAGCGAAGGCATTGAACCCGAGCCGATCGTCCGTAATCGCGACCAGGTTGTTTTCAAACAAGTCGCCGGCAAGATTCGGAGTGTACTGATAAAAGGTATTGTCCCACCCGGGGAAATACTTGTATTCGATTTTCCGTTTTAATGATAACTTGGATGTCTTGCCGTCATAGGTTTCGGTTCCTGTCGTGATTTCTTCGGCAGAGACAAGGCGGCTCATCGAGTCGTAATTAAGCGTAATCGAAACTTTGGCTATGGCGCTGTATCCGTCAGAGCCATGGTAATTAATCGAACAGGAGACTAATGAAATCTGTCCTTTGTCATTGTAGCTGAACGATGCCGAACCTTCGGTGGAATCTTTCCCGTCATTATAACGGTAGGTACCCTTCGAAGAAATGGACTGGATGCGACTGTTTTGAAAGCCGAAACTGACGGTGGTTTCATCTATTTCGTCGTCGTATTGGTCTTTCAATTCGATTTTGAAATTGTTGTCGGCGGACGCTTCATAATCATCGTCATTGTCGATAATCGTTGTAAGCCTCCCGCTTTCATCGTACTCGTAAAAAATGCGGTCTACGGAGACTAATCGTATGTTTCTTACGGCATCATTCGCTTGAGGGTCATCACCGGACAGGAGCCCCCCTATTACATCGGGACCCGTGTTGACGCATGCGGACAAGGCGGCGATTATGATTCCAGCCACAACGGACAGCGTCAAAAAATTCTTCTTCATATTATTTTTATCTGAAAAACAGTCTGCAAATATAGCACTTTTTTTGACGGGGTTTGCAAATTTGTGTGAAGGAGGCTATATTTACTGAATATGAGCAAAAAAGCAAGATTGATTATCGCCGCGCTCGCGTTCCCGCTGTTCTTCAGCGGCTGCGGGCATTTGCCCGTCCAAGTTCTGGAAAGCGAACAACGGGCCGGATATCAGTGCCGTCGCATTGCATATAGCGCTCCTGACGGAGGCAGGGTCGAGGCGTACCTGTTGGTCCCTGACGGGGCGGGCCGCCGCAGACGCCACCCCGGGCTGGTGCTGCTCCACGACCACGGCGCCCGCTTCGACATAGGCAAGGAAAAATTGGTCCGCCCCATGGCATCGGCCCCGGAATACATCAAAAAATCTTCTCAGGAATGGGTGGACGGCGGCTTCGACGGGGTGTGGTTCGCCGACAGGCTGGCTGCCGCCGGGTATGTGGTCATAGTGCCGGATGCTCTGTACTGGGGTTCGAGAAGCACGGAGGCGGCCCGAAAGTGGTCCCGCGTCCGTTTCGGGGGAGAAGACGGCGACTTGAAGGCGCTAAAGAAAGAGGTGTATGAGGGCCAGCGGGCCGTGTACGACTCCCTGGAACGCAATGGCGTGGTCTGGGCCTGCAAGACCTTGCGGGAGGATGCCGGGGCCGCGGCGGTGCTGGGACGCCTGCCCTGCGTGGATCCGGAGCGCATAGGCTGCTTCGGCTGGTCCATGGGGGCGCACAGGGCGTGGCTCCTCACCGCCTTTTGCCCTGAAGTGAAAACCGGCGTCGCGCTGTGCTGGATGACACTGAAGCAGACGCAGGCCGACCCTCCCACGGCATCCGACTACAGCATGATGATTCCGCAGCTGCGGGAGCGGTATGATTTCCCTGACATAGCCCTTGCACTCGCTCCGAAACCCTTCCTCTTCCTGAGCGGACGACAGGACAAGCTGTTCCCGGAATATGCGGTGGAAGAGGCATACGGGCGTATGCGGCAGATATATTCCGAAAAAGGGGCGGACGGCATGCTGCTCACTGAATGGTTCGACGGCCCGCATCATTGCGGCCTCGGGCAGCAGGAACGCATAATGGCGTACCTGGATGAACATCTTAAACCATAAATTTTGATTTATTCGCCGGATTCCGTATTTTTCGGCGTGAAACTAATCTCTAAAACCAATTGAAAATGAGAAAGTACATTGCTGAATGCATCGGAACGTTCGTTCTGACGCTCCTTGGCTGCGGAACCGCTATGTTTCTCGGCTGCAATACGCCCGCCGGAGTAGTGGGCACCGCCATCGCCTTCGGGCTTACCGTAGTCGCCATGGCCTACACAATCGGAAACATCTCAGGATGTCACATCAACCCCGCAATCACGCTTGCCGTCGCCCTGTCCGGCCGCATGAGCTGGAAGGATGCCTGCGGATACTGGTGCGGACAGATTATCGGCGGCATCATTGCCGGCGCCGTCCTGATGCTCCTTGCCGGTGTGGTCGCCGCTCCCGATTTGACCGGAGGACTCGGCACCAATGGTGTAGACAACGCCGGAGGAATATGCGGAGCCTTGCTCGTCGAGGCCATAGCCACTTTCATCTTCGTGCTCGTCGTGCTCGGCAGCACGGACAGCAAGAAGGGCGCAGGCAATCTTGCGGGCCTTGCCATAGGTCTCACGCTGATTCTGGTACACCTTGTTTGCATCAACCTGACCGGTACGTCCGTCAACCCCGCCCGCTCCCTCGGTCCCGCAATCTTCGCCGGAGGTGCAGCGCTTGCGAATGTGTGGGTGTTCTTTGTCGGACCCTGCATCGGAGCCGCTCTTTCCGCCTGCGTGTGGAAGTGCCTCGGCAAAGAGTAAGCAACTGCTTATACTATAGTCTGAAAGGCTTTCAAGGCCCGGCACGAGTTGCCGGGCTTTTCCGTTTTTTGCCGACTTTCAGCGGCCTTATTTCAGGAACACAAAGAACACCGCGAGCACCAGGCAGGCGAATGCCGCAAGGTGGTTCCATTGCAGTGTCTGTCCCTGGAACAGGAAATGGACGATGATGGTAAAGACTGTGAGCGAGATGACCTCCTGTATCACCTTCAGCTGCATCAGGCCGTAGGGCCCTCCGTTGCCATCGAACCCTATGCGGTTTGCGGGAACCGTGAGGCAGTATTCAAAGAATGCTATTCCCCAGGAGAACAGTATGATGAGAATCAGCGGCCACCCGGTGGAAATTTTCATTTCCTGGAGCTTGAGGTGTCCGTACCAGGCGAAGGTCATGAAGATGTTCGAGCAGACGAGCATCACTACGGTCCAGAATCCTTGCATATCGCAGTGTTTGTAAAAAGCGCGCAAAGGTATATAAAAATATAATACCTTGCATCGCATAATACTAAAATATCCGTGACAAATGACCGAACAAATTCGTGACAAATGACCGAACAAATTTGTGACAAACAACCGAAAAAATTATGAGACCCGCCATTCAGTGGGTCTCAGCATCGGTCCGGCCGCACGGGGCGGGACCCGGAAAAGGAAAATCAGTTCACAGCCGCGGAAGCGTCGGAGGGCAGGAGCAGGGCGCGGAGTTCATCGGCGCTGTCCACTATGCAGCCTGCATCTTTCAGGGACTCTTTGGGCCTGAAACCCCAGCTTACGGCTATGCTCCGGATGCCGGCCGCAGCGGCGGTGGCTATGTCGGTTCCGGAGTCTCCCACCAGCACGGCGTCCTCTGCGCAGCCGCCGCTTTTTTCGAGTATGCCTGATACGACGGCGGGGTCCGGTTTGAGCGGCATGCCGCTCTGCGCTCCGCACACTGCCGCGAAAGGAATCTGCGGGAACAGGCTGCGGACGAGTTTCTCGGCCCCTTTCTGGAACTTGTTGGATGCGATGGCGATTTTTACGCCGGCCTCATGCAGGTCCGTCAGCAGCTGCGGGATGCCCGGGTAGGCACGCGAATGCACGTCTATGTGTTCTGTGTAGTAGTCGAGGAAAATCCCCAGCAGCTGTTCCACCGTGGAATTGTCGTCCCGCAGGTTTTCGGGCAGGGAAAGCTGGATGAGATTGCGCACCCCGTGTCCTACCATTCCGCGATATTCATCGGGCTCATGTCCCGGCAGCCCCTTGGACGCCAATGCGAAATTCACCGCCGTCCCCAGGTCTGCAATCGTATCTACCAGCGTCCCGTCCAGGTCGAATATTACTGTTTTATTCTTCATCGCGCATCTTCTCCACCACGCATTTTTGGCACAACGGATATTCGGAAATGAAACCCTGTATGGCTGCCGCCATTGCATCATAGCTCTCTCCATAGAAATACAGGGAGGTGTTCTCCGGGCCTTCCCACGTGCCGTACATGCGTCCTTTCCCTTCCAGCAGGGAGTTCATCTGTTCGATGACGTAGTTGATGTCGCAGCTTTCATAAACCTCCTTGGGCAGTTCGGTGCCGTTTATATGAACCGCCATGCCCTCCAGGTGGCCCACGGGACGCTTATGTTTTTCGTCTTTGTCGTCATCCCATTGCAGCGAAGAGCCTTTGGGGACGCCCACTTCCCTGACCATCGACTCCAGTTTGGCGAGGCTCTCTTCGCTTATGTCATTCAAGACGAAATTGATGTCGCATGCGCTGATGCCGCCGGATTCCTCCATATACGTGCCCCCGCCGTCGATGAAACCTATATCGGAGTTCTCTATCAGTTCGGTAAAGGCATCCTCCAATTCGAAACGGTCTACCGGCTGGAGGGGAGCGTTGATATACAAAGTGACGAAGGCCGAATCGTTTGCCTTCTCGCTGACGGCCTCTTTACGGAACAGGCTCAGCAGTTTTTCTTTCAGGGTGCTCATATTCGATTCAGTTCTTTGGCATGACAAGGTTAAAACCAGCACGGCCAAGCATTTCAATATATTCATGTGGTCTCGATTTAACAAAAAAGCCCCATTGAGTGTTTGATGGGGCTTCTTTGCGGTGAGTGAGGGATTCGAACCCCCGGTACGTTGCCGTACACCTGTTTTCGAGGCAGGCTCCTTCAACCACTCGGACAACTCACCATACAGTGCTGCAAAGTTCGTAAATATTTTTTAATTTTGTACACTATGAGGATAGGAGATTTGGATTTTGGAGAAAAACCTCTGTTCTTGGCCCCTATGGAGGATGTCACCGACGTATCTTTCCGCATTTTGTGCAAGGAACAGGGCGCCGCGATGGTATATACGGAATTCGTGCCTTCGGACGGCCTCATACGTGATGCGGACAAGGCCATAGCCAAGATGCTCACTATCCCGGAGGAGGCCCCGGTGGGGATACAAATCTACGGACATATCCCGGAATCCATGGTAGAAGCGGCGAAAATGGCGGACAATGCCGCCGAAATCGCCGGAGGACACGGAGCCGACATCATAGACATCAATTTCGGCTGCCCTGTGAGCAAGATTGCCGGACGCGGGGCCGGCAGCGGAATGATGCGCGAGCCGGACAAGATGGTGGCGATAACGAAAGCCGTCGTGGAGGCCGTCAAAAAGCCGGTCACCGTCAAAACCCGCCTCGGCTGGGACGAGGACAGCAAAATCATAGTGGAACTTGCCGAACGTCTTCAGGATGTGGGAATACAGGCTCTGACCATACATGGCCGCACGCGTTGCCAGCTGTATCGCGGCAAGGCGGACTGGACGCTTATCGGAAAGGTCAAGGAAAATCCGCGCATGCGCATTCCCATAATAGGCAACGGCGACATAACCGACGGGCCCGGTGCCGCCGAGGCATTCGACCGCTACGGAGTGGATGCCATAATGGTGGGGCGGGCGTCTTTCGGCCATCCCTGGGTCTTCCGGGAGATGCGAAGTTTCATAGACAGAGGGGAGACCCTGCCTCCCTTGTCCGTCGCTGAGCGCGTGTCCCTTGCCAAACGCCATCTTGACCTGTCTCTCCACTACAAGGGGCGGCCCCGCGGCATCTATGAGATGCGCCGCCACCTCAGCTGCTATTTCAAGGGCCTGCCCGACTTCAAGTCCACCCGGATGCGTCTTGTCACATCGGACGACCCGGATGAAATACGCGGCATACTCGATTTCATAGCGGCTGGCTGGGACGGAGTCCGTCTCGAAACGAACAACGTGTATGATATATAAACTGATACTCTCCATCCGCGATGCGTGGTACTGCGGCGGCCGTCACAGCACCGAGGCCGAGGTGCCCACGATTTGCGTGGGCAATATCGCTGTGGGCGGCACGGGTAAGACACCCCATATAGAGATGCTGCTAAGGGAACTGCAGGACAGCGGCCGCTGGGCTTCGCGCAGTCTTGCAGTCTTGTCGCGGGGATACGGGCGGCGCAGCCGCGGATTCCGCATGGTCGATGCCGGGGGCAGCGCCGCTGACTTCGGGGACGAGCCGCTGCAGATAAAACGCAAGTTCCCCCATGTAGCCGTGGCGGTGGACAAGGACAGGGTGGAGGGCTGCCGGAAACTGGTGCATCCGGACTCATCCCGCGAGGCGGCGGATATCATCCTGCTCGACGATGCCTGGCAGTACCGCAAGCTGCGCCCCTCCCTCGGCATAGTCCTCACCGATTACAACCGTCCGTCGACCGAAGACAGCCTGCTGCCTGCCGGGCGCCTGCGCGACCTCAAACGAAGACTCTTCGATGCCGACATACTCATAGTCACCAAGTGCCCGTATGCCCTCGATGCGGAGGAAAAGGCGGCCTACGCGGAGCGTCTGGGTTGGGAGCGGCGCAAGAAGGACGGCGCGATGCTTCTGTTCTCGCAACTGGAATACGACAAGCCAGAACCGGTGTTCAGCGGCACCGACAGCCGTTACGTTTACTCCGGAAAGGCCGTCCTGTTCACAGGCATAGCCAACGACACCCCGCTCGTGCAGCATGTTTCCGACAACTACCGCATAGTGGAACATCTGCACTATCCTGACCACCACCGCTACACCCGCGCCGACATACGTGCCCTGAAGGCTGCGCTGAAACGCAACCCTACGGCAATCTTCATCACCACGGAAAAGGACGCCCAGCGTCTGCGCGACCTGCCGGACTTTCCCGAACAGTTGCGGGAACGCCTGTTTTGCGTCCCTGTCAGGGTCGGGTTCTGCTCGCCGGAGGAGCGGGCTGCACTTTTGGAAAAACTCACATCGCTATGACACGGAAAACTATTCTTTGCTGTACCGTTCTCGGCATGGCGGCACTGCTGACGGCAAATGCCGGCGAACCGTCACCGACCGACTGGACTGACCCGAAAATCGTTGAAATCGGCCGTCTGCCCATGACGGCATCCATGCGCTCCGATGCGCCGTCCATGAGTCTGGACGGCATCTGGAAATTCAAGTGGCAGGAGTCCTGGACCGGCCCGTTCACCGACGGATACCAGGCCCCTTCCTTCGACGACTCCGACTGGGACGAAATCCCGGTTCCGGGCATCTGGGAGCTTTACGGTTACGGCGACCCGGTGTATGTGAACACTCCCTATCCCTGGCACGGCCACTTCGAGAACAATCCCCCGGTAGTGCCGGAGGAGCACAACCACACAGGACGCTACCGCAGGCATTTCGTTCTCACCAAAGAGCAGTGCGGGGCGCAGGTGGTGCTGAGAATCGGCAGCGTCACATCCAACGTGCGCGTGTGGGTGAACGGCAAATTCGCCGGCTACAGCGAGGACAGCAAGCTGGAGGCCGCTTTCGACATTTCCCCCTATGTGAAGAAAGGGGACAACACCATAGCCCTCGAGGTTATGCGCTGGTGCGACGGCACGTACCTCGAATGCCAGGACTTCTGGCGCCTGTGCGGCATCGCCCGCGGCGTGAGGCTGGATTTCAGGCCGCGCAAGGGGCTGGAGAACGTGACTGTGTATGCCGACATGCACGGAGAGTTCGATTTCGACGTGGAAGTGAAGAAAGGTGTAGACGCGGTGCGTTATGAGCTTGCAGGCCCTGACGGCAGTGTGCTGGTCAGCGAGGAAAAAGTCTACGACGGCAGCGCCTGCTGGCACGGCACGCTCGACTCTCCCTTGCTCTGGAGTGCCGAAGCGCCCAATCTCTACGGCCTGTCCGTCACGGCGCTTTGCAAGGGGAAGGCCATGGAGACGGCCCTGCTCGATGTGGGATTCCGCAGCGTGGAGATAAAGGACTCCCGGCTGCTGGTGAACGGGTGCCCCGTGCTGATAAAGGGCGTGAACCGCCACGAGATGAGTCCGGACGGGGCATACTGCGTGAGCCGCGAGGAGATGCTGCGCGACATAAAACTGATGAAGGAGCTGAACATCAACACCGTGCGCACATGCCACTACCCCAACGACCCCTTCTGGTATGAGCTGTGCGACCGTTACGGCCTGTACGTGATAGACGAGGCGAACATCGAATCGCACGGCATGGGCTACGGCCCCGCGACCTTAGCGAAGAATCCGCAGTACGAAAAGGCCCACATGGTGCGTATGCAGCGTATGGTGCAGCGCGACCGCAACCACCCGTGCGTGATAATATGGAGCCTGGGCAACGAGGCAGGAGACGGTCCGGCTTTCGAGAAGACGTATGCCTGGACCAAGGCCGAGGACCCGACCCGTCCCGTGCAGTACGAAAGGGCCGGACTCACGGACCATACGGACATATTCTGCCCCATGTACTATTCATATGAAAGGTGCGCGGAGTATTGCAGCAAAAATCCCACTAAGCCTCTAATCCAGTGCGAATATGCCCATGCGATGGGCAACTCCTTGGGCGGATTCGCCGACTACTGGGAGCTTGTGCGCAAATACCCCGCCTATCAGGGAGGATGTATCTGGGACTTTGCGGACCAGGCCCTGCGCTGGCCATACGACCCTGCACAGGGAAAGGTGGACGGCGAAAACGGAGCCGGTCCGAAGACGGCTGATAAGCAGGACTGGATTTATGTGTTCGGCGGGGACTTCAACACCTGGGACCCGGCCGGGGACGCCTTCAACTGCAACGGCATAGTGTCCGCCGACCGCGTGCCCCATCCGGGGGCGGAAGAGGTGCGCTACCAGTACAGGAACATACTTTGCTCGGCAAGCGAGGAGCAGATTCGCAGCGGACGACTGAGCATATTCAACGAAAACTTCTTCATCGACCTCGGGCGTTACGACTGCATCTGGCAGCTCGTCCGCGACGGCCGCACCATCAGCAGCGGCACTCTGAGGCTTCCCGCCATAGCGCCCCAGACCTCGGAACTCGTCGAACTGCCCGGATTCATCCTGCCTGATACCGGCGGCATAGACCTGTCGCTGTGGGTGGATTTTTATCTGAGGGAAGATGACGGCATACTGCCGCGCGGCACCAAGGTGGCCTCCGACCAGATAGCTATACGGCGCGAGATGTCCTGCGAGCCTTTCCGCCTTACCGATACGGCTCCTCTTGCGCTCAGGCAGACTGACGGGACCGTGAGCGTGTCCGGCGACGAGTGGCAGGCCGTGTGGGACAGGACGACGGGAGCGCTCTGCTCCTATTCCGTCCGCGGACGGCGTATGATAGATACGCCCCTGATGCCGTGTTTCGGCCGGGCGGTGACGGAAAACGACCTCGGTGCCGGACTGAACTGGAAAATGTTTGGCTGGCTCTATCCTGAGTTCAGTCCCGAAGGCTTTGAAGTGAGTCAGACCGGTGAGGGGACGGTAACGGTAAGCGTGAACTATCCCCTGCAATACGGCAGCGTGCGAATGTGTTATGAGGTGATGCCGGGAGGCTCGATAAGCCTGAACATGACCCTGGAGGCGACATCTTCAGAGTCTTCCGTGGTTCCCGACCTGTTCCGGGTAGGAGTGGAGTTCGCCATGCCAGGGGAATATTCCACCGTGGATTTTTACGGAGAAGGTCCGTTCGACACCTACTCCGACCGCCGCAGCGCCGCCAGGCTGGGACGCTACGTGCAGGATGTGGCGGAGCGTTACGACTTCGGGGCGGCCCGCCCGCAGGAGCACGGCACCAATACGGGCGTCAGGACTTACAAGATATTGTGCTCTGACGGCAGCGGACTCGAACTCACATCTCCCGCGCCTTTCTCGGCTTCGGCCCTGCCGTTCGGCCGTTCGACCCTCGACATGAGCCTCGGGCAGTGGCGTCACAGCCGGGAACTTCTGCCGCTGCTGCATAAAGAAAACAGGGCCGCAGGCAAGACTTTCGTCAACTGCGACCTTGTGCAAATGGGACTCGGATGCGTAAACTCCTGGGGTGCGGTGCCTCGGGATGAATATCTGATACATCCCGGGACTTACAGTTTCACTCTGAACCTGTCGCCCGTCCTGTAGAAATGGAAATCCTCGCTAAACGGTGAGGATTTCTTTTTCTTTGGCAGCCACGAGTTCATCCACCGACTTGACTTTCTTGTCGGTCAGCTTCTGGATTTCGTCTTCGGCCTCCTTTTGTACGTCCTCCGAAAGGCCCTCGTTCTTCTGGGCTTTCTTGAGCAGGTCGACGGCGTCCCTCCTGGCGTTGCGTATGGTTATCTTGGAGTTTTCTCCGGTAGCCTTGGCCTTCTTTATCAGCTCCCTGCGGCGCTCTTCCGTAAGCGTGGGCACGTTGCAGCGGATAATCTCCCCGTTGTTCTGCGGGGTGAAGCCGAGATTGGCGTCGATGATGGCCTTCTCTATCTTCTGAATCATGCTCTTCTCCCAGGGCTGGAGCGTGAGTGTCTTAGCATCCGGCGCCGAAATGGATGCCACCTGATGCACGGGGGTCGGAGACCCGTAGTAATCGACCATCAGGTTGTTGAATATGGCTGGATTCGCCTTGCCTACCCTGTAGTTTTTGAGGTCTTCTCCGAGGAAGTTGAGGGCGTCCTGCATTTTGGCCTCCGCGCCGCTCACGATTTCTTTAGCTCTTTCTGTCAACATATTGCGTGTGTAATTATGCGTGTACTATCGTACCTATTTTTTCTCCTGCGAGGAGACGGGCCAGGTTGCCTTTCACTGTGATGTCGAATACGACTATGGGCACCGGGCCCTGTTCGCACAGGGAATATGCCGTCTGGTCCATCACTTTCAGGTGTTCGGCGAGCGCCTGCGAGAAGCTGAGTTCTTCGTAGCGAACGGCATTGGGGTCCTTCTCCGGGTCTGCGGTGTATACTCCGTCGACCCGCGTGCCCTTCAGCAGTGCGTCGGCCCGCAGTTCGAGGGCCCTGAGCGCCGCTCCCGAATCCGTGGTGAAAAAAGGATTCCCGGTGCCTCCGGCTATGAGCGCCACGCCGCCCCTTTCCAACACGGCCACCGCGTTGTCGCGGGTGTAGTAGCGGGCGTGCGGCTCCATCGGAGTGGCTGTGAACACTTCCGCCTCCACGCCGAGGCTCCTCAGCGCACAGGAAAGCGCGAGCGAATTGATTACGGTTGCGAACATGCCCATGCGGTCGCCTGTAACCCGGTCGAATCCGCTTCCCGCGCCCTGCAGGCCGCGGAAGATGTTGCCGCCTCCGTTTACGATTGCAATCTGGTGTCCTCCCCGGACCGCCTCCGCGACTTCTGCCGCGAAGCGGTTGAGGCTTTCAGGGTCGAGGCCTGTTCCCGAAGGTCCGCCGAGGCTTTCGCCGCTGAGTTTCAACAATACCCTTTTGTACATCTTTTCCGATTTTTGTCCGCAGTTCACTTGAAATGCGGGTTCCAAAGTCCCCGGGCTTAAGCACGGGCAGGACAAAAGTATCTGAAAAATATCAGAAATCCAATAAATGTCATATCTTTTTATATCTTTGCGATATGAGAAGGTTAATGATTGTCCTGCTGTTGGTTTGCGGCTTCGTGTGTTCTGCCCAGACGCCGCTTTACAGGGGCAGGAACGCCGTGGAATACGACTTTCCGTTCAACGGCAGCTACTATTGGGAGACTCCGGTGTTCCGATCCGGGACGGTTTGTTTCGACGGTGTCGTATATACCGGGGTCCTGCTCAACGTCAATGCCCACACCCAGGACCTGCTCGTCAAGGAGAACGATTTTTCCTCTCCCGTGGTGGCGGAGCGCTCTTTGGTGTCGTGGTTCGAAATAGACGGAGTAAGCTACGTAAACCTGAATCTGTGCGGAATCGCGGAGGCCCCGGAGGGCTTTGCCCGGGTGCTCGCCGATGCCCGTGATACTGTGTGGATGCAGCGCGTCAAAATATTCGCACGGGAACCCGGCGACCACAACGGCGTCAGGGGGATAGGCTACGACGACCCCGGCTACCGGGAAAAAGTCCTGGCCTATTTCCACCAGCGCGACCGTTGGTATGCCGTCCGGAAAGGAAAATTCAGGCAGATATATCCCGGACGCGGCAGGAAGGCTGGCTTCACTCCGCTTGCGGGTGGCGCAGGTAAAGCTCCGGAGCAGGGCAGGCCGGCTTCTTTCGTGCTCGCTCCTCCCGAGACGGACGGCCTGCGGGCGGGTCTGCCGGCAGGGTGGTTTTCTTCCGGAGAACAGTCAGGCGGGCGCAATGCCCTTCTTGCCGTGATAGAGCAGGAAAAGCTCATAGCGAACTATCGCAACAAGACCTATGAAATCGGCAATCCCGGCCAGTCCGCGGGGCCTTATTCCGTATCGGGACGGGTGTGCGACGTGGCATCCGGAGAGCCGCTTTCCGGCGTGCTCGTGGCCGACGATTCCGGGCGCATCTACGACTATACCGATTCGGACGGTCGCTACCGACTGAACCTGTCCGGGGGCGAAAACGTCCTGCATTTCACGGAATATTCCATGGAGGACATGAACATCCGCGTCATAGTCCGTGGCCCAGGCCTGCTGGACATAGTGATGCGCGAAAAGGTCACGGCGCTGAAAAGCGCGTATGTGAGCGCCAACGGCATGGACAGCCACCGCCGCACGGAAATGGGGCTTGAGAAAATAGACTCCCGCACGATAACGCATATGCCCTCGGCTTTCGGGGAGGGGGACGTGCTGAAAGCCGTGCTCACCCTGCCCGGAGTAAAGTCGGTGGGCGAGGCTTCGGGCGGATTCAACGTCCGCGGAGGCTCCACCGACCAGAATCTGATTCTGCTGAACGGCAATACTATATACAATCCGAGCCACCTTTTCGGCATATTTTCCGCCTTCAATGCCGAGGTCATAGACGACATCGAGCTTTACAAAAGTTCCATACCGGCCAGATTCGGAGGGCGTATTTCATCCGTGCTCGACATAAGCTGCCGCGAGGGAAATTCCGAGCGCGTCAAAGGCTCGCTCGGAATAGGGTTTATGACGGGGCATCTTACGATAGACGGCCCTATAGTCAGGAACAAGACGAACTTCGTCCTCGGGGGCCGCACTTCCTATTCTGACTGGATACTCAAGCGTCTGCCGCGCAGCAGCGGATTCTCCGGGGGCAGCGCATCCTTCAGCGACGTGAACCTCGGCGTGACCCACCGTTTCGACGCCCGCAATACGCTTCAGGCATTCGCCTACTGGTCGCGGGACGGTTTCGGATTCAGCGTGGACACCACCTTCAACTATTCCAACTTCGACATTTCGCTGAAGTGGAAGCACAAATCGGGCGACGGCGGCGATGTAGAGGTCACTGCCGGATACGACCGATATTCGAACCGCATGGAAAGCGGCGAGACCCTCAACCCTCTCGGCGCATACGAGTTGTCAGGAGGCGTGCGCCAGGCTTTCGTCCGTGCCGGTGCAAGCAAGAAACGCGGCGAGCATACCCTCACGTATGGAGGGGATGCGGTGTTCTATACCCTGGCGAGGGGCGCTCTTGCACCTCTCGGAGAGTCCCTGATAGTGCCTCGGGCCCTGCCGGCGGAGTCGGGGCTGGAGCCTTCGATATATGCCGGAGACCTGTGGCAGCCTTCCGGAAGCCCGTTTTCGCTGGACTTCGGCATGCGCTATTCCTCGTTCGTGTCCATGGACGGGCCCAAATACTACGGAACTCCTGAATTTCGTATCAGCGGCAAATATTCTCCGGAGGCCAACCTGTCGTTCAAGGCAGGCTTCAACAGCATGAGCCAGTATATACACCTCATTTCCAATACTTCGTCCATATCTCCCATGGACACCTGGAAGCTGTCGGACGGGAAGATACGGCCCCAGAAAGGATTCCAGGCCGCTGCCGGAGCATACTGGACCGTTGCCGGCGGCACGGTGGACCTGTCTGCGGAGACCTACTGGAAGCAGATGTACAACTATCTTGACTACAAGTCCGGAGCCGTGCTCGTGATGAATGACGACCTCGCCTCCGACCTCGTGACCACCGAGGGACGCTCCTACGGGGTCGAGCTGATGATGCGCAAGCAGACGGGGCGCCTTACGGGATGGATTTCCTATACATGGTCCAGGGCAAGGTTGCGCGAGACCGAAGACCGCGGCGTGGAGACAATCAACGGGGGAGCCTGGTACAACGCCCCCTACGACAAGCCCCACGACGTCAAGCTGGTCGGAAACTACAAGTTCACGCACCGCTACAGCCTGTCTGTAAACCTCGACTATTCCACCGGGCGCCCGGTGACGATACCGGTAGGGCAGTACATGTACGGGAATGCCATACGGTTCATGTATTCCGAAAGGAATGCGCACCGCATACCGGATTATTTCCGCATGGACCTCGCCTTCAACATAGAACCGGGGCACTATTTCAAGGCCTTCACCCACATGTCCGCCACATTCGGCTGCTACAATGTGACGGGGCGCAAGAATCCCTATTCAGTGTTTTATACCACGAGCGGCGGACAGATGGTGCAGGGATACATGGTGTCGGTGTTCGCCACGCAGATTCCGTATGTCAGCCTCAACCTGAAATTTTGATGATGAAAAAGTCCATATTCGCACTTTCGTGCATCCTGATGCTGCTGTCAGGGTGCATCTACCCCTATTCACCCATACCTGATGCGGCATCCTCGGACAGGATAGTCATATCCGGAGACATCATGATAGGAGAGCTTACGAGGATAAGGCTCGGAAACGTGATAGGACTCGGAGAAAGTCCGTCGCAGCTCGATAGGGATTTCCCCTCCGGCACTGTCAGGGTGGAAAACGACAGGGGAGACATTTATGACGGCACCCACGAAGGCCGGGGGGTGTATGTGCTCGACACGTCATCCGCCCCGGAAGAGGCCCTCTACCGCCTTTGCGTCAGGCTCGACGACGGACGGGAATACGAGACCCCCTGGACGGGCGTGCAGCAGGCTCCGGACATTATCCAGCTCGACTACAGGAGCGACGATACCGACGTCATGCTGTTCATTGGCATGGACGGAGCGGATTCGCTGAGGAATTTCCGCTGGGACTACACGGAGACGTGGGAGTTTCACGCCGATTTCATACCGGAACTCATGTTCGTTGAGGGACTTTCCGGCAGGGATGCGGAGGACCCGTCGAAAATATACAGGAAGCGTCTCGAAGAGGAGGACTACTACTTCTGCTGGAACAGCTACGACTCTGTGGAGCCTGGATTCGCGAGCACGAAAGGGCAGAGCGCAAGCCGTTTTTCCGACAACAATTTCCGCAGCATAAAGCGTTCCGACAAGCGCATGATGGTGTTGTATTCCATACTCGTCACCGCATGCGGCCTGTCCGATGACGCCTATGCCTATCAGACCCACATGCAGTCCGTTTCCAACAGCACCGGCTCGCTTTTCGAACCGCTCCCGAGCGAAATGACCGGAAACATACGCTGCCTTACCGACCCTTCCGCCCCGGCCATAGGATATGTGGACGCGGTGCGCAGGACTTCGCGGCGCATCTATATCTCCGGCCAGTACCGCAGCGGCTACGATGCGGAGCTCGATTTGTACCACCCGGAGGCCGATGAGGACGGCAACTATAACTTCAACAACATTTTCGCTTTCGATTCTCCTGTCTATGCGGAAGGGGATGTGCCCTCCCGGACCAATGTGCTGTGGGCGCCGAAGCGCTGCACGGACTGCCGGTGGGCCGGAGGACACAAAAACAAGCCCGAATGGTGGCCGAACGACGACAAATGACGATGAGACGCACTATAATCACGATTATCTCCGCACTGGCCGCGACGCTGGCCTGCGCCCAGACCTATCTTGCCACGGACAAATACTGCTATGTTGCGGGCGACCGGATATGGTGCTCGGCGTTCTCGGACGCGGCCGAGCCTGTGGTATATATAGAACTTTTGTCCTCCGAAGGCCCGGCGGCCCGCGGACGGATAGCCATGCTCGACGGGCGGGGAGGAGGCTCCCTGCGCATACCTTTCGGCACCCCTACCGGTAACTACAGGCTGGCGGCATACGCTTCCGGGGAAACGCCCGACATGCAGAACTGCGCCGTGATTTCGGTATTCAATACGCTTTCGGTCTCTCGTGTTCCCGAGGGCGTGGAGTCCGTACAGTCACTCCCGACCGGGCCGACGGTGCAGAGCGGATACGGGCTTTCTGCCGACACTTCCGGCTCCATAGTGCTGGAAAACACCTCCGGGCGTGAACTTACGCTGTGCGTGTCCCTGTCGCGCGACGACTCCCTGCAGCCGGCGGCATTCCGCTCCATTTCGTCGTTCAGGCCGGCCGCGCGCTCCCGCGAGGTCAACCGCAAGGGCGAATCCGTAAAGGCGGTGATGGTCGGCTCCGATGCGGCGCAAACGGCTGCCGAGGCCCTGCTGCACGGAGAGATAGACGCCCTGCTCGGCGTGCCCGGCGGCAAGACGGAGTGCTGCGTGGCGCAGCCCTCCGCGGACGGAAGTTTCGTGTTCGAGACGGAAAATATCTATGGCGATGTGGATGTGGTGTGCATGCTGCGCGGCGTGGACAAGGACAGGGATTGTCATCTGGAGCTGCAGCAGCCCTTTGTCGGAGGAACGGCACAGGACCTGCCGAAGCTCAAAATCTGCCCCTCCCAGGAAAAGGACCTCGTGCGGCGCTCCGGGGCCATGCTCGCGGAGGCGCGGACGGACACTCTGATTCGCTCGCTGCCCTTGCCCGCTGACCACTTCTTCCTCGACAATGAATGTATATCGTATGAACTCGACGATTATGCGCGCTTTCCCACCATGGAAGAGCTGTTCGTCGAGATTACCCCTAATATAAAGATGCGCAGGCGCGGAGGCAAGGTCTCCCTGTATCTGCTGAAAGAGCGCAGCGTATATGGCGCGGCCCCGCGCTGGGGCGACGCCATGGCCATGATAGACGGGGTGCCTGTCCCGGACAATGAACTGATAGCCTCATACGACCCGGCCTTGGTAAAGACCGTGGAGAGCTACCCGTATTCTTATTCTCTCGGGGGCAGGGTTTTCGACGGAGTGGTCAATTTCGTGACATTCAAGGGAAACATGCCGGGCCTATCCTTCGATGACAACATACGCATATACGGTTTTGCCGGCTGCTCCATCCCGGAATCGCACGAGGGAAGCGAAACCATTTACTGGCATCCGCTCGTGAAGCTGGCCCCGGGCGAGAAACTTTCCCTGCCCTCGGGCAGCCTTGCGGAAGGAGTCCGCTACAGGCTTTCTGCGGAGGGCCTCACTGACGGAGGGCTTCCGGTGTATCTGCAAAAAACCTTTGAAAGATAAATAGGAATCATTATATTTGCGGACATTTTTTAAGAAAAAATTATGGCCTTATCAACATCTTCCATCGGCAAAAAGTTCATCCAGGCGGTGAGCGGTGCGTTTCTCGTGATTTTTCTTTTGCTGCACGCGACGATAAATTTCTTCTCTGTAATTGACTCTTTTACAGGCAAATATGGCTGTGCTGCCAATGACGAAGTCCTGTTCAGCAAGGGAGACGGTCTGTTCAAGTTCGGATGCGATTTCATGTCCACGCCCGTGATTTCTATCATGGTGCCGGTGCTGGCCCTCGGCTTCATAGTCCACATAGCATACGGATGCTGGCTCACATACAGGAACATCAAGGCCCGCGGAGGCATGAAGCGCTATGAAGTGCCCGGAAAGGGCGCTGCGGATTCCTGGTCTGCACGCAACATGTTCGTACTCGGCATCGTCATACTGGGCCTGCTGTTCTTCCACCTTACCCACTTCTGGGCGAAGATGCAGCTTCCCGAACTGTTCGGTGTGGGCACATACGAAAACAACCCCTACATCCTGCTCAGCTTCACCTTCGGCGCATGGTGGCGCCTGCTCATCTATCTCGTGTGGTTCGCGGCCATCTGGATGCACCTCAACCATGGCATCTGGAGCATGTTCCAGACCGTGGGCTGGAACGGGGGCACCTGGTTCAAGAGGGTGAAGGTCATCGGCACCATCGTGACAAGCCTCATAGTGCTCATGTTCGTCGCGACGGCGGTCAATGCATTCCTGCAGGCGGGCGGCATGCTTTGCTGCTGCTGATTTTTGCAGTATGGTACATAGACTCATATTGTATTCTGCGCTCGTGCGGATTTAGTCCGGAACGGGCGCAGATGCTTTTTGTTACCACAAATTAATACCGATATGAAACGCATATTACTGATTATCGCTTTATTCGCTCCCATTTGCAGCCGTGCCGCCAAGGAGATTGTCCCCCAGATAGTGCCGGCTCCCCAGAGTATCGAGATGACGAAAGGCTCACTCAAGCTCAAGGGCATTTACATCAACTGCGACCCGGCCCTCGACGCCCGCACGGTCAAGGCGGTGAAGGTGTTCGCCGACAGGCTTTCGCTGGTGAGCGGAAAGACCAGTTCGGTGGCAAGCCCGGTGGGACTTGCGGCCTCGGTGGACAAGGGCGGCAGGCTCAGCGGCCTTTATTTCATCAGCGACACGCGCCTGGCCCCGGAATCCTATGAGCTGAGCATCAGCAAAAAATATGCGGTTGTAAGGGTCGGAGACTACAACGGGGCATTGTATGCCCTTCAGACTCTGCGGCAGATGCTGCCCGAATCCATCTATGGCAGCACCCCGGATCCGTCCGCCAAGTGGAGCATCCCCTGCTGCGAGATTAAGGATTCCCCCCGCTTCGGATACCGCGGCATACTTCTCGACTGCTGCCGTCACTTTTTCAGCGTGGAGCAGGTGAAAAAAGTGCTCGACGTGATGTATATCTTCAAGCTGAACCGGCTGCACTGGCACCTGACCGATGACCAGGGCTGGCGCGTGGAGATTGACAAATATCCTAAGCTCACCGAAATCGGGGCATTCCGCAACGGCACCATGGTCGGACGGGACTGGGATTCTAACGACGGGATACGTCACGGAGGCTACTACACCAAGGAGCAGATACGGGATATAGTGTCCTACGCGGCCGAGCGGGGCATCACTGTCATCCCTGAAATCGATCTTCCCGGCCACATGCTCGCCGCCCTCGCTTCTTATCCCGATTTGGGATGTGCCGGAAGCGCCCCCTATGAGGTGTGGTCTCGCTGGGGCGTGTCGAAGCAGGTGCTGAATGTGGGCAAAGAGGAGACCATGCGCTTTTTGGAGGATATATGCTCCGAAGTGGCGGAACTTTTCCCCGGGGAGTATTTCAATATCGGAGGTGACGAATGTCCCCGCGATGAGTGGAAGACGGATCCCGACTGCCAGGCCAAGATAAAGGAACTGGGACTCGTGACTGACGAAAAAGCCTCGGCGGAGGCCCGTTTGCAGAACTATGTAACGGCACGCATGCAGAAATTCCTCGCTTCGCGCGGAAAGAAAATAATAGGCTGGGACGAAATCCTTGAAGGCGAACTTGCCGAAGGGGCGACTGTCATGAGCTGGCGGGGAACTTCCGGCGGTATCAAGGCCGCTTCCATGGGTTACGACGTGATAATGTCGCCCAATACTTACTGCTACCTGGATTATGCGCAGTCGGCAGACCTCGACAACGAGCCCCTCGGCATAACCAGAGACCCCAAGCGCGCAGTCACCCTGAGCAAGCTCTATCACTACGAGCCTTATGACGACTTGCCTGCCGCGGCCGTGGGACGCATCCTCGGGGTCCAGTGCAATCTGTGGACGGAGTACATTGCCACTCCCGAACATCTTGAATACATGCTGCTTCCTCGCCTGATGGCTCTTTCCGAGGTCCAGTGGTGCAATGCGGACAACAAGGACTACGAACGCTTCCTGTCCTGCCTTTCGGGCCACGAGCTTCCCATACTCGAACTTCTCGGATACAACTACCGCAAACTCGACTGAGGCGCACGGCGATGAACCTGAAGTCGCTGGCAAGGGACACGGCCATCTACGGCCTGAGCAGCATAGTGGGAAGATTCCTGAACTATCTGCTCGTCCCCCTGTATACCTACAAGATAGCGGCGGAAAGCGGCGGATACGGCATAGTCACGAATCTGTATGCCTATACTGCGCTTCTGCTCGCCCTGCTCACCTTCGGCATGGAGACCACACTGTTCCGCTTCTCCAACAAGGACGGAGAAGATTCGCGCAGCGTGTACGGAACGGTGCTGAAGATGGTGGGAGGGGTGAGCTTGCTGTTCCTGGTGACGGTGCTGCTCCTGCTCGGCCCCATCGCTTCTGCCATGGGCTATGCCTCGCACCCGGAATATGTGGGATGTATGGCGGCGATAGTTGCGCTGGATGCCTTTCAGGCCATAATGTTCTCGAAACTCAGGCTCGACGGCAAGCCGCTCAAGTTCATGGGGCTGAAATTCGCGTTCATCATCCCGAACATCCTGCTCAATCTTTTCATCTTCTATGCGATGCCGGCCATGTTCGCCGCGCATCCCTGGGTCGAGCGGCTGTATGTCAGTTTCGACAGCGGGGTGGGTTTGATATTTTTTGCCAACCTGGCCTGCACCGCTCTCGTCACAATAGGCTTCATTCCGGAGCTGCGCGGACTCGGGCAGCGCTTCGACCGGGGGCTTGCGCGCCGCATGCTCGCATACACCTGGCCCCTTCTTCTGCTCAGCCTCGTGGGGATACTGAACCAGGTGGCTGACAAGATACTGTTTCCGCACCTCATGCCGGGAAGCGAGGGCATGGTGCAGCTCGGCATCTACGGTGCATGCGTGAAAATCGCCATGATAGTGGCTCTGCTGACCCAGGCATTCCGCTATGCCTATGAGCCTATAGTGTTCAACGGGAGCCGCGACAAGAACAGCCCGGAGACCCTGGCGGACGGCATGAAATATTTTATAATTTTCGCCCTGCTGGGCTTCCTCGCCGTCATGGTGTACATGCCCGTGCTGCGCAATTTCATACAGCCCGCCTACAGGGAAGGGCTCGGAGTGGTGCCGATAGTGATGATGGCGGAGGTGTTCATGGGCATATTCTTCAATCTTTCTTTCTGGTACAAATTGAGCGACCAGACGTGGTGGGGGGCGCTGATCAGTGCCGCAGGGGCCGCCGTGATGATAGCCGTGAATGTGCTGCTGGTTCCGCACATAGGCTACTGGGCCTGTGCGTGGGGCGGTTTTGCCGGATATGGCACTGCCATGACCCTGAGCTGGCTGATAGGCCGGCGCAGATATCCTGTCCCTTATGATTTCCGCGCCATCCTTCCTTTCGTGCTGCTCGCGGCGGTGATTTTCGCTGCGATATCCCTGCCGTCCCGTTTGGGCGCAGAAGTCTCGCCATGGCTTCAGATGCTCGGGGGCACCGTGCTTTTGGGCGGTTACGGAGGGCTTGTTTTCAGAGAAATCAAAAAAAAGTAAAAAAAAATTTGCAGAGTTGTAAAAACTTACTACCTTTGCATCCCGCTTCTGACGAAGCAAAGTTCATTGATAATATTGAAAAGATAAGTACAAGCAAAGTACCGAGAACAACGAGAGCGTTGATTTCTTTAGAAATTGAG
>JAFLUX010000012.1 GCA_022508605.1 Bacteroidales bacterium | reverse complement strand
GGAACTGGAAAACATGGTGGAGCAGTCAATGCAGCATTTCGGAGGAAAGATAGACTTCGTGCTGCACTCCATCGGCATGTCCCCGAACATACGCAAGGGCATAGCCTACCAGGACCTGAATTATGATTACTATGCCAAGACGCTGGACATATCCGCCATGTCGTATCACAAGCTCCTGCAGGTGCTCTACAGGAAGGACGCGCTGAATGCGGGGGCCTCGATAGTGGCACTCACATACATCGCGGGCGACCGCGCCATGGCCGGATACGGCGACATGGCCGATGCGAAGGCGATGCTGCAGTCCATCACTCGCAATTTCGGCCTGATTCTGGGCAGGGAGAAGCAAGTGCGGGTGAACACCGTATCCCAGTCTCCCACGATGACCACGGCCGGCCAGGGAATCTCCGGCATGGAGAGGATGATAGGCTATGTGGACGGCATATCTCCATTGGGCAATGCAGATGCCGGGGACTGCGCCGACTATGTAATCACGCTGTTCTCGGATTTGACCCGCAAGGTGACGATGCAGAACCTCTACAACGACGGAGGTTATTCCAGCATATTGCCGTTCCCCTCAGAGTAGGCGGCAGGGCGTCCGCCGCAAGGAACACCGCAGCCGCATCACTGCCGTTAAGCCATAGACAGTCGGCAGGCGGCGGGGAAATATGGAATTTTTTATTAATTTTGCATGATTGTTTGCAGGTTAATTATTACTACAAAGAATATGAAAGATTCCATTATTATCCTTTGCGGCGGAGGACCCGCCCCGGGAATGAACACCGTGGTATGTTCTGTCGCCAAGACCTTCCTTAACAACGGCTATCGCGTAATCGGCCTTCACGGCGGATACAGCGGCCTGTTCAGCGAGACTCCGCGTTTCGAGGAGATAGACTTCTTCAAGGCCGACGCCTATTTCAACAGGGGCGGTTCGTATTTGCAGATGAGCCGTTTCAAACCCACCGACGAAGACTTCGAGAAGCGTTTCAACCTCTCTCTCTTCCAGGACAACAATATCAAACTGCTCGTGACCGTCGGCGGCGATGACACCGCGTCTACGGCCAACCGCATCGCCAAGTTCCTCGGCGCAAAGAAATATCCCATCGCGAACATACACGTTCCCAAGACTATAGACAACGACCTGCCGCTGCCTGCGAACACTCCGACTTTCGGCTTCAATTCCGCAAAGCAGGAGGGTGCGCACATAGCCCGCACCATCTATGAGGATGCACGCACTTCCGGCAACTGGCTGCTCATTTCAGCCATGGGACGCTCCGCCGGACACCTCGCCCTCGGAATAGGCGAGGCGACCCACTGCCCGATGACCATCATCCCCGAAATGTTCAACAAGACGGAGATAAGCATAGACAAGATTATCAGGCTTACCCTTTCAGCCATCATAAAGCGCAAGATTTCCGGCATAGGCTATGGTACCGTAGTGGTCGCCGAAGGCGTGTTCCACGATCTGTCCGCCGAGGACATCAAGTCTGCTGGCGTGAGCATGACCTATGACGAGCACGGACACCCCGAACTCGGCAAAATCAGCAAGGCCGTCCTGTTCAACGAACTGCTTGAGAAAGAGTTCAAGAAGACCGGAATGAAGGTGAAGACCCGCCCGGTGGAAATAGGCTACGACGTGCGCTGCCAAGACCCTATCGCCTACGACCTTAGCTATTGCTCCGAGCTGGCCATGGGCGTGTACGAACTCTTCAGCAAGGGAGAGACGGGCTGCATGGTGTACGTGGATGCATTCGGAAACGCATCGCCTCTCTATCTCAAGGACCTCCAGAATGAGGAGGGCAAGATTCCTCCTCGCCGCGTAGACATAGACGGCGGCATAGCCGGCAACTACTACAAGCATATCTGCCAGTACATAACGCCGGCGGATTACGAGGCGGCTAAAAAATACGTCTCCGATCCGGAGGCCTATGACTTCTGCAAGATTCTCGGCTGGTAATTCGAAAGCGGCCTGAATACGCTTAAAGCAAGGAGGATGACCAGATGGCCATCCTCCTTCCGTTTACGTACGACGCTTGTTCGCCGTACAGTTTTTCTTAGTCGAGTTCCTCGACCACGGGAGCCTCGGGGGCGTTCTTCATCACCGACGCTATGCCCTGCCTCATGGTGCGCTCGGAAGCGTACATCTGGCTGGAGCCTATGGTCTGGCCGTTGCTGGCCTTGAGGTTGAAGAAGGGCTTGCCATTCTTGGCTTCCTTGATTTCGAAACGTTCCTCGAGGGGGGCGTTCTTCTTGACTGATTCGACGCCGTTCAGGCATGCGGCCTTCGTGGTATAGCCCTCGCTGGTAAGTATTACCTGGCCGTTGGTTGCCTTGAGGTTAAACTGGAATTCTCCGTTTTTCCTGAGACTGATTACAAATTTTCCCATTTTCAATAATTGATTAGTAGTTTCACAAACTTATTAATTTATTGCTAAATTTGCAATTATTCTTGCGAGATATGTTGAGCAAAGCCGAAATAAAGCAAATCAGGTCGCTTAGGGAAAAGAAATTCCGCGACGAGTACGGCCGTTTTGTGGTGGAAGGCGAGAAGTTGGTCGGCGAAGCGCTGTCTTCCGGTTTCAGGGTTCTCGCGGTCTATCGGAAAGAAGAAATAGGAGAAGACGACATGTCCCGCATATCCATGCTTTCAAGCCCCCCTCCGGTGCTCGCCGTGGTGGAAAAGCCGCGGCAGGGAGCCAGCGAAGAAATAGGCGAAGGCTTGTACCTCGGTCTCGATGCCGTGCGCGATCCCGGGAACATGGGCACCATTCTCCGGCTTGCGGACTGGTTCGGCGTGAAGACGGTATTCGCATCCTCGGATTGTGCGGAAATCTACAATCCCAAGGTGGTCCAGGCCTCCATGGGCTCGATATTCAGGGTGCATACGGTATATTGCGACCTTCCTGCGGTATGCAGGCGCTTCCGTTCCGCTGGCATGCCTGTCTGCGGGACATACCTCGACGGCGAGGACATCTATTCCGAAGACCTTCCCCGGGCCGGCCTGATAGTCATGGGCAATGAAGGCTCCGGCATAGGTGCGGACACGGGCGCGCAGGTCAGCGTCCGCCTCACCATCCCGTCATTTTCCGAGGGCAAGACGGCGGAATCCCTGAACGTGGCTTCAGCGACCGCAATAGTGTTATCCGAATTTAGAAGAAGGATATGAGGAGGAGGGCCGTTTTATCTCCATGCATCGCCCTGATGCTGACGCTCCTGGGATCTGCATCGTGCAGTACGACCCGGGTGCTTTCCGAGGGGGAATACCGGCTTGCGTCGAACTCCGTCGAATTCGAAGGCGATGCCGACGGCCTTGCAGCCTCCGACATATCCTCATACATAAAACAGCCCGCAAATTCCTATTTCATCTTCGGCTGGAGTCCGTCCCTGAACATCTACAACTGGTCCGACCCCGCCAAGGACGACTGGCTGAACAACGCCATACGCAAGGTCGGAGTGGCCCCCGTGGTATTCGACCCGTACCAGGTGGTGAATTCAAGGGAGAACATAGCCCGCCACCTCGAATATCTCGGATATTACGGCTCCGAGGTGTACTCCCGCGTCGACACCGTCCGGCGCACCACAAAGGTCACCTACGTCGTCCGGCCCGGAAAGAGGCTGCGCATAGACTCGCTCGTGTTCCGCGTACCCGAAGGGGAGTTCGAGAAGGAGTTTTTTTCCGACAGGGACAATATCCTCATTGGCGAAGGAGAGTGGCTGTCCGAGAAGCTGCTCGAGAAAGAGAGCGAACGGGGGGCCGCCTATTTCCGCAATCTGGGATACTATGATTTCAGCAAGTTCAACTATTTCTTCGAAGCGGACACCCTATCAGGCAGGAACATACTTACCTACCGCATACGCGGCCATACCCGCAACGAAGCGGAATCGAGTTCGTCAAGGCTCCAGAAATACCGCATAGGGGATGTCAGCATCTCGTTCTCCTCGCAGCTCAATTTCAGGGAGAAGGTAATCAGGGAACTGAACGTGATAAGGCCCGGAGACTGGTACAGCGAGAAGATGACGGACATGAGCTACAGGCGCCTGTCCGCACTCAGGGTTTTCAACAACATAGGGATAGAGATGATTCCCGCAGACAGCGCTGTCGTCGACTGCCGCATCAGCATGGGGGAGAGCAGCCGCCAGGGGGTCAAGTTCAACCTGGAGACATCCACCAATGCCAACGGTCTCTGGGGCATATCCCCCCAGGTGAACTTCTTCCATAAAAACCTGTTCCACGGAGGCGAATGGCTTTCTCTCGGCTTCACTGGCAATTACCAGGCGAAATTCGGCACCGACACGAGGGCGAATGAATTCGGAGTAAACGCGAGCCTGAGTTTTCCGCGCTTCCTCGGCCTGCCCTACAGGGTGTTCAAAGGTCCCGCGATACCGAGGACAGAAATACAGCTCTCCCTCAATTACCAGAACCGTCCGGAATTCGTAAGGTGGCTGGGTGCTGCGAACCTCGCCTACGTGGGCAACTCCGGACAACTGTACTACCAGCTCTACCCTTTGCGCACAACAGTGGTGAAGGTCAACAAGATGAGTGAGGAATTCAGCACGACGCTGCTGCACAACCTCTATCTGTGGGACAGTTTCTACGACCACATAGATGCGGGCGTAGGGGGACAGCTGTATCTGACCTCCGACTCCGACCTGATTCCGAAGACCTCTTACAAGTTCCTGCGCTTCACCTTCGACTTGTCGGGGAACGCGATTTCGCTGCTGAATCCATGGCTGCCGGAAGACGACGAACTTGGAGACAAACTCTTCCTCGGCCTCAGATATGCCCAGTATGTGAGGGCTGAAATGCAGCTGGGCCGGGCTTTCCGCTTCAATCCCGGTTCGGCCCTGGCCATGCAGCTCTCGGCCGGCATAGGCAAGGCCTACGGTTCGTCTTCCTCGATGCCGTTCGAGCGGCAGTTTTATGTGGGAGGGGCCAACAGCATGCGCGGGTGGCAGGCAAGGGCCCTCGGTCCGGGAAACAGCGAAGTTTTCGAATGGTTCACCATACCCAGCCAGACGGGAGACTGGAAGCTCGAATTCGACCTTGAATACAGGCAGCGTCTGTTCTGGAAGATAGAAGGCGCCCTGTTCGCCGAATGCGGAAATGTGTGGCAGTGGGACGATGTCCTTCCGGGCAGCTGGTTTCAGTCCCTCGCCGCGGACTGGGGCATAGGGCTGCGCGTCAACCTGAATTTCATACTGCTCAGAGTGGACTGGGGAGCAAAGCTGTACGAACCCTCCAGGGCACAGGGAGAACGGTTTCTCAGGCCATCCCAATGGCTGGGTTCGGACGGATGCGCGTTTCATTTCGGCGTAGGATATCCTTTCTGATGGAAAAGAAGAAAATCATATATCAGGTATTGCCGAGGCTCTGGGGGAACGGGCGTTTCTCCGCCTGGAGCGAAGATGCCTTTTCTCATCTGCACAGCCTCGGGGTGGATGCCGTGTGGTATACCGGCATACCGAGGCACGCTTCCGGGGAAAGCTTCGTGAAGGGAAATCCCGGCTCCCCGTACGCGGTGTGCGACTGGATGGACGTGAATCCCTATCTTGCCGACGACCCTCAGGCACGCATGGAGGAGTTCCGCAGTCTTGTCGAACGCACGCACAAGGCCGGATTCAAATGCATTACCGATTTCATTCCCAACCACACGGCCTGCAACTACAGCGGTCCCATACCCCTGCTGCCGTACTGCGACGGCGACTGGACAGATACCCTCAAAGTGGACTGGAGCGATGCCGCGACTGAGGCGGCGATGCTGGAAGTCCTGCTGTTCTGGGCCGGCGTCGGAGTGGACGGCTTCCGCTGCGACATGGTCGAACTCGTGCCGCCGGAGTCCCTGAAGCGCATTATAGAGGCCGCACGGCGGAAATATCCGCAGCTGCTGTTCATCGCCGAGGTATACGACAGGAACAACTACAGACGCTACCTGTCCGAAGTGGGCTTCGACCTGCTCTATGACAAGTCCGGCTGCTACGACATTCTCCGGGGCATCATCGAGGGCCGGCGTTCGGCGCGGGAGCTCAGCTGGAACTGGCAGTTTCTCGGAGACATGCAGGGCGGGATGCTCAATTTCCTTGAAAACCACGACGAGCAGCGCATAGCTTCAGGGGCATTTGCCGCCACTCCCGACAGGACCTGGGCGGCCCTTGCCTATGCCGCGCTGTTCAATACCGCCTCTTTCATGATTTATGCCGGGCAGGAAGCAGGGGAGGATGCCGGAGAATCGGACAACGGGCGCACATCCATCTTCAACTGGAGCAGCCCGCGGATGCTCAGTGAACTGAGCCGCAGCCCATTCCGGGGAGAATGCCTCGATGCCCGCGGCAAGGAAGTCCTGGATCGTTACCGCAGCCTCATGGCCCTTGCGTCATCCCCGCTTTTCAGGGAGGGGAGCGTATGGGACCTTTGCTACTGCAATACCGGCACCCCGGGATTCAATCCCGACCTGCATACCGCATTCGTGCGCTACGACGCTTCGGAAGCCGTCCTTGTGGTCTGCAATTTCGCCCCGCAGCCGCTGTCTGCCGCCATAGCCTTGCCGGAAGAGCTCCGAAAGGCAGGAGCGCTTGCCGCATCCTGCGTTGAAACCGGCACACAAGCTCATTCATATTCAATCTACAATATCAAAAACACTTGTGACAATGTCTAAAGTAATTACAATCATCGGTTCCGGAATGATGGGCTCGGCCCTCGCATTCCCCGCCTTCGAAAACGGCAACGAAGTGCGCCTCGTCGGTACACCCCTTGACAAGGACATCATCGACAACTGCAAGAAAAACAACCAGCATCCCAAATTCGAGATTCCGTTTCCCGTGGGAGTCAAGTACTACTATTATGAGGAATGGAAAGAGGCCGCCGCAGGTGCGGACTTCATAATCGGTGGCGTCAGCTCATTCGGCGTCGACTGGTTCCTTGAAAACATACTCTCGGAGCTTGACCCTTCAGTGCCCGTGCTTTCAGTCACCAAGGGCCTCATCAACCTCGAGGACGGTACGCTCATCTCGTACCCCGAATATTGGAAGAGGGAGCTGGCCAAGAAGGGAATCGAGCGCGAGATATGCGCGATAGGCGGTCCCTGCACAAGTTACGAGCTCGTGTTCCACGATCAGACGGAAGTGGCCTTCTGCGGAAAGGACAGCGCCGTGATAAAGATGATGAAGGAGGCCATGCAGACTTCCTACTACCACATTTCCGTGACCAACGATGTGGAAGGCCTTGAGAGCGCCGTCGCCCTCAAGAACGGATATGCCCTCGCAGTGGCCATGACCATAGGTTTAGTGAACCGCCACCACGGGGACGGGGCAGGGCTGCACTACAATTCTCAGGCGGCCGCGTTCTATCAGGCAGTAAAGGAAATGCGCTATCTGCTCGAAATGCAGGGTGCGAGCCGCGACTGCGAGAACATAGGCATAGGAGACCTGTATGTGACCGTATACGGGGGACGCACACGTAAGATAGGCATACTTCTCGGAGAAGGCAAGACCTATGACGAGGCCCTTGAAATACTTGCCGGAGTCACGCTCGAAAGTCTCGTCGTGGCCCGCAGGGTCTATGCCGCCATGGTCCGCAAGGCGGAACTCGGCAAGGCCGACCTTAAACTCTACCCCATGCTTTGCCATGCCGCCGCAGTCCTGGATGAAGGCAAGGATGCCGAACTGCCGTGGGAGGCTTTCACATTCGATCAGACCGCATGATTATGAAAAAGATTGTTACCATAGCCCTCATGGCGCTCTGCGCAATATCGCTGCAGGCCCAGATCAAGGTCGTCGGCCACAGGGGAGTGCGTTTCAACACTCCCAGCGAACCGCAGACCCCCTATTATGAGAATACCATCCCGGCCCTGAAATATTGCCAGAGTCTCGGCATATACGGGGCGGAGTTCGATATTCAGCTCACCGCAGACGAGAAAATCATCGTTTTTCACGGCACCAATGTGCCCGGCATAGACAAGAACATCCAGAAAATCACCTTTGAAGAGGCGCGTGCCGTGGTGTTGCCGGGAGGTTCGCGCATGCCGACGCTCGAAGAATACCTCGCCCAGGGCAAAAAGTGCCCGGAAACGAAGCTGATTATCGAGATAAAGAAGCAGGCCACTCCCGAAAGGGAGACCATAGCCGTGGAGCAGGTGATGGCCGTCGTGCGCAAGATGAAGATGCAGAAGCAGGTGGAATACACGACTTTCAGCGACTGGATGGTGCAGGAAATACACCGCATCGACCCGAAGGCGAAGGTGCTGTGGCTCGAATCCGGGGTATTCGTGCATGATCCCGACTACTGCTATGCACGGCACTACGATGCCATTTCCTACGACATGGACGGACTCATGAATCATCCCGACTACATAGACAGGGCACATGAGCTCGGAATGGAGGTCACGCTGTGGATAGTGAACGACAACGAGGTCGTGGACTGGGCAATCAGGCACGGCGTCGATTATGTATCCTCCGACCACCCCGAAAAGATTAAGGAATATCTCGATTCCCTCAAAGAATAAGGCGGAGCGACATACGCTGTAAAAACAAGCCCCCGAGAGCCGTGCTCCCGGGGGCTTGTTCTGTCGATTAATTCTTCTTATATGACGATGGTCAGCATCAGCGCACCCACCAGTCCGAGAATGGCGTAGAACTCAGGAAGGGCGGCATAGATGAGGGTGTTTGTCTGTACGTCATGCCCCTGGCTTATGCCTATGATGCCGTTGGCGCATACCTGTCCCTGCCGTATCGCCGAGAACAGGCATACGAGTCCGACGCTGAGTCCGACTCCGAAAAGCACGGCCCCGTTGGCGGCGAAATCGAATTGAAACACGAGCAGCCACAGGAAGAAACCCACGAATCCATATATTCCCTGGGTTGCGGGAAGTGCGGAAAGGATGAGGTAGCTGCTGGATTTTGAAGGATCCTTCTTCAGGGCACCTTCAGCGGCATTGCCGGCTATTGTAGTGCCGTAGGCGCTGCCGATACCGGAAAGGCCAAGCATAAGGCCGAGTCCGAGATAACCGAGAATTTCATTCATAACGATTCGAATATTTGTTGATTATTATTTCTGCAAAGGTTTATATGGCCGCCCCTTGCCGTCGTATCCGGAGTTCTTGAAGAACTCCAGGAAGTTGAGCCTGAGCGGATGTACGAATGCGCCGAGGCAGCACATGGCGAGATTGAGGGCATGGCCTACTATGAGTATGAGTATGCAGGGAATCCACAGCAGCAGGGAACTGCCGTCGCCCCGGACCATGAAGGCTATGTCGTTGAAAGCCTTGCCGAGCATGCCTCCGGCGAGGCCGAGGGCATATAGGCGCAGGTAGCTGAGAACGTCGCCGAGCAGTCCCGTGACGGTATTGTAAGTTTCCCAAAGTCCCGGGCCTATGTTTTTCAGCGGATTGCGGCTGATGTCATTGAAAAGGAAAATCCCGAGTGCGGAAACCGAGCCGATGACGATGAGCATCCATTTGAAGGCGGCGGCCGGAAGCACATTAAGGAGCGACAGGGTCAGCGCGACCACCCCTCCGACTATCAGCACCGTCCAGCCCCACACGCCGAGAGAGCCGAGGAAGCCCCTGTTCTTCGTCGCATATACGGTCTTCACTACCATTGCCAAGCACAGGTGCACTATGCCTATCGCTATCGACAGCACCATCTGGGACTCGAAACCGGCTATGTTCCCGGTAATCATAAGTGATTTCAGCCAGGAGGGAATCCACCCCCAGAGCAGCATGTCGCTTCCGAAGAAAGTGTGCATCAAGACTCCGACAACGAAAGTGCCGGCCCCGAGTATGGACACGAGTGAAGCGAATTTCTTCATCCCGTCGGTCTTGCGCATGATGAAGCCGCCGGCCAGGAGCAAAAGCCCGTATCCGGCATCTCCCATGCACATCGCGAAGAAAAGGAGGAAGAATACGGATATGTACGGAGTGGGGTCGAATTCATTGTATCCCGGCCTCCCGTACATGTCGGTAAGAGGAGTGAACTGCTCTACGAACTTGTTGTTCTTTAACTTTATAGGAGGGTTATCCTCAATCGTGGCATTAGATGAGAACCATAGGCAGTCAAGTTCATCCAGGGCCTTTTCCAGAGTCTCTTTTCCCGCTGTCGGGGCAAAGCCCTCGAATACCAGGAGCGAATTGTCCGCGACCTTCTCCGCCCCAGCCCCGGCAAGATACATTCCGAGCTTGCGGACAAGACCTTCCAGTCTTTCCTTCAGCTCCGGTATATCCGACTTCAGGGCCTCGAGCTTCTTACGGTATTCGTCGATTTCGCCCTCCTTGCGCCTTATCGTCTCCTGAACCTCGGCAAGGCTGCGGGAGGGGGCGGGGAGCGGAGCGGCACTCAGAGGACAGTCGCCTATTACGACGAACCATACCTTGCCGTTCGCCCTGTCCGTCTCCTGGAGCAGGCATTCGCTTTCCCACGAAGGGTCATAGACTTTCTCTGCCATGCGGAAGAAGCGCACCGGAAGTCCCAGGGACTCCAAGCGCTCCCGGTCATAGTCTCCCCAGTGGGCAAGTTCCTCTTTTTCCGAGAGCAGGGCAGAGAGTTCCTCCTGCAGGGAATGCAGGACGGAGTCGCTTCCGAGTTCGATACGCTTGATTTCCCCGCGCAGGGCCTCTATGGACGCAAGCAATTCTTCCGAATCGGCATCCACCGGTTTGTCGGAGCGCGTGATGTCCATGACGCCGAGCGAGGCGAGGCGCTCGATGAACTCATCCTTCAGACCGGAGAGAAGGACGAAGTCGTAGCGTGTCATTTTCTCTATCATAGGGCTTCCTCCTCTTCTTCCTGCTGCGCCGCATGGCGGTTCTTGACTATCTTTGACGAGGCCTTGGAAAGATTTTCTTCGTCCTCCATGTATCGCTTTATCTTCCGTATGGCCTCCTGGTAGCCCGGAATCTGCACCTTTTCGTACAGGTTGACTTTCTGCGTCGTTTTTTTCCTGTGGAATTCAAGTATCTGGCGCCTCTGTTCGCTTATTTCAGATTCTATCCCGAGGGTGCTGAGCTTCAGCAGTATCTGCACTCCGTCAGCGTACCACGCCGGTTTGGCGAATGCATTGAAATCATTCAGTTCGAAGTCTATTCCGTCCAGCACCGGGGCCTTTACGCCAGCAATCTTCACAGTGCGGACCTGCACGTCGCTGATGCTTATCAGTCCGGGGTCGAATTCGTTCCAAAGGGCCGCAAGGTACTCATACTCCTTCAATCCCGCCTCCAGGGCCTCGCGCTGGGCCTTCGCCTCCGATTTGGCGGAAATGACGCTCAGCCGCAGGGCCGACTCCTTGTTCTTCAGGGTCGGAAGCGCATTCTGCCGCACCTTGAGCTGTTTGCCCAGGTTGGTAAGGGATGTCTTGTTGTATTGGAACTTGATGGCCATCTACTTCCAGTATTTGTCCGTAAAAGCCTTCTTGATGCCCGTCTCGGCAGGGGAGAAGTATTTGGAAAACAGCGCCCATGCGGTATCGAGCATCTCGTCTATGGTGATATTCACATCTATGCTGAGCAGCTTGGTGGCATAGTCCTTGGCGTAGTCGAGGCAGCGGAGGTCGTAGTCGGAAAGGTCGAATCCGTTCTGCAGTTTTGTCTTGGCGTTCTGGGCATCGGCATAGAGGCGTACCCCTGCGTTCATCACCTGGCTATGGTCCTCACGGGTCTTTTTCCCCTGCACGAGCTGCTTGAGACGGCTGAGGCTGCGGAAAGGATCCACAATGACCTTTCCGGAATCGGAATCGGCGCGCAGGAATATCTGCCCCTCCGTGATATATCCCGTATTGTCCGGTATGGCGTGGGTAATGTCCCCGTCGTTGAGCGTGGTCACCGCGATTATGGTGATGGAGCCGCCGTCCGGCAGCTGGACCGCCTTTTCGTAAATCTTCGCAAGGTCGGAATACAGGGAGCCGGGCATGGCGTCTTTCGAAGGTATCTGGTCCATGCGGTTGCTCACGATGGAGAGGGCGTCCGCATACAGGGTCATGTCCGTAAGCAGCACGAGGACCTTCTCGTTCTTGTCGACGGCGAAGTATTCCGCGGCCGTAAGCGCCATGTCCGGGATGAGCAGCCGCTCCACGGGAGGCTCCTCGGTGGTATTCACGAATGAGACTATGCGGTCGAGGGCTCCGGCGCTCTCGAACGCATGGCGGAAGAACAGGTAATCGTCGTTGCTCAGTCCCATTCCTCCGAGTATTATCTTGTCCACGTCGGCCCTCAGTGCGAGGTCGGCCATGACCTGGTTGTACGGCTGGTCGGGGTCGGCGAAGAAAGGAATCTTCTGCCCTGACACGAGCGTATTGTTAAGGTCTATGCCCGCAATGCCGGTAGGAATGAGTTCGCTCGGCTGGCGGCGCTTGTAGGGATTGACCGACGGACCGCCCGTCTCGCGCGTTTCGCCCTCCACCTCCGGGCCGCCGTCTATGGGCTTGCCGTAGGCGTTGAAGAAGCGTCCCGACAGGGCGTCGCTGACTTTCAGTGTGGGAGGCGCCCCGAAGAAGGACACCTCGGCATCGGTCGGCACGCCTTCGGTGCCGGAAAATACCTGCAGGGTAACGCGGTCTCCCCGAGTCTTTACGACCTGGGCGAGTTTTCCGTTGACGCTTGCGAGTTCGTCGTTGGCAACCCCTTCAGCATTCAGGGATACCGTGGCCTTCGTTATGGACTGGAGTTTGGTATATGTCCTTTGATATGCTTTAGCCGCCATGTCTATGAAAGTAATTCGTTAAGCGATTCTTGATATTTTCCGAATTCCTCGGATTCGAATGCAGTGTAGTTCATCTGCCGGAGAATGTTTATCATTTCCTTGAAGTGGTTGCGGCACTCCTCATAGTCGTCGAAGTCGAAACTGCGCCTGCATATGTCCAGGATAAGGTCCAGCATATATTTCTGGCGCTCCATGGGGCAGACCGCGTCTATGGCGTCGAAGGCGTCCTGCTGCAGGAAGGCGAAATCGATCAGCTCGCTTTTCCAGAAAGCCTCGTGGTAGCTCATGGGCACGCCGTCGTCTCCGAGTATGTTTATCTGCTCGGACATTTCCTTACCCCTGCGCACTATGTTCTTGGCTTCGAGAACCTTGGATATCCAGCCGCGCTCCACGCCAGCCTCGAGGGATGCCTGGATTTCCGGATATTCCAGATACTTCGAGTAAGACTCCACGGGATTCACGGCCGGGTAACGCTTCTGGTCGGCCCGGTTCTGCTCGAGCGCGTAGAAACAGCGGGCCGCCTTCTTGGTGCTTTCAGTCACAGGCTCCTTGAGGTTGCCGCCGGCAGGGGAGACCGTGCCTATGAAGGTGACGGAACCGGTGCTTCCGTCGTTCAGCACGACCTGGCCGGCCCTTGCGTAAAAGTTGGATATGATGGACGACAGGTCGACGGGGAATGCGTCCTGTCCCGGCAGCTCTTCCATGCGGTTGGACATCTCGCGCAAGGCCTGCGCCCAGCGGGACGTGGAGTCGGCGAGCAGCAGGCAGCGGTATCCCATGGCCCTGTAATACTCGCATATCGTCATCGCCGTATATACGGAAGCCTCCCTCGCAGCCACGGGCATATTGGATGTATTGCATATTATGACCGTGCGCTCCATGAGCTTGCGGCCGGTGTGGGGATCCTCGAGTTCGGGGTATTCAGTGAAAATTTCCACGACTTCGTTGGCCCTCTCTCCGCAGGCCGCCATCACGACGATGTCCGCCTCGCCCTGCTTGGCTATGGCATGCTGCAGCACGGTCTTGCCGCAGCCGAAAGGCCCCGGGATGAAGCCCGTGCCGCCCTCGGCTATAGGATTGAAGGTATCTATGATGCGGACGCCCGTTTCCATTATCCGGCTCGGGCGAGGTTTTTCCCTGTAACCCTTCACCGCCACCTTCACGGGCCACTTCTGCACCATGGTCACCGGGTGTTCCTCTCCGTTTTCATCGGCAAGCACGGCTATTACGGTGTCTATGTTGTATGAACCGGCCTCTTTGACGGATTTCACGGTATATTCCCCGGCGAAGGAGAAAGGCACCATTATCTTGTGGGGCAGCCAGCCCTCCGTCACTTCTCCGAGGGTATCGGCGGCCAGGACCCTGTCGCCGACCGAGGCCAGGGGCCGGAAATCCCAGAGGCATTCGTGATCGAGGGGATCCGTGTACTCCCCGCGCTTGAGGAATACGCCCTCCATGGTGGTGAGGTCATTCTGGAGTCCGTCGTATATTCCGGACAGAAGGCCCGGGCCGAGGCTGGCCTCGAGCATGCGGCCGAGGAAGACGACCTCGTCGCCGTTCCGGAGTCCGCGTGTACTCTCGAACACCTGCACGGAGGCCTCGTTCCCGCTTACCTTGATGACCTCGGCGAGAAGCATGGTGCCTCCGAGGTTTATGTGGCAGAGTTCGTTCTCACCGACCGGACCGTCTACCCTGACGGTCACAAGGTTGGAGACTATGCCCGTTACTTTGCCTTTTGTTGCCATATATGCTTGTTTTTTCGTTTATCGTGTGTTTCTGATTTCATCCACGAGGCGCCGGAACATCTCTTTTCCGGTCTCCGGGTCCAGCGCCGTCCAGCGTGCGGCTATCTTTATCTTCGTGACGAAGGAGAGGATTACGTCGATGTCGAATACGTGCATCATGCACAGTTCCTCGGCCTTGTCCCACATCAGGGCGTCCAGCCCCCTTTCCCTCGACAGTATATCGCTTTCCGCAAGGACGCCGTCCACCTTCGCCCTGTCCTCGTATTCCGGGCTGTGGGGCAGGGGCTGTTCACCGAAGCTCTCTTCCTTCGGATCGGGCATCAGGCCCAAATCCTCGGCCCTGGCGAGCGCCCTGTTGAGAAACTCGACCTTGGTGTTGCGCACCAGCAGGTCGTAGTGGAAATATTCCCGTATGAAAGCGTTTCCGCACTTCAGGGCCTTAGAATAGAAGTCATAGTCGAGCCGCTCCGCGTCGAAGCCCTGCAGCAGGAAGTCTATCAACGCCCTGTCGCGTCCGGAGCAGAGTTCCTTTATCCGGAATATGAGCTCGTCGGCATCTATGTCCGCGCCGTCTCTGCGCGGCACGGGAAGGCTCGCGATGATGTACTCGTAGTTATTCACCGAAAAGGAGTTTGCGTGTCACAGGCCTGAGATATTCGGCAATCAGCTCATTGAAAGTCTTGTCGGACATGCTTATGAAATAGCTTCCGTCCCCGGGGCCTATCGTGAAGCCTCCGGCGATTTTCTTGGAGAAGGAGGCCTGCACCGGGGAAGACAGTATGGTGCCGAGTTCGCCGGCGACCCACGGTTCAAGCTCGTCCTTGAGATTTTCAGGAAGCACGAGGGCTATGTCGCTGCCCTGCGTCGCCGAAAATTTCTGGGCCACGGCAAGAATGATTTTTTTCAGGAAGTCGGTGTCCGAAAGTTCTTTCTGGGACGCCATCCTGAAAACGAGCAGATTTTCAATATCCTTCTTGGTGGCCTGCAGGGCCTGCGATGAAGCCATGCGAATGTCCGAGACGGCCTTTGCCCTCAGGTCGGAGGCTTCTTTTTCGGCTGCGGCGACTATTTCGGCCGCCTCCCTGCGTGCGGCATCCAGAATGCCGGAGGCCTTGTCCTTGGCTTCCTCCAGACAGCGTTCGCCTTCCTGACGTCCTTTGTCGAGGCCTTCGTTGTAGAGCCTGTCCGTCAGTTCCTTCAATTTATCGTTCTGCATAAGTGGTTTTGAGTTTAGCCCCAAATGTACTGAATAATCCAGTCATATGCAAGAAGCGGGTCGGCCAAATGACCGACCCGCTTCCGATTTCCGCGGCTCAGAACTTCAGTTTCGCATAAACGAAGTAGTGGTCGCTCGGATATATGCCGCCGGGGGCATCCTTGACTATTTCGGCTTCCAGGGCCTCGACCCCGCCACGCGTGTAGATGAAATCTATGCGGCGGCCCTTCGGTCTGTCGAGCCTCCAGCCGTGCGCGGTAAACCCGGTCTCTTCGTGTCCGTGCACCATTTCATAGGCATCCTGCCAACCGGCAGCCGTAAATATGGCATACGGCTCGTCCTTGATGCCGGTATTGAAATCGCCGAAAAGGAGCTGGGGAAAATCGGCGGCGTACTGGGCCGCCTCGCCTGCAATCACCTCTGCCTGCCTGGTTTTCGCAAGGGAGTTGATGTGGTCGAGATGCGTGTCGAGCACCCTGAATTCCCGGCCGGTCTTCCTGTCCCGCAGGCGCACCCAGTTGCATTGGCGGGCACGGGAGCTTTCCCAAGAGATGCTGCCGCCTATCAGCGGAGTCTCGGAAAGCCAGTAGCTGCCCGCCGCCACGAGCTCGTAGCGTTTGCGGCTGAAGAAAATGACGTTCTTGCCTATGAGGTGGTATCCGTCCGTCCAGGGATCCATTTCAGGTCCCTCGAATCCGAATGCCATATAGTCGGAAAGTTTTTTCTTCATGTAGCCGTACGATTCGTAGATGACCTCCTGCATACATATTATATCCGGCTTGCGGGATTTGATGACTTTCAGACACACGTCCTTCCTGTCGTCCCAGCGGCGTCCGTCCACTTCGTCTGCGTCAAGCCCTGTGATGCGTATGTTGCAGGTCATGACATTGTGGGTCGACTGAGATGAAGCGATGCTCCAGACCAGTACCGATAAAGCGATAGTTATAAACTTTTTAATCATCCGAGGAAACCTAAAAGTATTCCGGCTGCGACGGCGGAGCCGATTACGCCTGCGACATTCGGGGCCATGGCATGCATGAGCAGATGGTTGGAAGGATTCGCCTCGCGTCCCACCGTCTCGGATACACGCGCGCTGTCCGGAACCGCAGACACCCCTGCATTGCCTATGAGCGGATTGATTTTCCGCCCCGGCTTGAGGAAAAGGTTCCAGACCTTCACGAAGAGCACTCCGCAAGTGGTGGCTATGACGAAGGACAGAAGTCCCAGCCCGAATATCTTCAAAGAGTTGCCTGTGAGGAACTTGTCAGCCTGCGTAGATGCCCCCACGGTGAGTCCTATGAGTATGGTCACGACATCCACGAGCGGACCTCCGGCAGTATTCGCAAGACGCCTTGTGACCCCGGATTCCTTCAGCAGGTTGCCGAAGAACAGCATGCCGAGCAGGGGGAGTCCGGAAGGCACTATGAATGCGGTGCAGAGAAATCCTATCACGGGGAAGACGATTTTTTCCTTCTGGCTCACCGTCCTCGGGCGCGGCATTTCTATCAGACGCTCTTCCTTCGTCGTCAGTAGCAGCATTATGGGCTTCTGTATCACGGGGACGAGCGCCATGTAGGAGTAGGCGCACACCGCTATGGCTCCCATGAGGTCCGGTGCAAGTTTGGAACTCAGGAAAATGGCCGTCGGGCCGTCCGCACCGCCTATTATGCCTATGGCTCCGGCTTCGTTGGGGGCAAAGCCAAACGCCATGGCGAGAAGATAGGCCCCGAAGATGCCCATCTGGGCCACGGCCCCTATGAGCATCAGTCTCGGCTGCGATATCAGGGCGGAGAAGTCCGTCATGGCCCCTATGCCGAGAAATATCAGCGGGGGATACCAGCCCTGCCTTACGCCCTGATACAAGGTGTTGAGTACGGAACCGTCCTCATACACGCCTATATTCAGTCCGGGAAACATGGGAATGTTTCCTATCACGATACCGAATCCTATGGGGACGAGCAGCATGGGCTCCCATTCCTTCACGATGCCGAGAGTGACGAAGATGATGCCTATGGCAATCATCACGAGGTGCTGCCAGGTGCAGTTCGCGAAGCCCGTGAACTGCCAGAACTGGCTTAGACTGTCGAAAATCTGCTCCATTATGCAATCTTGATGATATCAGCCCCTTCAAGTACCGAATCACCTTTCTGCACGAGTATCGCGGCAACGGTTCCGTCAGCGTCGGACAATATTTCATTCTCCATCTTCATGGCTTCGAGAACGGCGAGTTTCTGCCCTTTCTTCACGGCCTGTCCTTCCTTCACGTCTATGCTGATTATGACGCCCGGAAGCGGAGAGTGCACCGTGACCGCCTTTCCGGCGGGAGCAGCGGGAGCCGAGGCCGGGGCGGCCGCCACTGAAGGCTGCGCCTGCGGGGCAGGTGCGGACGGAGCCGCCGAAGGAGCGGCGGAAGATGCCGGTGCATCTTCGAGCTCTACGGAATAGGACACACCGTTGACGCTTACATCGGCGGATTTGCCTTCCATGCCGTTGATGATGACGGAATACTCCTTGCCGTTAATCCTGAATTTGTAATTTTTCATATTTGTCTTACTTTCTTTCTGAGTGTAAATGCTTTGTTGTTCCAGGGGGAAGACGGGTTCCCGACTATGCTGATGAAAAGCGGCTCCGCGTCATGCACGCCGCCTTCGATATGGCAGTGCAGTGCCATGGCTATGGCGGCCGCCATATCATCCCCGCACTGCCTTTCGGCATGCAGGGCGAGAGCTATGGCAAGCGCGGTTTCATCATCGCAGGAGGAGGCCGGCTTGTATTTTCCGGAAAAGATGTTCCCCGATATATTGTAGATGACGAACAGCAGAAGCAGGGCCGCGAACACGACGAGCACTGCGACAATGGAAAGGATGAAGCCGTGCGGGTCGGTCTCTTTCACGGACTGCGCACGGGATTTCTGCTCATGCTTGCCGTTGACAAGTCCGGGAGTCGGGACCGCAGCCCGCAACTCATCGAATACGAGTTCCTTCGCATCATTGGAGAACTTCGATGCGCTCAATCCTTCGGGCAGGTCTTCCGGTAGGGTGAGACTGTCGATGACGCTGCGTCCGTCATTGCTTATGAGATATACGGTAGTGCCCGGAAGTATGTCGAAATTGAGATAAAACACGCCCCGGGCATTGTCCTCCGAAGCATGGAAGATGGCCAGCTGGCGCGGGCCGAGCCGGGTGGCCGAATAGCCCTTCGGAATCTGGCACTTCGTCGGCTCCGAAAGGTCGTCGGTGATGTAGCATCCGGCGAAATTCACCGTGCCCTGCGATGTGTTGAAAATTTCTATCCACGCGCTGTGCCTGCCGTATCCGTCCGTCAGCGACTCCGAGCAGGAGGGCATGGCCTCGGAAATAATCAGGTCCGAAATGTTCTGGGCCGGCAGCAGGAAACAGATGAATAGTCCGAGCAGGATTGAAACAGACTTTTTCATAGGGGCATGTTGTCGTGTTTCTTGGCCGGCAGCTCCTGACGCTTTCCGGCAAGCATTTCCAGGGCGCGTATGATGCGGAAGCGCGTATTCCTGGGCTCTATGACGTCTTCTATATAGCCTCTCTTGGCCGCCTGGTATGGATTGCAGAACAGTTCGTCGTACTCGTGCTTCTTCTCCTGGGCCAGGGCCTCACGCACGGCAGGGTCGGCTTCGGCCTTGAGTTCCTTGCCATAGAGTATTCCTACCGCACCGTCGGCTCCCATGACCGCGATGTTGGCGGACGGCCAGGCATAATTGATGTCGCCGCGCAGCTGCTTGCAGCTCATGACTATATGCGCACCGCCGTAGCTTTTCCTGAGAGTGACTGTGACCTTGGGCACCGTGGCCTCGCCATAGGCGAAAAGCAGCTTGGCCCCGTTGCTTATTATGGCCCCGTATTCCTGCTGCGTGCCGCAGAGGAAACCGGGAACGTCGACGAGGGTCACGAGGGGGATGTTGAAAGCGTCGCAGAAACGGACGAAGCGGGCGGCTTTGCGGCTGGCGTTTATATCGAGCACGCCGGCAAGCACGCCGGGCTGGTTCGCCACTATGCCTACGCTTCTTCCTCCCATGTGGGCGAAGCCTACTATTATGTTCTTGGCAAAGGCCGGATGCACCTCGAAGAAATCGCCGTCATCGACAATGCTGCGTATGACGCCGTACATGTCGTAGGCCTTGTTCGGGTTGTCGGGTATCACCTCGTTCAGACTGTCGTCCGTGCGTCCGACAGGGTCGCCGGTCGGACGAATCGGGGCGGTTTCCATATTGTTCTGCGGGATGAAGCTCAGGAGCCTTCTCACCTGGGCTATGGCCTCGTCTTCCGAGTCCGCGGCAAAATGCGCCACCCCGGACTTGGAAGCATGCACCGAAGCGCCTCCGAGTTCTTCCTGGCTCACATCCTCTCCCGTGACGGATTTGACGACGGACGGGCCTGTCAGGAACATGTATCCGGTGTCCTTTACCATGAAAGTGAAGTCAGTCAGGGCCGGAGAGTAAACGGCTCCGCCGGCGCATGGTCCGAGAATCAGGCTGAGCTGGGGGATGACCCCGCTTGCAAGTATGTTCCGCTCGAAAATCTCTCCATACCCGGCAAGGGCGTCCACGCCCTCCTGTATGCGCGCCCCGCCCGAGTCGTTCAGGCCAATGAAAGGGGCGCCGAGTTTGAGCGCGGCATCCATCACCTTGCAGATTTTTTCGGAGACGCTTTTGCCGAGCGAACCTCCGTTCACCGTGAAGTCCTGGGCGAAAACGAATACGAGGCGCCCGTCTATGGTGCCTGCACCGGTGACCACGCCGTCTCCGTCGATATGGTTCGCATCCATGCCGAAGTCGGTGCAGCGGTGCTGCACGAACATATCGAACTCTTCAAAACTGCCGGGGTCGAGAAGTTTGGCCAGTCTCTCACGGGCCGTCTGCTTGCCTTTCGCATGCTGGGCTTCGATGCGCTTTTCTCCGCCTCCAAGGGCTGCCGAAGCGCGGCGCCCCACGAGGTCTTTTATTCTGTCGTCCTGAATGCTCATTTATTCATATATATTATGCCGCAAATGTAGTCAAAATTACACTCAAAACAAGGAAGGAATGGCGTAACATTTTTGTTATTATATATAACTTTTTTGTTTTATGTTCTTATTATCAATGTTTTCTTCCTCTTTGACGTATTCAAACAAAAAACAGAGCGCGGCCCTTGCGAAATTGCGGATATTGGCCCGCCGGCCGCCTTCGCTGCGGAAGAAAAGAGTCTTCGTGCCCCGAGGTCCGCTGGCCGCAATCCACACGGAACCCTCCGGATAGCGTCCGTCACCTCCTTCCGCAAGCCCGGTGGTGGCGACGGAAAAGGTGCTGCCCGTAAGCCGCCTGACGCCCTCGGCCATGGCGGCGGCGACGGCCGCGCTTACCACGCCCTGCGAACGTATGATTTCCTCAGGCACACCGAGCACGGCTTCCTTCACGGAAACGGCATAGGAGGTTACGGAGCCGAGATAATATGAAGACGAGCCGGAAACTGTAGTGAGAAGGTGAGAGATGCGCCCTCCGGTGCAGGACTCGGCAACACTGAGGGTGTGTCCCTTGTCCCTGAGCAGCACTCCGATTTTTTCTTCTATCCTCATTTCGATTTGACGGACAGGTATTTCAATATCCTTTCTACCAGACGCGGCCCCTGCCGGACAAGCCCCATGCGGACCTCTATGAGAGACGCGCCCGCCTGCAAGGCCTCATAGGCCTGTTCCGGAGTCTTGATATGACAGTTGGCGATGATGGGAAGACGCCCCTTGGTGTGCTCCGAGACATACTTTATCTGCTCTATGCTGCGGGCCTCGAGGCCGTCTACATGATTCATCAGGCAATATTCCGCAATATATCCGAGGCTCTCCAAAGAAATGGCCTCCGGCACTTTGACGACAATGGGCCTGTACGTTTCGTAACTGAGCCGGGCCTCCAGCAAGGCATCGAGAATCTCTATGTCGGGGTTCGCGGAGATGTCGATTACAAAAAAATCGCAGAAATCATAAGCGAGGCAGAAAGACTTCAGGTAGTCGCCGGCAATGCATGGCGCCAGAATGTCGTTCTGCGGGTCTTCCTGAATCTTGTACAAGGCGCGGCGCAAGGACTTGATGTCGTTGAAAGGCCCTGTTTCCACGAAGCTGAAACCGAGGTCGTTCAAATCGTTGTACAGGTCGCCGTCCACGTCCAAACCCGCTCCGAGGCCCACAGGATTGTAGAAATCCAGGCCGAACACTTCACGTTCGAGCCCGGCGGGGCGGTTCGCATGCACCAGACGGCTCAGGAAACGTCCTCCCGGGATCCGTCCCTCCAGCTTGAAATAGGCGAGTGCTATGCGGCTTGCCTTGGCATTGTCCTGTATCCTTCTCGTTATCGGAGCGATGAATAAATTGTACATACCGGAAATGTTTCGCCGCGGCAAATATACGATTTATTTCTGAATCGCTCCCGCATTCAGCTCCTCGAAGGTGCCGTCGGAGTAGAACACCATGATTCTTTCTATACGGCGTGCAGGGTTCTCGCAACGGGGGCTCCTGTCGGCCTCCGCATCGGAAAGGTACATTTTACCCCTGCCGGTAATTAGCCACTCTATGTTCAGCGAAGGGTAGCGGGAAGCCGTCCTCTCGATGAAATCGTAACCGGGCTTGTTCCTTCCGGAAACTATATGGGAAATGCTTGCCCGCGCGACGCCGATATTGTCGGCGAACTGGGACTGACTTATGTTTTCGCTCTCCAAAAATTTCAAAAGTCGGGTGTTCATTATTATATCCGCTTGTTGTTACAAAAGTAAACAATTAATTTGAAAGGCACAAGGGCAGGGGAGCAGGGAAGTAAGGCCATACGGCCGTTTTACTCTAAATATATATGCTATCTTTTTATTTAGTTTACGTATTATAATATACTGATTGAAAATATAATATATACATAAAATAGACCATTTTTACCCGTCATGCCGCAAAGAGGGGAGAGGAGGCAAAAGAAAACGGCTGTATAAAAACTTCAATATAATAATGTAAACAACTGATTTTAAGATATATAACATATAAAATAAGTGTGTATAACATTTTCTTATGCATGGTATTTCCTCGCTCGATGCCAGGTTCTTCAGGCCTGTATTTTTGTTTACAAATGTATACTGCATGCGTATCTAATTCTGTTTGGATTTGTAAACACGGGGGCGTTCAGCCATGCGGCCGGAACGGACTTTCAGGAGCTGCGATTTTTTTGTAATTTTGCCCTGCGAATCTCAAGGCGGGAAACGGCCGCCGGAGGTTTTGCAAAGAATTGAAGAGAAATGATACCGGACCTGAGAATAGAAGACTACGATTACAATCTCCCTGAGTCGAGAATAGCAAAATATCCCCTCGCGGACAGGGATGGCTCCAAACTGCTTGTGTACCGGGACGGCACGTGCACGGGCGATGCGTTCAAAAATCTTCCCGGGCTGCTGCCGGAGGACTCCCTGATGGTGTTCAACAACACCAGGGTAGTCCCCGCCCGTATGTTTTTCCGGCGGGAAACCGGGGCCAGGATAGAGCTGTTCTGCCTGCAGCCTGTCCTGCCGGCGGAATATGCAAGCGCTTTCGCAAGCACCGGAAGCTGCCGCTGGGAATGCGTAATAGGCAATGCCAAGCGCTGGAAAGAGGGTGAGCCTCTTATGTACGATACCGAAGACTGCGCCCTGAGCGCGACGGAACTGACCGCCCGGCTCATAGTCCGCGAAGCTCAGACGGGGACGGTGGAGTTCAGCTGGAAAGGCAGGGCTAGCTTTTCCGAGATATTGGACATGTGCGGCAAAGTCCCCATACCGCCATACCTGAACAGGGAGACGGAAAGCGTTGACATAGAGCGCTACCAGACGACCTATGCCCTCATGCGCGGGTCGGTGGCCGCTCCTACGGCCGGGCTGCATTTCACCGAAAACACATTGGAAGCCATCAGGCGGCGCGGAATAGACGTGGAAAACATCTGCCTGCACGTAGGTGCCGGAACCTTCCTTCCCGTCAAGAGCTCCAGGGTCGCGGAGCACCCCATGCACCGGGAGCCGTTCACGATAAAGCGCACTCTGCTGGAAAAACTCGCCTCCGGAAAACGCCCCGTCACCGCCGTGGGCACAACCTCCGTGCGCACTCTCGAATCGCTGTACTATGCGGGGGCCGTCTGCATCGAGGAGGGCCATCCGAGGGATGTGGAGCAGTGGGATCCGTACACGAGGGAATGGACCTACGGCACACAGGAGGCCCTTGAGGCCCTGCTGGCATATCTCGACCGCAGCGGACTGGACGAATTGAGTCTCGGAACGAGGATAATCATCGTGCCGGGCTTCCGGTTCAGGATTGCCGATGCGCTCGTAACCAATTTCCACCAGCCCAAAAGCACCCTGCTCCTGCTTGTCAGCGCATTCGTAAAAGGGGACTGGAGAAGCATATACGAATACGCCCTGTCGAACGGCTGCCGCTTCCTCAGTTATGGGGACTCATCTTTGTTATTCAAAAGATAATGCGTATATTTGCTAAAACAAAATAAATAACCTATGGTTGACCTGTCCGAATTCGAAGATATTCGCCCGTACAGCGATGAAGAAGCCGTGGAGGCCCTTAACCGTGTATCCCGACATCCTTCGCTGCCGATAATCTCCAAATATCTTTTTCCAAAGTCCAGCTCGGACACGCTGGCGAAGGCCCTGCGCAAAGTAAAGAGCATCGACGAATTTCAGTCGGTGGTGATGATAGAGGTAATAAACGCCGTCCTCGCCAGGACATCCGAAGGATTCACATTCAGCGGGATGGAAAAGCTAAATTCTGTCAAGGGCAAGTTCCTGGCAGTGTCGAACCACAGGGACATAGTCCTGGACCCGGCCCTGATACTTTATGCCCTGCACGCGTCTGGCTGCCCGCTCGCGGAGTTGTGCGTAGGGAGCAACCTGCTCACCAACAGGCTTATAGAAGACCTTATGCGGTCCAACCGCATGATAAAGGTCATAAGGGGCATCAGTGCCCGCCAGATGTATCTCAATTCACAGACGCTGTCGAAGTACATGCGCCTGTCCATCACCTCGGGAACGGCCTCTATATGGATTGCCCAGAAAGAGGGACGGACGAAAGACGGAATGGACAAGACGGAGCAGGGACTGCTCAAGATGTTCGACATGAGCGGAGAAGGCAGTTTCGAGGAGAATTTCAATGAACTGCACATTGTCCCCATGAGCATATCCTATGAATACGAGCCGTGCGACAGCCGCAAGGCCCGCGAGCTTCTGATGAGCAGGGAGGGGCCTTATGTGAAGAAATCCCGCGAAGACCTGCACAGCATACTTACCGGGATAGGGCAGAAGAAAGGCCATATACACCTCTCCATCGGGGATCCCATTTCTCCTGCGGATGTGGCCGAAGCCGCAAAACTGAGCGGCAACGACAGGTATCAGTACCTCAGAGGCATACTCGATTCGAGGATAAGGAGCGGATACAAACTCTGGAAAACCAATTACATGGCCTGGGACCTGATGCACGGGACCCGCGACTATCTCGGAGAAAAGTATCTCCCGTCCGAGCTGAAGCAGTTCCAGGCATATACGGAACACAAACTCTCCAAACTCGAAAGACGCCTCGACCGAAACGAACTCAGGGACATTTTCTGGCACATCTACGGCAATCCTGTAAGCTATATTGCGGAACAATAAAATTCCTCTTAACATTTCCGGGACTTTTGCGTCATTATGTCGGAACCGCAGCAAAACGCGGTCAGAACTGTTATGAGCAAAAAACTGTTATTATTCCTGTCCCTGCTGCTGACCGTTTCGGCATCGGCCCGTACGGCCCCAAGGGATGAAACGCAGCGCAGGATTTCTTCCGTGGTGAGCAAAGTCCGCCACCGCAGCGGAGTAGAGTCCGTAAGCCTCGGAGCCTTGGGCACGGCCGCAGTCAGGGGGATTGCTAAAGTCGCATGCGCCTCCGACCCTGAAATCAGGGAGGTTCTCAGGGCATTGAATGGCATCCGGCGCATAGAGGTGCTGCAGTATGAAGACTGCGCCCCAAAAGAACGCGAGCGCATAGCGCGGGAGCTCGAAGCGGCATTTGAAGGCTGCGAGCTGCTGCTGGAAGCGAGCGAGGGCGGGGACTCGGTGCGCATTTTCGGCTACGTGGACGAAGACAGCGGAAAAATCCGCGATTTTGTGCTCCATGCGCCGGGGGAAAGCTCCCTCGTATGCCTTTTCGGCACCCTGTCCATAGATGTCATAGGCAAACTCGCGGCCGTGAGATGAGTCCGCAGCGCTTTCAGGCCGACTGGCTCTCGCTTGCCGATTCTTTCTGGCAGATAGCCAGATACATACTTGAGGACGATGCCGAGGCGGAAGATGCCGTGCAGGACCTTTACCTTAAGTTGTGGAAGAACCGCGATGCCCTGGAGGGGATAGGCAATCCGAAAGGCTACGGCATCACCGTCCTGCGGAATATATGCCTGGACAGGATACGGAAGCGGCGCAAAAGCGTTGCCGCCGGGGGCCTAGAACAGGAGGCCGAAGTCCCCGGAAACTATGACGAGACGATAGACGCGAAAGAGCGTCTTGCAAAGGTGCTCGATGCCATCAAGTCCCTGCCGGACAGGCAGCGTACGGTATTGATGATGAGGACTGTAGAAGGACTCTCTTACGAGGATATATCCCGGCGCACCGGGATTCCGTATCTGAATTTGCGCGTTCTGCTTTCGCAGGCGCGAAGAAAACTAAAAAACAAGGCGCAATGAAAACGGTGGAAGAAATAGAACGGCTCTCGGCCGAAGAACTCGAGAAACTGGCGGCAGGGCAGCAGGGCGTCCGAGCCCCGCAGGGCCTGCAGCAACGCCTCATGGAGGCGATTGCCGCTGACGCTCTCGCCGCCGAGGGCGCGAGGCGTCGGACGCCCCGGCTCCGCCGCCTCCTGTACGTTCCGGCACTCGCCGCGGTGGCCGCCGTAGTCCTGCTGATTGCTGCGCAGATGCAAAGGCAGTCTTTGAAAGACAGCTTCGACGACCCGTATCTTGCTTATGCAGAGGTAGAAAGGACATTAAGGAGCATTTCCGACAAGATGTCCATAGGAGCGGATATCGCAAAAGCCGCCGGGGAAAGCGCCGGCAAAACCCGTGAAATAATAGACAAAACATTATCATCCAAATGAAAAGAATATCCATTATCGCAGCATTCCTGATGCTGAGCATAGCATCTTTCGCCCAGAACGCAAAGAGCATATACCAAAAGTATTCCGATGCCAAAGACGTCAGCGCCGTGTACATATCGCCGGCGATGTTCCGTATAATCGGCAGGTTGCCGGACCTGGAGACAGGTAGCGGAAACGTCAATCTGAGTGCGGTCGTCCGGTCTTTGAGCGGACTCTATATCATCAGCAGCGAAAATCCCGCCATAAACAAGAGCCTCAGCGCGGACGCGATGAATTTTGTGAATGAGGGCAAATATGAATTGCTCATGGAGGCAAAGGAGGACGGCGAATGCGTGCGCATGTACACGGTCGGAACGGAAAAGATAATCAACGGCTTCGTGATGATTGCGTCTGAAGACAAAGAAGTTACATACATATACCTGGACGGGCGCATGGACCGCGAGGAATTTGAAAACCTGTTGAAGTCCGGTATGGACCGCTAATGTTACACAATTTATATTATGTTAAGTAAGCTCCGTTTCTACGGGGCTTCTTCCATATAAAAACCGCACTAGCAGGCTCCCCCGGACCTCGCACAAACGCCCCTGGGGTTTTTCATGTCCCGACCACGGCAGCGTCAAGTTTTTCAGCCTCGTCTCATAAACAACACGGAGCTCTGTATATCGCAGCCAGACCACGGCAGCGCTAAACTTTTCGGCCTCGTCCATCAACGACACGGCCCCGCATGTCGCAGTTCCGGCCACGACTGCATGCAAGATTTTCAACTTCGCCGCATTTAACAAGCGGATTCTGCATTGTTGCAGCTCCGGCACTTTGTCAACCTTAAAACACTAAGCGCATCATGGACTTTCGACCTTTTCGTTCCGCATTGACCGCCTCGTCCCTTGTTTCAGTACTTTTGGCCGCATCCTGCACCCTCTATCAGGATGTGGGATTCGCACCCGGTTTTTACTATGAGTCCGACGGCGCAAAATCCGGAGACAGTTATGAGGATTATGAGGACAATCCTTTCATAGACACCGCCGTGAACAATGTCTCCACCTTTTCCGTGGATGCCGACGGTGCGTCCTATGCGAACATGCGCAGATTCATTCTGCAGGAGCAAAGACTCCTCTACAAAAGTGCGATACGCATAGAAGAGTTTCTCAACTATTTCACATTCGACTACCCCGAACCCGCAGACGGAATGAGCGCGGCAATCAATTCCGAGGTCTCCCCCTGCCCCTGGAATGACGCTCACATGCTTCTCAGGCTTGGCATCAAGGGAAAATCCCTCTCCCCCGGCGATATGCCTTTGGCCAATTACGTCTTCCTCATCGACGTTTCCGGCTCCATGAATTCTTCGGACAAACTCGAACTGCTGAAAAAGGGCCTGACGACCATGGTGGACTATCTGAACCCGGAAGACCGCGTTTCGATTATCACTTATGCGGGCACATCGCAAAAACTCCTGGAATCCACGCTCGCAAAAGACGGCAAGTCCATAAAGGCTGCCATATCGAAGCTCAAGGCCAGCGGCTCCACCAACGGCGGCGACGCCATGAAGATGGCTTACGAAGAGGCCATCGGGAATTATATCGAGGGCGGCAACAACCGCATCGTCATGGGAACTGACGGCGATTTCAACGTGGGAGTCACCGGGGAGGAGCTCATCGAGATGGTCGAAGACTATGCATCCCGGGGCATTTATCTGACTGTCTGCGGATTCGGCCGCGGCAACCTGAACGACTCCTTCATGGAGAAGGTAAGCAACCGCGGAAACGGCACATACGAATACATAGACTGCGAGGAGGAAATCATGAAAGTATTCGTCAACGAAAGGGCCAAGTTCCACATCGTTGCAAACGATGCCAAGGTGCAGATAACATTCAATCCGGAGACAGTCGGAAGCTACCGCCTCATCGGTTACGAGAACAGGGTGATGGGCAGTGACGAGTTCGAGGACGACGGCAAGGATGCCGGGGAGATAGGCGCCGGCCAGACCGTCACCGCCCTGTATGAGATTGTCCCCCGGGAAGGGGCAAGCGCCGGAGAGAGCCGCGAATTCGGGACCTTCGACTTCCGCTACAAGGAGGCCCTTGGCGGGAAAAGCATTCCCCTGTCATGCCCCATCGGCGGAGAGTGTGCCGAAAAGATGTCGGAAAACATGAGTTTCGCAGCGGGAACAGCCGCCTTCGGAATGATTCTCAGAGAGTCTCCCTACAGCGGCAGCGCCACTTTTGAAATGGCGAAGGGCCTCGTAAGGGACGGCATGGGCTTCGACCCCCACGGCTACCGCAAGCAGTTCCTGCAGATTATAGAATCGGCGTCCAAATATTGATGCATTTTCCTGCTGACGATTACGATTTTATTCGTACATTTGCAGGATATGCCGCGAAACCGGAAACTCGATATCGTCCTAAAGGACATTGTCATAGAAAGTATTGCCGCCGAAGGCAAGTCAATCGCCCATGCCCGCCTGCCGGAAGACGATCCGGACTCTCCGGGCCGCGTGCTTTTCGTGGAATTTGCCGTCCCCGGAGATGTCGTGGACGTGCGCATCACGAGGAAGAAAAAAAGTTTTCTGGAAGGCCGCATCGTGGAGCTGAAGAAGGCTTCAGCAGACCGTTTGGAACCGTTTTGCACGCATTTCGGCATCTGCGGGGGCTGCCGCTGGCAACCTCTCCCCTACGACATTCAGTTGAAGGCCAAGCAGCGTCAGGTGTATGAGCAGCTGACCCGCATAGGGCATCTTCAAGTGCCTGAATTTAACCCTATTATCGGTTCAGACAAGACGGTTTTCTATCGCAACAAGCTGGAATTCAGCGCCTCGGACCGCCGCTGGCTGCTTCCGGACGAAGACCCGGAGGGACTCGGAGAAGAGCAGAAATGCGCCCTCGGCTTTCACGTCGGCAAGTTCTTCGACAAGATTCTCGACATCAGCCACTGTTCGCTCCAGCCCTCCCCTTCCAATGAAATCAGGCTGTTCATCAAGCGCTATGCGGTAGAAAACGGCCTCTCCTTCTATAATATAAGGGAGAACCGCGGCCTGCTGCGCAATATTTTCATACGCACGGCCGTAGGCGGCCAGACCATGCTCATAGTGTGTTTCGGCGAGGACTCCCCTGCCATCGTCCCCATGCTCGAGTCCATACGCAGCGAATTTCCGGCCATCACCTCCCTGTACTATGTCGTCAACACCAAGAAGAACGACAGCATCACCGACCAGGAATGCATACTCTTCTCCGGCGACGAGGCCATATACGAGGAAATGGAAGGACTCCGTTTCAGAATAGGGCCGAAGTCATTTTACCAGACCAACACGGGACAGGCCCTGAAACTGTACAGGGCGGCGCGCGAATTTGCTGATTTGAGCGGCAATGAAGTGGTTTACGACCTTTATACAGGCACCGGCACCATAGCCCAGTTCGTCAGCGGCAGGGCGTCCAAGGTGATAGGCATAGAGTACGTCGCAGAGGCCATAGAAGACGCCCGCACGAATGCCGCCGTCAACGGAATAGACAACTGTGAATTTTTCGCCGGAGACATGAAGGACATCCTGACAGACAGCTTCATACAGGAACACGGGAGACCGGATGTCATGATAGTCGACCCTCCTCGGGCCGGCATGCATCCGGACGTGGTCGCCACCATACTGAAAGCAGCCCCGAGACGTATTGTCTACGTAAGCTGCAATCCGGCCTCCCAAGCGCGGGACATAGCCATGCTGAGCGAAAAATACAAGATTACGGCAGTTCAGCCGGTGGACATGTTCCCGCACACCCAACACGTGGAAAACATTTGCAAACTTGAATTATGACGAGCGACATCATTTTGCTTGTATTGGGCCTCATTCTGATTGTCAGAGGGGCCGACAGGCTTGTCGACGGAGCGTCGGCGATAGCCAGAAAACTGAAAATAAGCGAGTTCGTAATAGGACTCACCATCGTCGGATTCGGCACGTCCTGCCCTGAGCTGGTCGTGAGCATGACTGGGGCCTTCGGGGGCAATGCCGACATATCCATAGGCAATGTGATAGGCTCCAACATTTTCAACACCTTGCTCATACTCGGAATGACGGCCCTGGTGAGGCCGGTCGGCATAAGCACGGAAAACCGTCGCCGGGACATCCCGGTGGCCCTGCTTGCGACCTTCCTCATGTTTTTCTGCGGAATGAACAAAAGCATGCTCGGCGTGGGAGCCTCGGATTCGCTCTCGCGTGCGGAGGGCATAGTTTTCCTGCTGATTTTCCTGGCCTACATAGTCTACTCCTTCAAGACGGATTCAAAACCTGCGGAGCATCATGCCGAGGCCGTGGAGACGAGCATTTTCAAGGCCGCGGTCATGAGTCTCGCAGGCCTTGCGGGACTTATAATCGGAGGCAAATGGTTCGTGGATTCCGCCGTGGCAATAGCCAGGAACATAGGCGTGAGCGACAAGTTCATAGCAATCACGCTGCTCGCCGGAGGCACGTCTCTGCCCGAACTGGCGGCCTGCGTAGCGGCCGCGGCAAAGAACAAAGGACAGCTCGCCCTGGGGAACATATTGGGCTCCAATGTCTTCAACATCCTGCTCATACTCGGGGCATCCGCCGTCGTCACTCCCCTGTCATTCGCGGACATAGACATAGTGGACGTGGTCGTGCTGCTGCTCTCCATCATCCTCGTATGGCTGTGCTCCTACACTTTCAGGAAAAACAAGATAGACAGATTCGAAGGGGTCATCTTCATTCTGTCTTTCATCGCATATTATGTATGGTTATTCATAAAGCTCTGATATGCTCCAACTAAGCCGATTCAAACCCACGGAATACCGCCTGAGCAATGTCAAGACAGGCCGGGTATTCGATGACGAAGGATGGACGCTTTCGGACCCCGAATGTTCCGATCCTGCCCTGATAAGGGCCGTATACTCAAAACAGGAGTTCTCTCCGCGCAACGACCTCGACGGCATATACAGATATGCCGAGTGGCTGCCTGTAAAACGCACTCTCAAGGGCTCCTGCGCCCCCGTTACATACAAGTCCAAGGGGCTTGCCAAATTTCTCGGGCTGAAGAATCTGTATATCACGTTCTCCGGTTACAATCCGAAGATAGGGGCGAAGATGAAGACCTGCTCCTTCAAGGAAACGGAGGCCTATTCCGTGTGCGCCCGCATAGACAGGAAAGAAACGCGCACCCTCATCGTCCAGTCGGCCGGCAATACCGCAAGGGCTTTCGCCCAGGTCTGCTCCGACAACGACATCCCCGTCGTGATATGCATCCCTGAAGACAACAAGCACGAACTGTGGTTTCGCCGTAAACTGAAGCGCTGCGTGAAGGTTCTCGCCGTGCCTCACGGGTGCGACTACTACGATGCCATAGCCATAGGAGAAAAGCTCGCCGAGGACCCCGGATACTTCCTGGAAGGAGGGGCGAAGAACATAGCGCGCCGCGACGGCATGGGTACGACGATACTCAGTTTCGTCGAAAAGACGGGACGCATCCCCGATGCATATTTCCAGGCCGTGGGTTCCGGTACCGGTGCCATAGCCGCGTGGGAAAATGCGGAGCGTCTCGCTGCCGACGGCCGTTTCGGGGAAAACAGGATGCGCGTGTTCGTGTCGCAGAACACCCCTTTCACCCTGATGTACGACTCCTGGAAGGCCTGCTCGCGCCAGCTTGCAGACATAAGCCCGGAGTCCGGCAGAAGGCAGGCGGAACTCATTCTGGCGAAGGTACTGTCGAACCGCAAGCCGCCCTACGGCATAGCCGGAGGACTATACGATGTCCTGCTCCAAAGCCGCGGTGATGTATTCCTCGCCGACAACAACGACATAGTGAACTGGATGATGCGCTTCCGCAATCTGGAAGGCTATGACCTCCTGCCGGCACCCTGCGTCGCCGTCGCCTCACTCGCCCAGGCCGTCGGGGACGGCATCGTGCAGAAAGACGACTGCATCATGCTCAACTGTACCGGAGGCGGCACCATGGCCGCCATGGACAAGGGATATGTACTCAAGGAACCGGACCTCGTGCTGAGTCCCGACCTCCCGGCTTCAGAGATTATCGCGAGGGTATCGTCCCTTTAGGTCAGAAATTTACAGCAAGAGACAGGTTCAGGGCGTAATACTCTGAACTGTTTTTTGTTATGTCGGCCGAGGGGGCGACTCCCCCGGTGTCCGGGTCGGAAAGCAAGTCGTGGTCAAGGGTGAAATTCAGGGAGAGCAGCAGGTCTATGCTGAAATTGCCGAACAAGGCGAGCCGGTATCCCCCGCCGAGCAGGGCCCTGAAGCCCGGAGATGGCATCCCCTGCCCGGGAATCAGGAATGCCCCTCCCGCCTGGAATATGCCGCCGTCCCGGTGAAGTCCCGACGGACAGTAAGACAGCCGCATCTCGAGGGGCACCGCCCAGCGCCTGGAATATACGCCTATCAGGCCGCTGCAGAGCGAGGCATTCAGGTCCGGAGTCATGTCCATTCCGAGCTTGGCGATCAGCGAGCCGTTGCTGAAATAGCGCCAGCTGTCAGGGTTTTCGATTATGCGATACCCTTCCGCGCATACGAAATTATACTGCGAACTCTTGTAGAACGTGGACGTGTATCCCCATTCGAGGCCGTAGCTCACACGAGGGGTAAAGGCCCCCGACGAAACGCTCGAACATATCAGCAAAGCTATGAGGGATAGTAATTTTCTCACTTCAACTTAAAGTAAATGATAAACTGAGGGTAAAACACCTGCCACAATCCGTTGTTGAAAACGCTCACGCTTGTCGCCCTGTAGGCCTGTTCCGCTTCGTTGCGCCGTATATGCACCCCGGCATCGGCCGTGAACGACAGGTCCACGCCTATGGAGCGTCCGAAATCGAAATGGCAGCCGACGTCTCCGCTGAGGGCCAGCATGACGCCGGGGTTGTCGCTCACGAGGGACGAGAGGTCCACCCATCTTCCTTTGTCGTGGTCGCGCACATATCCGGCGGACAATCCCGTGCCCGCATAGAAAGACATGGACATGCCGTTCGCCTCGAGCGTGCGGAGGGTGAACTGGCGCATGGCGTTCATGCGGAATCCGGGATACTGGCAGCGGCTCGTCGCCACCCCGTATATGTCGGCATAAGCCGTCAAGGTGCAGAAGTTCCCGCCGCCGGACCAGGTGGACAGACAGGCCCCTATGCCTTTCGGGGAATTGAATACTCCGGCTTCCTGAGCGGAAGATGCGAATCCGCGGCCAAGCAGCAGGAAGATACAGAAAACTGATATGCGAAAGGCCCTGTACACGGTTACGAAGGTATGGAAAACTTTGATTTTATCCAATAAAAAACATATATTAGCGCTCCGAACAAAGCACTTTATTACCTATGCCTGTCGAAATCAGAAAAGTATCCACGCGAAAGGAATTGAGGTCGTTCGTCAACTTCCCCGAAATGCTTTACAGGGATAATCCCTATTATGTCCCGCCCCTGGAATTCGACCAGATGGACACTCTCGACCCGAAAAAGGCCGCCGCAAAGGATTTTTGCGAATGGGAGCTTTATATCGCATGGAAGGACGGAAAGCCGGCAGGCCGGGTGGCGGCAATAGTCAATTTCAAGGCGAACGCCCAGTGGAACCACAAGGAGGTAAGGTTCGGGTGGTACGATTTCATAGATGACAGGGAAGTTTCCGCGGCCCTAATGGACAAAGTCTGCGAATTCGGACGCCTCTACGGGATGGAGAAGATTGTCGGCCCCTTGGGATTCACTGATTTCGATCCGGAGGGGATGCTCATATCCGGCTTCGACAGGCTCGGCACCATGGCCCTCATCTACAATTATCCGTATTACAACGACCACATGGAGGCCATGGGCTTCGCGAAGGACACGGACTGGATGGAGTTCAAGGTATTCCTGCCCTCCGAGCTTCCTTCGAGGCTCATGCGCGTGTCCAAAATCATAAGGGAAAGGAGCAACGTGCACGTCAGGCCGCTTACCCGTAAGCTGATACGGAAGGGCGGTTACGGAAAGAAGGTGTTCCGCCTCATAAACGAATGCTACAAGGACCTCTACAATTTCACGGTGCTGCCGGACGAAATGGCGAAAAAATATCTGGATTTCTACCTGAGCATACTCGATTTGCGATACATCTGCCTGTTGGAGAACGAGAACGACGAACCGGTAGCATTCGGAATCACCATGCCGTCGATAGCGCGCGCCCTGCAGAAGTCCAGGGGCCGGCTTTTCCCGTTCGGATGGTTCCACCTGCTGAAATCCATGTTCATCAAGCATGAGGAGGGGGTGGAAATGCTCCTTGTCGGAGTAAGGCCGGACTACCAGAACTCCGGCATCAACTCCCTGATTTTCGCAGACCTTTTCGACAAGTTCAGCAAATGGGGCGTCAAGTGGGCCGAGACCAATGCGGTCCTCGAAGACAACTACAAGAACCAGGGACAGTGGAAAGACTTCGACACAGAATGTGTAAAGCGCCGCCGTTCCTATATCAAGGACCTGATTTACTGACATGTACCGCTCCGGCATACCGCTTCCGGAAAGGATGCGTCCCAAGGGACTGTCCGACTATGTGGGCCAGCGCCACCTCGTGGGCCCGGGCTGCATACTCCGCAACATGATAGACAGCGGCAGGCTCAACTCTTTCATACTCTGGGGGCCTCCGGGCGTGGGCAAGACGACTCTTGCCGGCATCATAGCACACACGCTCGAGCGGGAGTTCTACACCCTGTCGGCCGTAAGCTCCGGAGTGAAAGATGTGCGCGAGGTGATAGACCGGGCGAAGAACAACTCTCTTTTTTCTTCGGCGGCTCCCCCCGTCCTTTTCATAGACGAGATACACCGCTTCAACAAGGCCCAGCAGGATGCCCTGCTCGGGGCTGTGGAGGCCGGCACAGTGGTGCTGATAGGGGCCACGACGGAAAATCCGTCCTTCGAGGTCATAACTCCCCTGCTCTCGCGCTGTCAGGTGTTCGTCCTGAAATCCCTGGACTCCGGCGACCTGCTCGCACTGCTCGAAAGGGCGCTGAAAGAAGATGCCGAGCTGAAGAAACTGGACATACGCCTGAAAGAGACCGACGCCCTGCTCCGCTACAGCGGCGGAGACGCGAGAAAACTGCTGAACATACTGGAGATTGTGACAGATTCGGCCGCCGGGCCTGAAATCACCATAGACAACGCCTTGGTCACATCCTGCCTGCAGGAGAACATCGCGATATACGACAAGGGCGGGGAGATGCATTATGACATAATTTCCGCTTTCATCAAGTCGGTAAGAGGCTCGGACCCGAATGCCGCCCTGTACTGGATGGCCCGGATGCTCGCCGGCGGAGAAGACCCGCTTTTCATAGCAAGGAGACTCTGCATACTTGCCGCCGAAGACATAGGGCTCGCCAATCCGAACGCCCTGCTGCTGGCCGACGCCACTTTCCGGATAGTCCATTCCATAGGCATGCCGGAGGCGCGCATCCCGCTGAGCGAATGTGCAGTATATCTTGCCTCGTCTCCCAAAAGCAACTCCGCATACATGGCCATAGACAAGGCTTTTGCGGCAGCCGAGGCCGACAAGGGCGCCCCCGTTCCGCTTTATCTGCGCAACGCCCCCACGTCTCTCATGAAAGAGCTGGGATACTCCGACGGATACCGCTATGCGCACGACTACCCCGGACACTTTACAGATTTGGAATTCATGCCCGAGCAACTGTCGGGAAGCGTATTCTACGAGCCCCAGGAAAATCCGGGGGAAGAACGCCTCAAGAGTTACCTGCGCAGCTGCTGGCCGAAGTACTACGGAAAGAAATGAATGAGGATTTGACAGGCAAGGAGTCCGCACATGAAGTTCTCGAGACGGCATCCCTTGCCGGACACATACTGCTCGAGAACGGCGCGGAGATAGCGAGGGTGGAAGAGACCATGGAGCGCATAGCCTCGCACTATGAGATAGGCTCCCGGAACTTCTTCGTCCTCAGCAACGGAATCTTCACCACGGGGCACGACAATTTCGCCAAGGTCGAGTTCATTCCCTTCAAGGGTGCGCAGCTGGAAAGGGTCGTGTCGGTAAACCAGGTCTCGAGGGACATCTGCGACGGCAAATTCGCGAGTCTGTCCGATGCCAGGAAAAAGCTCGCCCAGATACGCAGCACATGCAAATCGGGCCTGGAACAAATCATAGGGTCTGCCGTGGGCAGCGCGGGCTTCTGCATAATATTCGGAGGAGGGCTTGCAGATGCGGCCGCCGCTTTCATAGCCGGACTGCTGCTCTGGGTGTTCGTGCTCTTCGTATCGGCCCCGTACATGACGAAGATGGTGGGCAACATCATAGGCGGAATGTTCGGGACGGTGCTGTGCATACTCTTTTACAAAGCCGGATTCGGCAACAGCCTCGGCAACATGATAGCAGGCGCCCTCATACCCCTCATTCCGGGGGTCCCATTCATCAACGGCATACGGGATCTCGCTAACGAAGACTATATCGCCGGCATCACACGCCTGGAAGACGCCGTGCTCGTATTCCTCAGCATAGCCCTCGGGGCCTCGCTCGCTTTCGTTGCCGACAGTTGGATAGAAGGGTCCATGCTCATCGTGCAGGACACTGCGCCGGACGCATTCACATCCTCCGCGATATGCCAGTGCATCGCCGCATTCCTGGGGACGCTGGGATTCGCCGTGCTTTTCGGAGTGCCCGCAAGGCATTATCTGACGGCGGCCCTGTGCGCGGCCGCGGGATGGCTCCTGTATATATTCCACGGCTCCACTTTTGTCGCCACCGCATCAGTGGCCCTGGCTGCCCGATTCTTCGCCGTATGGTTCAAGGCTCCGGAGACCATTTTCCTGATTCCCGGCATCTTTCCCCTCGTCCCGGGAGGCGGGATTTTCCGTACGGCCCTGCACCTCGTGTCGGGCCGCATGCACGATGCCTTCGCCTGCGGCTGGATGTCGCTGAGAGTGACCGTGGCCATAGTGCTCGGCATAGTGATAGTATCGCAGCTGCCGCCTGCCATGTTCAGAGTCTTTTCAAAACGAAATAAAAAAGATGGAAGTAATAAAGACTGATATCGAGGGGCTGTGCATCATCAAGCCCCGCATATTCGAAGACGGACGGGGGTATTTCTATGAATCCTGGTCGCAGAAAGAGTTCGATGCCCTCGTCGCGCCCACCCGCTTCGTGCAGGACAACGAAAGCCGCTCATGCTACGGCGTGGTACGCGGCCTGCATTTTCAGAAACCTCCCTACACGCAGGCAAAACTGGTGCGCTGCGTAAGGGGGTGCGTGCTCGACGTGGCCGTGGACCTGAGAAAGGGCTCCCCCACTTTCCTCAAGCATCATGCGGTGGAGCTCAGCGAGGACAACCACCTCCAGTTCTTCATTCCCAAAGGCTTCGCCCACGGATTCTCCGTTCTCAGCGAAGTCGCCGTATTCCAGTACAAGTGCGACGAGTTCTATCATCCCGAGGCAGATGCCGGAATACAGCTGACCGACGGCAGGCTGGGCATAGACTGGAAAATTCCGCAGTCCCGGATAATCATGAGCGAAAAAGACAGGGCGCGCCTTCCGGTCACCGAGGAGGATGCGCTGTCAGTCTGACAGCCGCTCCCCGAATATGGCAGTGCCTATGCGCACCATCGTGGCGCCGTATTCAAGGGCGATGCGCCAGTCGCCGGACATGCCTATAGACAGCTCCCTGAAATCCGAGAGTTCCGGGAACAGGTCCCGGAGATAGTCCATGTACCCTTTTATACGGGCGAAGTCCGCGCGGACGGCATCTTCGTCGTCAGTGTTGGTGGCCATGCCCATGAGGCCGCAGAAGCGTATATTGCGGAAAGACCCGGCACGGAAGAGAATGTCCAGTATCTCCTCCTCATAGAAGCCCTGCTTGCTCTCCTCCGCCGCGATATGCAGTTCGAGCAGTACGGACACCGTCCGTTCATTCTTGCGCCCCCACTCGTCGATGGCATCCAGCAGGCGGGCGGAATCCACCGACTGCACCAGGGCGGCATGGGGCAATACCATTTTCAGCTTGTTGGTCTGCAAGTGTCCTATGAAATGCCACTCGATGCCATTTCCTGCCAAGGCCTGCACCTTCTTTTCAAACTCCTGCGGACGACTCTCTCCGAACACCTTCTGTCCGGCCCGGCAGGCCTCCGCTATGGATTCTGCCGGATGGAATTTGGAAACTGCCACCAGCTTTACACCTGATGGCAGTTCATTGCAAATCCGTTCAAGATTCCGGGTTATGCTCATCTCACCTGCGTTTGCGCATTTGCTGCTCCTGCATCTTCTGGGCTTCCTCCAAACGCTGCTGCCACTTGCTCTTGGGCATAGGTTTTCCCGCCGAAGCCCTCACACGCGCCTGGATTTCTTCGGGATGTACGAAGAATTTCTTGATTACCCAGGTCTGTATGATGGCGATGAGCTGTGAAAGCAGGTAGTAGTAGCTGAGTGCCGCGGACAGGCTGTTGCAGATGAAGAACATCATCACGGGCATCATCCACAGCGTCATGAAGCGCATGGAAGACGCCGTAGGGTCGTCCGAGGCGGGCTGGTTGGCCGTGGTCATCTTGGAGTAGAGCCACATGACGACCGCCATGAGCAGGGCGAAGAGGGACAGATGGTCTCCGAGTATGGGTATGTGCATGCCATAGTCTATGATGGAGTCGTACGAGCTGAGGTCGTCGCACCACAGGAATGGCTGCTGCCGCAGTTCTATGGAGGCCGGGAAGAAACGGAACATGGCCCAGAGTATAGGCAGGGTCAGCAGGGTCGGCAGGCAGCCGCCCATGGGGCTCACTCCTGCACGCTTGTACAGATTCATCGTGGCCTGCTGCTTCTTGAGGGCATCTTCCTGCTTGGGATACTTCTTGTTGATGTCGTCGAGGAAAGGCTTGAGCGCCTGTATCTTCGGCGATGAGGAATAGGACTTGTAAGTGAAGGGGAACAACACTATCTTTATCACTATCGTCATCAGAAGTATGATGAGTCCGAAATTGCCGATGAAGCGGCTGAAGAAGTTGAACATAGGTATGATGGCATACCTCGTGAACCAGCCTACGAGCCAGCCGCCCAGGGGGATTATCTTCTCGTACTTATGGTCGAAGGACTTCAGGGTCGTGAAGTGGTTGGGACCGAAATAGAATTCGTACGGCACACTTACCGTCGCGGCGGGCCTGAAATCGGAGCGCATCCTGGCGCTGCAGTCCATGAGGATGCCGTCGGGATCGCCCTCCTGGTGCATGTTGAGCGAAAGTTCGCCGTTCGAGAACTCCTCCGGAGCCCTCATGATGGCAGAGAAGAACTGCTGCTGGAAAGCGAACCAGCTCAGGCGTGAACCTATGTTCTTGGACGCCGAGCGCCCGCGGCCGATTTCATTGGGTTTCTTCTCACCGCTGAAATAGTAGTCCAGCTTGGAGTACTGGGATTCGTTCTTGTAGCCCTTCTCCATCCTCGGCACGGTCACGTTGAAGTCTATGTCGAAAGATCCCACGTTCCTCGGTATGACCTCGTCCATTCCTACGAATGAAAGGAGGTTGTCGAGCTTGTAGCTGCCCGGGGCGAGGGAATAGCGCTGCTCTATGTAGCCGCCTCCGCTGAAGGGCAGACGGAATGTCAGCGACGTATCGGTACGTTCGGCAAGAGTGAAATTGAAATCGCTCGACCGCAGATACTGTCCGGCATAGATACTCACCGCATACTCAGCTCCCCCGTCCTTGAAAAGATACAGGTCGCCGCCGCCATAGCTCTTGTATTTCTTTATGAGAGCACTGTAAGGCTGGGCCCCCTTGCTCGTGAAGTCTATTTTCAGGACTTCGTTTTCGAGGGTGAATATGCTGGCCTCCGCGCCGTGGGCGGCCTCCAGCAGACTGTCCTTGTAAACGGCCGTCGCAGGCATGCCGGCTGCTTCAGGCAGGCCGGCGATGCCGACGGTGTCTACGGGCATCTGCGCAAGGGCTATGGAGTCCAGCTGACGCTGCGCTTCGAGGCGTTTGCGCTGTTCGCTGCTTTGATAAAATGTAAATCCGAAAAGTATAAGTGCTATAAGTATTATTCCGGTCAAAGAATTTTTATCCATTATTCAGCTGCCTCCTCAGTTTCCCGTATTTTCTGTTCAAGTTCTTTCAGTTCGGCCTTTGCCTGTTCTATGCGCTCCTGCATCTGCCTGATGAGAGGCTCGGAGTTCTTTGAGGCGGAAATGAAGCCGATGTTGTTTTCATAAGTGGTGATATCCTGCTGGAGCGCGCGATATTTGTCCATGAGCAGGTCTTTTTCGCTCTTCGGCGCGCGGGCGCCCCTTGCCGCAGGCCTCTGGGCGGAGCGGACGGAGGGGAATTTTTCGCGTATGGCATCGCGGTAGGCGGCATTGACGGCATCCTTTTCCTTGAAAGGCACATGTCCTATGGCCTGCCAGCGGGAGTTGAAGGCGGCAAGGGCCTCGGCACCCGCCGCGGCATCGTCAGAGGGTTCGTAAGAGAGCACCTCCTCTATCAGCTTCTTCTTGGCCTTGAGATTGCCGTAGAAATCGTTCTCCGGCTTCACGTTCTTGTCTCTCTCGGCGAAGAACTCGTCGCAGGCCGCGCGGAAGCGTTTCCATATCTGCTCGCTCTTCTTGCGTGGGACGGCTCCTATCTCCTTCCACTGCTTCTGCAGTTCGATGAACTGGTCGGAGACCTTCTTCCATTCCGTACTGCTCTTAAGCTCTTCCGCCTTTTCGATTATCGCCATCTTCTTCTCGAGATTGGCATTCATCGAATCCTTGAAGTTCGAGTAATACTCGCGCTTGCGGCCATAGAAACTGTCGCAGGCCGCACGGAAGCGGTCGTATATCTTCTGGTTCTCCTTGCGTGTAGCGAAGCCTATCGTGCGCCACTTGGCCTGAATGCCCTCAATCTGCTTGGAAAGTTCGTTCCATTCGCTCGACGAGGCCACTTCCTTGCCGGCTATCTCCTCCACCTGCCTGCACAGCTCCTGCTTTGCCGCAAGATTGGCGAGCTGCTCCTCTTTCTGGCCCTCGAAATGCGCCTGGTAGCGTTTGTTGATGGCCGCCGTGGCCGCTTTGAAGCGGTTCCAGATGTCTTCCCTCATCTCCTTCGCGACGGGTCCGAACTCCTTCCACTGTTCGTGCAGCTTCTGCAGTTCATGGAACGCGCTCACGACATTCTCGTCTTCAGCGAGCTTTTCCGCTATCTCGCAGAACTTCTCCTTGGCCTCGAGATTCTTCTGGAAATCAAGATCGCGCAGGTCCCTGCTGATCTTCACCATATCGTAGAAGCGCTCTACGTAGAACTGGTATGTGTCGTTGATATCCCTGTATGCGGTGACGGGCACGGGACCGGCCTCCCTCCAGCGGTTCTGCAATTCGCGGAATGCCGGGAACGAGGCGCTCGCGTCATCGTTGTTCTCCACTATGGCCTTGAGCTCTTCGATGATGGCCTTCTTCTTCGCAAGGTTCTCCTCGCGGCGGGCCTCCTGCTCGCGGTTGAACTCAGCCCTTTCCTTCTTGTAATCGGCATATACTGCCTTGAAATTCTCTTCCACCACCTCGAACGGGTTCTCCGTGGCGCCGTCGCCCTGGGCATTCTCGCCCTTGAGCTTGCCGAGGAGCTTGAAGAAGGCCGCCTTTATGTTTTCGGCCTCTTTCGAGCGCAGCATGCTGTCGGCGCTCTGCTTGAGTTCGCCGAACAGTTCGGACAGTTCTGCAAGCGTCTTGTCTGCAAGATTTTCGGTTTTCGCCTCAGGAGCAGCCTCAGGAGCGGCCTCAGACACGGTCTGGGGCTCCGTTTCGGGGGTCGCGGATTCGACTTTCTTTTCCTCTACGTCTGAAATGACCTCTGCGGACTTTTCAGGAACAAATGTTTCACTCATAACAGGAAATATTTAAAATATTAACTTACAAATATAAACAAATATTCGGATTATTGCACCACCAACTCGACTTCATACAGGCGCGGCCAGTTCTTGCCCGTAAGGAATATGCGGCCGTCCCTGACGGCGATTCCGTTCAGCACGTCCGTATCTGTCCTCCGGAGCTTCTGCGGCAGCAGGCCGGAGCAGTCGACTATGCCCTCCACGACCCCCGAAGCCGGGTTTATTATCACGATCATGTCCGTGGTATATACGTTCGCCCACACCTTGCCGTCAATCCATTCGAGCTCATTGAGAAGACGTACGGGCCGGCCGTCCATGGTCACCTTCACCGTGCGCTGGAGCCTGAAATCGGGGTCGAGGAAAAAGAGGTTCGCGCTGCCGTCGGAGGCTATCAGGCTCCGGCCGTCGGTGGTGAGTCCCCAGCCCTCCCTGGGGTATGACCAGGTCTTTATGAATTTAAGGGTTTCGGCATCGTAGGTAAACGCCACGCGGTTCGTCCAGGTGAGCATATACATGCGGTCTCCGAGAATGACCGACCCTTCGCCGAAATACTTGCGGTCGAAATCCAATTTGCGCAGCACCTTGCCGCTTTCCAGGTCCACCTTGCGGAAGCTGCTGCGGCCGTTCTGTCCCGTGCTCTCATACAAATCCCCCCCGTGGAAGAAAAGCCCCTGCGTATAGGCCTTGCTGTCGTGCGGATACTCCCGGACGACCCGCACCTTGTAGCGCATGGGAGACGCCTGGCCGCAGGCCGGAAGGCAGAGAAGGAAGATGACGGCAACCAGAATAATCCTTTTCATTACCGCAAAATTAATAAAAAATGCATAATTTTGTATGTATTTATACCTATTTGCAATGAGGATAGACATTCTGAGCGTGGTGCCCGAACTGCTGGAAAGCCCGCTTTCCCATTCGATAGTCGGAAGGGCCGTAAAAAAGGGACTCGTGGACATACGGGTGCACAATCTCAGGAAATACGGCATGGGCCCGAGGAAAAACGTGGACGACTACAGTTACGGCGGAGACGCAGGCATGGTGATAAAGGTCGAGCCGGTGTGGCACATGATGGAAGAGCTGAAAAGCGAGCGGGAGTACGACGAGGTAATCTATATGTCCCCCGACGGCGAAAGGCTCGACCAGGCCATTGCCAACGAACTGTCGCTGAAGGGCAACATCATGATATTGTGCGGCCACTACAAAGGTGTGGACCACCGCATAAGGGAGCATCTTGTCACAAGGGAAATATCGGTCGGCGACTATGTGGTCAGCGGGGGCGAGATACCCGCGGCCCTGCTGTCGGACGCCATCGTGCGCCTGATTCCCGGCGCGCTCAGCGACGAGACCTCCGCACTGTCCGACTCCTTCCAGGACAGCCTGCTCGCCCCTCCCGTGTACACGCGCCCCGCGGAATTCAACGGCTGGAAGGTGCCCGACGTGCTTCTCAGCGGAAATCCGAAGCTGATACGTGAATGGCAGGACGAGCAAGCCATTGAGCGCACGCGGCTCCTGCGTCCGGAGTTGCTGAACGAATGACGCAAGACGCACCGCATTATTAAATAATTTTAACAACTAAAATTGAGTTTTTGAAAGAAATTTTTATAAAACACTTGCAGAATAAAAAAATGGTAGTATATTTGTCGTCGGAAATCAACAACTATTCTAACCAACAATAATTAACCTTCTAAAGGTATACACTACTAACTAACCGTTAAAGCCCGCTGTGAAGCGGGCTTTAGTCGTGTTTTTTTGGCAGAGCCGCGATTTGTTGTTATATTTGGGAGTTTTAACTGTTACCGCAATGAACATAGCAATAGTAGGTGCGAGCGGCGCCGTCGGGCAAGAATTTCTCAGGGTCCTCGACGAGAGGAACTTCCCTGTCGACAATCTCCTTCTTTTCGGCTCCGCCAGGAGCATGGGCAGAAAGTACTCATTCAGGGGCCGCGAATATGAAGTGCGCCTGCTGCAGCACAACGACGACTTCAAGGGTGTGGACATAGCCTTCACGTCGGCTGGGGCGTCCGCCTCCAGGGAGTTTGCGGAAACCATCACGAAGCACGGGGCCGTGATGATAGACAATTCTTCCGCATTCAGGATGGACGACGACGTGCCTCTCATCGTGCCCGAGTGCAATGCCGCGGACGCTCTCGTCCGCCCGAGGGGAATTATCGCCAACCCGAACTGCACCACCATCATGATGGTAGTGGTGCTCAAGCCCATAGAGGCGCTTTCCCACATTACCCGGATACGGGTGGCGAGCTACCAGTCCGCATCGGGAGCTGGTGCCCAGGCCATGGCGGAGCTTGAACGGCAATACAGGGACATTGCGGAAGGCAAGCCTGTCACCGTGGAGAAATTCGCGTTCCAGCTGGCCTACAACGTCATTCCACAGATAGACGTTTTCACCGACAACGACTACACGAAGGAAGAGATGAAGATGTTCAACGAGACACGCAAGATTCTCCATTCCGACGTGAAATGTTCGGCCACATGCGTGCGCATATCCGCCCTGCGCTCCCATTCGGAATCCGTGTGGATAGAGACGGAAAGGCCCCTTGAAGTGCAGGAGGTGCGGGAGGCGCTTTCCGCCGCTCCCGGCGTGACCCTGCTCGACGACCCGGCCTCGATGACCTACCCCATGCCGCTGTTCACAGGCGGGAAAGATGATGTGTACGTCGGACGCATACGCAAGGACCTTTCGTGCGAAAACGGGATGACCTTATGGCTCTCCGGCGACCAGATCAAGAAAGGCGCGGCGCTTAACGCAGTGCAGATAGCAGAATACCTAATCGAAAACAAGCAGTCATGTTGAAAGTTTCACGCAGGGCGCAGGACATGCCCGCATCCGCAATACGGAAACTGGTCCCCTACTCCGAGGCCGCAGAGGCCGCCGGGGTAAAGGTCTATCATCTGAACGTCGGCGCTCCGGACATAAAGTCGCCGGACTGCGCGGTCGGGGCGCTCGAAGCCCGCTGCCGCGGCATGCACCACCTCTCCTATACGCATTCCGCCGGACTGAAAGAACTGCGCGAGGCCATGGCGGAAAAGTACTACAGGCGGATAGGCATACGGCTCGACCCCTCGGAACTGCTCATAACCGTCGGAGGCAGCGAGGCCTTCTCCATGGCCATGCAGATTGCCGCGAACCCGGGCGACGAGATCATCGTGTTCGAACCTTACTATACGAATTACCAGACCTTCGCATTCCTGTCCGACATAACGCTCAAGGCAGTGCGGACGGACATAGAGGACGGATTCAGGATTCCAGGACCGGAGGAACTTGAGAAAGCCCTGAGTCCGAAAACGAGGGCCATACTCATCAGCAACCCGTGCAACCCCTCCGGAAAACTTTTCTCCAAGGACGAAATCCTGTCGATAGGCGAATTTTGCCGCATCCACGGGCTGTTCTTCATCTGCGACGAGGTGTACCGCGAGTTCTGCTATACGGACGAGCCTTATTTCAGCGCCATGGACATACCGGGCTGCGAGGACAACGTGATTCTGGTAGACTCCGTTTCCAAGCGCTACAACCTCTGCGGGGCCAGGATAGGGGTAATCGCATCCCGCAACAAGGACGTCATGTCCTGCGCCCTGAAGTTCGCCCAGTCGAGGCTGTGCCCTCCGGTGCTCGGACAATACGCCTCGCTCGGGGCCCTCGACACGCCGGATTCCTACTTCGCATCCGTAAAGGAAGAATACATCAGGCGCCGTGACTGCGCCGTCGCGGCCCTCAATGCCATGCCGGGGGTGTTCTCCCCAGTTCCCTACGGGGCCTTCTACACGGTGGCACGGCTT
>JAFLUX010000011.1 GCA_022508605.1 Bacteroidales bacterium | reverse complement strand
TGTCCATATCGGTGCTCAAGGATGCGTCTTCCACCTCCATATACGGTGCCCGCGCTGCCAACGGCGTCGTGTTCGTGACCACCAAGGCCGGTGCCTACAGCTCCAAGGCCAGCGTCACCGTCCGTTCGCAGTACGGTATCTCCACCCTCGCCAACAAGACTCTCTGGGAGTCCATGATGAGCGGAGACGAGCTGAAAGACTTCATGATCCGCACAGGCATACGTACTCCGGCCCAGATCCGCGAAAACTATACCGACCTCGGATATGATGCAAATACCCAGTGGTACAAGGTCATGCAGCAGCTCAACACGCCTCAGTACCAGAACGACGTCACCATCGAGGGCGGCGGCGAGAAAGTCGCTTACCTGATTTCCGCGTCGCAGTTCCACCAGACCGGTACGACCATCGGCAACTACTACGACCGCTACACCGTGCGTTCCAACGTCCAGGGCCATCCCAAGAACTGGCTGAAACTCGGTCTCAACCTCAACCTCAACGCAGACGAGACCCAGCGCAACGCCAACTGGGGAGCATCCGACGACTTCAGCGCGAACTACACCTCCGGCGGTCTGTCCTTCCTGCTGAATCCTCTGTATCCGGTAATCGATCCCAAGACAGGAGAATACTACAGCCCCAGGTTCCCTAACAATACGGTCAACCCGTGGGTTTACATGGAGTCTTACCCCCGCATCAGGAAGAGCTACGGCCTCAACGGAGGCGCATATGTCGAAATCCAGCCCATCAAGAACCTCAAGTTCAAGTCTCAGATAGGCACCGACACCCGCTTCTTCCTCAACAACAACGTCAACTGGCCTTCAAGCCCTCTGACCGGAGGCACCGGTTCAAAGAGCAAGAGCTCCCAGATGACTTCCAACAACACCATCACCAACACCATCGAATACAGCTTCGACATAGCTCAGGACCATGCGATTTCCGTGCTGGCAGGTCAGGAAGGCATCAGCAACTGGTATGACTTCTTCTCCGCATCCTCATCCGGACAGACGGAAGACCGCCTCATAAGGCTCACCGACGGTAACCAGACTTCCTTCAACATGTCCGAGAGTTCCTCCGCCAGCAAGTTCCTGTCGTTCTTCGGACACGCCGACTACAGCTACCTCGGCAAATACAATGTCGATGTCACCGTGCGTAACGACGCTTCCTCGCGCTTCGGCTACAACGTGCGCAACGCCACTTTCTGGTCTGCCGGATTCAAGTGGAACGCCCGCAACGAGGCCTTCGTGAAGAACAGCTCCTGGCTGGATGATTTCAGCGCCAAGATAAGCTACGGTACTCAGGGTAACGCCTCCATCGGAGACTACAGCCACCTCGGACTCATCGGCGTGGCGACGGCCTACAACAACAATGCATCCTCATGGGTGCTCTCACAGCCCAGCAACCCCGACCTCACCTGGGAGAAGCAGGCCCTGCTCACCATAGGATTCAACACAAGGGTATTCAACTTCCTCGACTTCGAGCTTGAGTGGTATCACCGCAAGACCACCGACATGCTCCTCGACGTTCCCTATCCTTACACTTCCGGATTCTCCAGTCTGACTGCCAACGTGGGCGGACTCACCAACACCGGTATCGACCTCACTCTCGGCATCGACATACTCAAGGGACGCGACTACTACCTGCGTTTCAACACCATCTTCAACTACAACAGGGAGACAGTGTCCGAGCTCTTCGATGCCGCATGGGACGAAGACCTGCAGCGCTACCGCTGGGAGATGATATCCTACGGTATGGCCTACATCCAGGGCATGCCCGTCGCCTACTACGCCCCTATCTATGCCGGCGTGGACCCCGCAGACGGAGCACCCATGTGGTATGTTCCCGGCGATGATCCGGACGTGCCCAACATGGACCCGAACAACGTGACCAAGGTATTCGATGAGGATGCTCTCGTCCAGAACACCGGAAAGCTCTACACCGCACCTATCAACGGCGGTTTCGGCCTCGAAGGCGGTTGGAAGTTCCTTTCTTTCCGTGCCGACTTCTCCTATGTTCTCGGCAAGACGCTCCTTAACAACGACTGCTATTATTATCTCAACCCCAATGTATTCGTCACCCAGGGCATGAACTCCCACAGGGATGCGAGCGACTTCTGGACCCCTGACAATCCCAACGCGAAATATCCCGACTGGACCCAGGGCTACACGCTCCAGTTCGATACCCACCTCTACGAGAACGCATCTTTCCTGAGGCTCAAGAGCCTGCAGGTGGGCGTGGCACTGCCGAACAAGTGGCTCGAAGCCCAGAAAGTGTTCGACTCCGTGCGATTCACCTTCACCGGCCGCAACCTGCTTACTTTAACCAAGTACACCGGACCCGACCCGGAAATCGACATGAACCTTTCCATGGGTATTCCCGGTACCACCAAGCAGTATCTTTTCGGTCTTGAACTCACATTCTAATTATGACAGATATGAAAAAGAGCTTTATCAATATACTTGTTGCTGCACCGGCTTTGTTCGCTTTCGCCTCTTGCAATCTGGACTTGACCCCCAGCAGTGCAATCGCTTTCTCCGAGGGAGAGCCCCTGATTCAGTCGGCTGCCAACCTTACCGCGATGGAAAACGGTATCCTGAGTTCTTACAGGGCCGTACAGAACGGTGGATATGTCTTGCCCATAGAGTTCCAGTTCGATGCGTTCAACGCATCCATAGACTTCGGCAACAACTACGGTCCCATACACAAGACCGACCAGAACTTCACTTCTTCCGACTATGACGTGGAAGATTACTGGAGCGGCAACTACAGCGTCATCAAGAACTACAACGTATTCCTCGAGGCTGCGAACGACGTGAGCGCCGACCTCAGGGCCGCGACCAACCTCGTGAAAGGCGAGACCTTCTTCGCCCGCGCAAGTTCCTATCTCAACCTCGCCCGCGCATTCGGAAAGGCATATAACCCTTCCACCGCAGACAACGACCCCTGCGTGCCGCTCGTGCTGAAGTATGAGCAGAACGAAAAACCCGCGCGTGCAAGCGTGAAGGCGGTCTACGAAGCAGTCAAGAGCGATCTTGATTCCGCCGCATTCTACCTCGCCGGAGTAAAGGGAGCCGTGCGTTCGGTAAAACCTACCATCGACGCAGTGAACGCCCTCTACGCACGTTACTACATCGATACCCAGGATTATGCAAAGGCTGCGGAGTATGCCCACAAGATTATCGACAGCGGCACCTACACCCTTGCCTCGACGGCTGCCGAGCTCAATGCCGACTTCGTCAACGACAACGGCAGCGAGGCCATAATCCAGCTTGCAATCTCCATGACGGAGTTCACCGGAAACACTTTCGTGGCATGGCTTTATGCCCAGAACGACCCCAACGTGGAAGGAGGCGAGAGCTTCAGGCCCTACTTCCTGCCCACCAAGGCCCTTATCGAATCTTATGAGCCGAACGACATACGTCTTGCATGCTGGTTCGACAATACCGTGCCCGTGCTGTTCTCCGGCCGCTACTACACAGGAGACTTCTACACCTTCGTGAAGTTCCGCGGCAACCCCGCTCTCGTCAGCTCGCCCATTCGCAACGGCCGCCAGGCTCCCAAGCCTTTCAAACTCTCGGAGATGTACCTCATCGCCGCCGAGGCTGAGCTGGCAGCAGGCAACAGCAGCGCAGCGACCACCGACCTGAACGCTCTCCAGAGCGCCCGCGGCGCCAGCACCACCATCGCGAACGTGGACAACATCAGGAAAGAGTGGTTCAAGGAAACCGTCGGCGAGGGTCTTCGCATGAGCTGTCTGAAGCGCTGGGGCGTAGGATTCAGCGGACGCGCAGCACAGGACGGAGCAATCAACGTCGTGCAGAACGGCACCTACTTCACGGAGAAGGTGTTCGAGGCCGGAAGCAATTATTTCCAGTGGCCCGTCCCTTCACACGAAATGAAGATTAACAAGAATCTCAAGCAGAACCCCGGTTACGACGAGATCTAAAAACGAAAGCAAAGTATGAAAACAATCAACAGAATATTTGCATTGATAGCCGGCGTGGCTGCGCTCGCCTCCTGTGCGAAGTACGGGACATACACTACGACCCCTTATGTGGCACTGGACGCCGTGAGCTACAGCGTAGCCGAATCGGTAAACGGCACTGAACTGGTCATACCGGTCCATCTGTACAACCATGCCGGGGCCTGCACGGTCACATACACCGTCACGGAAGTCTCCGCACAGAACGGGGTCGACTTCACTCCCCTCGACAATTCCGGCGTACTGAACTTCGCGGCGGGCACCGACTCCCTCGCCATCAAGTTCAACGTCACGGGACAGCCCGGCACATTCACGGGCAACCTCGCATTCAGGGTAAAACTCGAGAGCGCTACCAATGACGTGAGAATCGGAGCATCGAGCGCCTGTACTGTCACGGTGGCCGACCTCGACCACCCTCTGACGGACCTTTTCGGGACTTACACCTATTCCGCAGTGACCCTCAACACTTCCGGCAGTTTCGTCTATGCGTCATTCGACATCACCATAAGCGCTTACGAGGGCAACCCGTACCGCGTCTGGATAGACTACATCACACCTTGGCAGCACCCCAACTACTACGGAGCCTACTGCAAGAACAGCGATGAGATTCCCGGTGTGTACGCCGAGGTCGCGCAGGACATGAGCACCATCACCATCCCCACTCCGCAGAGCCTTGCAGACCTCATCACCAGCGCTTTCAGCGGTGTGCCCGACGAGCACTACACGGTCTACACCTATGACGATCCGAACGACATATTCATTGCCAGCCCGGACACCATAGTGTTCAACCGTCAGGAAGACGGCTCGTACATCACTACCGCCAACTACGGTCTCAGCATACCGAGCGAGTATATGTACGGTCTGTTCTACTACTACATGAACGTTTGGGGCGATTTCAACCCGAATTATCCCGCACGCTTCGTCAAGAAGTAGAGGATACAGCAATATCGGAAAGGGCCTGCCCGGAAACGGACGGGCCCTTTTTCAAAAATACACAGCCATGAAATTCCGTATCTTATGTATTTTTTTCCTGTGCGCCTGCGCCCAGTTCCGGACGGAGGCCCAGGACTACGAACCGCGCGAAGGCTGGCCCTTCGTGTTCGACAATTTCCGCAGCGGCACCACGCGCACCCGGGACGGAGGCCTTGTCATGGATGCCCTGCTGAACATTTCCGTGACGGACGGAAGCCTGTTTTTCATAGATAATGACAGGCTGATAATGCAGGCCGACATGTCCAAGGTCTACACCGTAAAGACAGGGGACGACGTGTATGTGAATCTGTCGGGAAAACTGTACAAGCTGCTTTCCGAGCTCGACAAGGGATACGTGGTGTCCCGCATGGAGGTCGATGTGGACAAGTACTCGAAAGTGGACATAGGATACGGCGTGTCCTCAGCATCGGCATCGGCGATGAATCTCACCATACTGATGGACGGCAGGTCCAACCTGATAAAGAAGAATATCGACGAAAGCAATGCGAACAAATACTCTTCTCCGGTGATTCCCACCAAGGAATCGCGCTTCCTGTGGGTGGGCGGGAACCTCATCCCAGCATCCCGTAATGCAATCGTCAACTACCCCGGAGTGGACAAGAAAAAGGCCCAGGAATTTATAAAACAAGAAAAAATCAGGTGGAAAGACACGATTTCTCTTGAAAAATTAGTAATTTTCCTGGCCAAACAACTTAGCGATTGAAACTATGAGATCGAACTCCCTTGAGGCTCTGCTGCTTTCAGCATGCCTTGTCGTGGCGGCCTCGTGCAATACGGCGCTCGACACGCCCCCTCCCGGCGAGGAGAAGGCGGCCAGCCCGGCATCCGCCTTTGAGGAGGGCATCATCTCGGTCGAGCTGACCGAGGAGCTGTCTGCCGAAATCGAAGCCTGCGGCCTGCCGGAAAGTTTTTCATCTGCCGGCATAGCGTCCGCTGAACGGGTATTCCCCGATGCCGGAGAATGGGAGGAACGCCACAGGGCGGAAGGCCTCCACCGCTGGTACTACCTCAGCATAGACGACAGTTTTCCCGTCACCAAGGCGGCGGATGACTTGTCCAGCATACCGGGAATCGTCCGCGCATGTCCCGTGCACAGGAAGCGCAAGACCGCGTATTTCAACGATCCGCTCGCGGACAGGCAGTGGGCGCTGTACAACGACGGCTCCCTCGGAGCCAAGTACACGGCCGGCATAGACGTGAACGTGGTGCCGGTATGGGAGAGGTACTGCACAGGCAGCCCTGACGTGATAGTGGCAGTCATCGACGAAGGAGTGCAGCTTGACCATCCCGACCTCGAGGCGGCCTGCCTGCCTGCCGGGGCGGGAGGCAGCAAGAGTTTCATCAGGGGTTACGTCGGATACAACATACAGCCCGGCGACCACGGCTCTTTCGTGGCCGGGGTGATAGGTGCCGTGAACGGCAACGCCACCGGCATCAGCGGCATAGCCGGAGGTCGTGACGGCATCCCCGGCGTGCGTATGCTCTCCTGCGAAATCATGCGTGACGTACCAGACCCGAGTTCGCCAACAGGCACCAAGTCGCTCGGAGGCAACGAGGCCGAGGCATTCGTATGGGCGGCCGACAACGGCGCCGTGATAGCCAGCAACAGCTGGGACTATGTGTACACCGGGTCCAACGAAGGACACACCGAGACCAAGGCGGCGATAGACTATTTCATCAAATATGCCGGCTGCGATGCGGAGGGCAACCAGCGGGCCGACAGCCCCATGAAAGGCGGACTCGTGCTCTTTGCCGCCGGCAACGACAGCAGGCAGTTTTCAGTCCTCGCGGAATATCCGAGCGTGGTGGCGGTGGGGGCCGTGAGCTCCCGCGGAAGCCGCGCCTACTATTCCAACTTCGGCGACTGGGTGGACATCTGCGCCCCGGGAGGCGACGTGAATGTCGGTCCCACGGTGCTTAGCTGCATAAGCGGAAGCAGATACGGAGAGATGCAGGGCACCTCCATGGCCTGCCCTCAGGTGGCCGGAGTGGCCGCGCTCATAGTGTCTTATTTCGGAGGTGAAGGGTTCACCAGCGAAATGCTGAAAGAACGCCTCCTGCTGGGGGCGAACGAGGCTTCGGCCCCCCAGTTCGGCATGATAGGTCCGCTCGTGGACGCGATGGGTTCCTTCAGCTACGGAGGCACCATGGCCCCTGAACGGGTGCGGGAAATCGAGTCGGCGGAGTCCATATCCAACAAAGTGACGCTGAGCTGGAGAGTGCCCTCCGACCCGGACGACGTGAAGGCCTACTACTGCACCGTGGTCCTGTCCGAAGACAGGAGCGCGCTCGAAGCCATAGACCCCGACAACATACCGTCTTCGGTGACTACCACACGTGTCGACGTCGGACGCGCCGCGCCCGGAGAACTTATGGATTGCAGCATAGGCGGGCTGAAATTCAACACTGCCTACTATGCCGCCGTAATGGCCTCCGACTATGCCGGCAACAAGGCCGCTTTTTCGGAAATCGCACAAATCACGACGGGCGGCAATCTTCCTCCTGAAATAAGCTCGGAGCTGTCCGGAGAGATACATTTGCGTCCGGACCAGAAAACCGCGTTCACAATCACCGTTCAGGAGCCTGACGGACACGACTACACTATAAGCATGGAGCCCGGGTCCGACGCCCTCAGCTGCGAAAGCTCCGGGGACGCAAGCGGCGGCGGCACCACCGAGCTGCACGTATCCATAAACGCAGTGCTCGCCCCTCACGGGACCTATGACTTCAAACTGCGGGCAGAAGACAGCTACGGACTTGCATCGGAGTTCACTCTGCGCTATTCCATACTTCCCAACCACGCTCCGGTGCTGGTAAGGGAAATAGAGGACATACTGCTTTCCGCTCCCGGAGAAAGCATATCCATAGATTTCTCGGAATATTTTGCCGACGAAGACGGCGAGACGCTAAGCTACGCCATATCCTATTCTCCGACAGGCATCGCGCATCTTGCCCCGAGCGGCGGGAAATATACTCTCACGGCCATAGCCTGCGGCATTACGGAAATCACAGTCACGGCTTCCGACGCCAACGGAGAGCAGGCCAAGGGGTCTTTCCTCGTGCTCGTTCCGGACAGTTCGCGCAGCGTCGCCCTGTACCCCAATCCCGTGAAGAGCGTGCTCAACGTGCGGGTGATGGAAAGCGGAGAGTTCACCCTGCGCATCTTCAACAAGGCCGGGACCACCGTGTATTCGTCAAGCTCCGGCATAGACCCGTTCCACCCTCTTGCCATAGACATGAGCGCCATGCCATCCGGCACATACACCGTGCATGTCTCCGGAGGAGGAATAGACGAGAAACAAACCATAGCAAAGATTTGATGCCCTATGATGAAAAGACTTACAGCAGTTCTGTTCGCGGCAGCCATGATTCCGGCAGCCGCAGCGGCACAGGGACTTCCCGCCCTGCTTGTTCCAGCCGACTGCCGCTCCCTGTCTCTTGGAGCGACGGGAACGGAGAGCAGCTACGACATGGACGCAGGCTCCGTGCTGGATGTCCGGGGCATTTTCGGCAAATGGGCGCCCTCTGCGGTGGACGGCACCTTGGCCGGGGGTTCGGCTAAGTTCAGTGTCGGAAATTCGCTCATCCTGCATGCGGAGTGCGTGGATTTCATCGACAGAGAATACGGCATTACCGGCGAAGACGGGGCCATCAGGGGACAGTTCAAGCCATACGACCTGATGTTCTCCGCGGGTGCCGCATACCGAATCGTCCAGCCGCTGACCGTCAGGATGAAGCTGCGTTTCATATCCTCGGCCATTGCTCCCGATGCATCGGCGACGGCCCTGTGCGCCGACATTTCCGCCATGTATGAAAAAGAGGCATGGAGTGCATGGGCAGCTGTGCGCAACATAGGAAGCGGGCCGGACTACGGCGGAGGAAGATGGTCGCTGCCCTCGCTTGCAGCGGTCGGCGGCAGCATAAGGCCGATACGCGCCATTACGGCGACTGCCGAACTCGGCTACATGTTCAACGGGGCCGTGACGGCAGGACTCGGGGCCGAATACGGCATATCCGACCTCGTGTTCGTCAGGGCCGGATACCACTACGGGCAAGCGGAAAAGGCCCTTCCCTCCTTCGTGTCGGCGGGAGTGGGCGTGAAGATTTCCTGCATACGCCTCGATGCGGCTCTGCTGCCCGCAATCGGGCCGGTCGCAGGGTCGTTTCTCCTCTCGGCCGGGGTGAGCTTCTGAGCGCGCCTAATTCTGCGCCGCTCCTGCCAGGTCGAGGATTTCCGAAGTGATTTTGTACTGACGGCCTTTGTTGTATTCGAGAGACAGCTCGGCAAGCAACTCTTCGCCGTTGTCAGTCGCCGCCTGCATGGCAATCATACGGGCTGCATTTTCAGATGCGGCCGAATCGAGCAGTGCGGCATAAAGGCGAAGATTCAGCACCTGCGGCAAAAGCGACTCCGCCAGCTGCCCGGCGCCGGGCTCCAATATGTACAGGTCCGTATCATGGGCCTGCCCCGCCTTGCTGCGCTCAGGCTCGAAAGGCAGCCAGCGCTCCGACACCACTTTCTGGTGCCCCGTGCTTACGAAATGGTTGTACACGAGGTGCACTTCCGAGATTTCCCCTGAAAAGTATCTTTCCTGCAGTTCGCGGGCGAGTTCCGCCACCGCGCCGAAAGAGGGCTGGGCCACTATGCCGGAGCAGTCTTTCGCGCACGGGCGCCCGGACTTGCGCAGGGCATCCGCCATCTTGCGCCCGAAGGCCCAGATTTCCACATCATCCCCCGCATTGGCCAGGAACTCATGCACTTTCCTGACGGCATTGGCATTGAAAGCCCCGCACATGGAGCTGTTGCCGGCAAAAGCGAGAAGCACCGTGCGGGCCTTGCGGTCCTCCTGTACGGGAGGCGCCGCTATGGATGCCCCTGCGGACAATACGGAAGACAATATGCCCCCGAGCTCCTCTTCGTATGGCCGGAGCGACTCCACGGTGCGCTGCACCTTGCGCAGCTTGGAAGAAGCCACGAGCTTCATGGCCGAAGTAATCTTCAGCGTACTGCGCACGGATGCAATCCTGTCCTTTACTTCCCTAAGTGAAGACATATATCGGCAGCGACTTTTTCTATCGAGGACAATGCGGCTTCGGAGACGTCTCCGCGATCCAGCTCATCGAGAACTTCCCTGTAGCCGGAGCGCATGACTTCGAGGAAGCGTTTCTGAAATTCCTCCACCTGACCCACGCTGATCGAGGCCATGAGGCCGTGCGTGCCGCAGTACAACACAGCCACCTGCTCCCCTACCGGCATGGGACTGTACTGGGGCTGGATGAGCAGGCGGTTGTTCTTGCGTCCCTTGTCGAGGGTCATCGCAGTCACCTTGTCGAGGTCGGACGAGAACTTGGAGAAAGACTCCAGTTCCCCGAACTGGGCCTGGTCTATCTTCAGGGTGCCGGCCACTTTCTTCATGCTCTTGAGCTGGGCGGCGCCGCCCACGCGGGAAACGGAAATGCCCACGTTCACGGCAGGACGGAATCCTGCGTTGAAAAGGGAGCTTTCCAGATATATCTGCCCGTCGGTTATGGAAATTACGTTCGTGGGAATGTATGCGGACACGTCGCCCGCCTGGGTCTCTATTATCGGCAGCGCCGTGAGGGAGCCTCCGGCCTTCACCTTGCCACGCAGGCTCGCCGGGAGGTCGTTCATGCGCTCCGCGACTTCCTGCTGCGAAATAATCTTGGCCGCACGCTCCAGCAGACGGGAATGCAGATAGAACACATCGCCGGGGTAAGCCTCACGCCCGGAGGGACGGCGCAGAATCAGAGACACTTCGCGGTAGGCCACGGCCTGCTTGCTGAGGTCGTCGTAGACGACGAGGGCGTGGCGGCCGGTATCGCGGAAGTACTCGCCTATCGCGGCACCGGCAAAAGGCGCATAGTATTGCAGAGCGGCGGGGTCGGCCGCAGTGGCCGCCACCACTATGGTATAGTCCATGGCCCCTTTTTCCTTGAGAGTCTGGACTATGGAGGCTATCGTGGAGCCTTTCTGGCCCACTGCCACATAGATGCAGTACACAGGATTGCCGGACAGCCACCCGCTGCGCTGGTTGATAATCGTGTCGATGGCTATTGCCGTCTTGCCGGTCTGCCTGTCGCCGATAATCAGCTCGCGCTGGCCGCGTCCGATTGGAATCATGGAGTCTATGGCCTTGAGTCCCGTCTGCAAAGGTTCGTGCACCGGCTCACGGAAAATGACTCCGGGAGCCTTGCGTTCGAGAGGCATGCGCACGGTCTCGCCTCCGATTTTGCCCAAGCCGTCGAGAGGCGTGCCTATGGGGTCGACCACACGCCCCAGCATGGCATCGCCCACATCTATTCCGGCTATGCGGCCGAGACGCTTCACCCTCATCTCCTCTTTCACGAGGTCGGTGGGCCCGAGCAGCACCGCTCCGACATTGTCCTCCTCGAGATTCATCACCACAGCCTTCACGCCGCAGTCGAATTCCAGCAACTCCCCCGCCTCGGCGTTGCCGAGTCCGTAGATGCGGGCCACTCCGTCGCTGACAGTCAATACTCTGCCGTATTCTTCATATTTGAGGGAAGTATCAATACCCTCCAGCTGCTGGAAGAGTATGTCGGATATTTCACTCGCTTTGATGCTGTTGTTCATCCTAAACTATCCTGTTATTCTTTTCTGTAAACTGCCTCCGCAACTGTTCCAGCTGTCTTTGCACGCTGGCATCCAGCATGAGGCCGTCGAACTCTATGCGGAAACCGCCCACAAGGGCCGGGTCCACGAGCGATTCGAGTATGACACGGCAGCCGCTGCGCTCCTGAATGGACGCCCTCACCTTGTCCTCCAGTTCCTGTGACTTCACGGAGGACGTGAGCACCACGTGCTTCAGGCCCGCATCTTCGCAGTACATGTCCACATAGGCCCTGAGTATGCCGGGGAGCTTGTCGGTGCGCTTCCTTTCGGCGAGCAGCGCGACAAAGCGCTCAAGCTCCGGCGCCATAGGGTCGGGCAGCGTATGGGGGTCGCGGAGTATTCCGAGCGCCTGCATGCACACACGCTCCCCGCCGCCCGTTTTCCGTGTGAAACGGAGCAGCGCCGTGGCATAACGCTTTGTGGCGATTCCTAAATTCATATCAACTCATCGGAGAATGCGATGCCTCATCGGCAAGTCTGTCGAGCAGGGAAATCTGTTCGGGGGTCTGTTCCAGTTCCTTGCGCATAATCTTTTCCGCCACGGCCACGGAGAGCGCCGACACGCTGGAACGCAGTTCCTGCATGGCCCTTTCCTTCTCCGCGGCGATTTCCGCGCGGGCCCTGGATACGATCTTCGCAGATTCCGCCTGAGCCTGTTCGCGGGCCTGGGCGACAATGGCCTCCTTGGTGCGTGCCGCCTCCTGAATCATGCGCCCCTGTTCCGCCCTGGCCTCATCGAGCATGCTCTGCTGCTGCCGGGCAGTCTCCTCCAAGCTCAGACGCGCCTGCTCGGCGGCCCTGAGCGATTTTTCAATATACTCGGAGCGCTCCTGCACGGACTTGCTTATGATGGGGAAGCCGAATTTGGCGAGGAGGAAAAACACCACGCCGAAAATCAGCACCATCCAGAAGACAAGCCCGAAATCCGGTGTAATCAGGGACATCGGCTACGACCTCAGGACAGCCATCAGACAGACTATGACGCCGAAAAGGCAGACACCTTCGATAAGTGCGCCGATGATAATGGCGGTGGTACGGAGTCCGCCTGCGATTTCGGGCTGGCGTGCAGATGCCTCCATTGTGGATTGGGCGAGTTTGCCGATGCCGAGTCCGGCTGCAAGGGCCACGATTCCTGCCCCGATTGCGCCGCCAACCTTAGCGAGCGCTGTTGCTTGAAGAATAGTTCCTAACATAATATTGCGTTTTAATTGGTTTCCGGTTTATGATGGGCAAGCCCTATGAAGACTGCCGACAGCATGGTGAATACATAGGCCTGAATGAATGCCACAAGGACCTCCAGACAGTCGAGGAATATTCCGAACAGCACTGCTACAAAGGTCATGGAGCCGTTGAGCACAGGACCCATGGAGGCCGTAAGGAATATGAGTGCGATTACGCTCAGAAGCATTATGTGCCCTGCCAGCATGTTCGCAAAAAGCCTTATCATCAGGGAGAAGGGCTTGGTGAACATGCCGAGTATCTCTATGATGGGCATGAGAGGGAAGGCCTTCAGAAAAACGGGCACGTCCGGCCAGAGTATTTCCTTCCAATAGTGCTTGTCGCCGAATATGTTGACCATCAGGAAGGTAAACAGGGCGAGCGAGAATGTGACCGCTATGTTTCCGGTGATGTTGGCTCCGCCGGGAAATACCGGGAATATGCCCATGAGGTTGTTGATGAGTATGAAGAAGAAGGCCGTGAGAAGATAGGGCGAGAAGCGCCTGTATTCCGGGCCCACCGCGTCCTTTATCACATCCTGTTCTATCATCACTATGACGGGTTCAAGAAGGCCCGCTATGCCTTTCGGCGCCTCTTTCAGCACATCGTGGGTGCGATACCAGCGGGCGCAGAGGAGTATGAGCACCACGAGAAGTATGGCGTCGAACATCAGTCCGAGGACGTTTTTGGTAATGGAAATGTCTATCGGCCGGCTTCCGTCCGCAGCCCTCACTATCTTGCCCTCGCAAGGCTCTCCCGGAGCGGCTATCCGGTAGCCCTGCCAGCTGGCACCGTCCGCAAGGCGTCTGCTGCTGAATACGTGCAGCCCTCCGTCCACTATTATGCACGGCAGCGGAATCGCAATCCCGTGGCCGTGTCCTCCGGCGATATGCCATTCATACGCATCTCCGACATGGCCGAAGATGAATTCCGACATGTCGAATTCTTCCTCCTGCTCCCCGGCATGACCGGCCTGACCGCCGCCGCTTGCAAAGAGCGAAAGCGACAGGTGCAGCATGAGTGCGGCGAGAAGGAATATTTTCAGAGTTCTGCGCATACCGTAATCACATTGTCCATTATCCTGACGGCGCCCGACCTGACATCGACGGACGATTCTCCCGAGCCGTCGCGCCAGCGCAACCGTCCGGCCACGAGCGAGGATATTATCGGGGCGTGCGAGGGCAGCACCTCGAAAGGTCCCATGGAGCCGGGCAGGAACACGGCGTCGGCGCAGCCTTCGAAGGCCGTGCCGTCCGGCGTGAGTATCTTCAATGTCAGCTTATTATCCATTATGCGGCCTGTTCCTTGAGTTTGCGTCCTTTCTCTATCGCTTCCTCTATCGTGCCCACGTTGAGGAATGCCTGTTCGGGGATGTCATCGCACTCCCCGTCGAGTATCATGTTGAAGCCCTTGATGGTGTCGGCGATATCCACCATGACTCCTTTCACGCCGGTAAACTGCTCGGCCACCTGGAAAGGCTGCGAAAGGAAGCGCTGTACACGGCGGGCACGGTTGACGGTGAGCTTGTCTTCGTCGGAAAGCTCGTCCATGCCCAATATCGCTATGATGTCCTGGAGCTCCTTGTTGCGCTGCAATATCTGCTTCACCCGCTGGGCGGTGTCGTAGTGCTCCTTCCCCACTATATTGGGGTCGAGGATGCGGGAAGTCGATTCCAGGGGGTCCACCGCAGGATAGATGCCGAGGGCCGTAATCTTGCGGCTGAGCACCGTGGTGGCGTCAAGATGCGAGAAAGTCGTCGCCGGGGCGGGGTCCGTGAGGTCGTCCGCCGGCACGTAAACGGCCTGCACGGAGGTGATTGAACCGTTCTTGGTGGATGTGATGCGCTCCTGCATCGCGCCCATTTCGGTGGCGAGCGTAGGCTGGTAGCCCACGGCAGACGGCATGCGTCCGAGGAGTGCCGAGACCTCGGAACCGGCCTGCGTGAAGCGGAAGATATTGTCTATGAAGAACAATATGTCGTGGGGAGCTTCGGGGTCTTTGCTGTCACGGAACGACTCTGCCAGGGTCAGTCCGCTGAGCGCCACGGCGCTGCGGGCTCCCGGAGGTTCGTTCATCTGTCCGAACACCATGGCTACCTGCGACTTCGCGAGTTCCTCGCTGTCCACGAGCGAAAGGTCCCAGCGGCCCTCTGCCATGGCTTCCTTGAATTTTTCGCCGTAGCGTATGACATCGGACTCTATCATCTCCCGCAGAAGGTCGTTGCCCTCGCGGGTGCGCTCTCCGACGCCGGCGAACACGGAAAAGCCGTTGTGCTTCTTGGCTATGTTGTTTATCAGTTCCTTAATCAGAACCGTCTTTCCCACTCCGGCACCGCCGAAAAGGCCGATTTTGCCGCCTTTAAGATACGGTTCGAGCAGGTCTATGACCTTTATTCCCGTGAAAAGCACCTCCTGGGAGGTGGCAAGGTCCTCGAACTTGGGGGCCTCGCGGTGTATGGGCAGGGCATTCTCGAAGCTCAGCGGAGCAAGTCCGTCGATGACCTCTCCCGTGACGTTCATCACCCTGCCGCGGATTCCGGCTCCGGCAGGCATGGCCACGGGTTTTCCGGTGCTTTCCACATGCAGGCCGCGGCTCAGGCCGTCGGAAGAGTCCATGGCCACGCAGCGCACGGTCTCTTCGCCTATGTGCTGATGCACCTCCAGCACTATGCGGCGTCCGTCCGGAGCCGCTGCCGTGAGGGCCTCATGGATGCCCGGAAGGCCGGTGCCCAGGGCCGTCTTGTCCTCGTTTTCAAAATGCACGTCCACCACAGGCCCTATGACCTGGGAAATCCTGCCTTTGACTTTATCCATACTCATTCCGGTTTTTTGGCGGCGGCCCCGATGCGCTCCATGTGTTCCTGTTGTGCCCGCAGCACGGACACGGAACGCTTGAGCACGAAACCGCTGCCGAGATATTTTGTGCGCACGTCATCGTCCGCCGCAAGCGCCTCCGGGGTACCCTGCTGGAGTATCGTACCCTCGTACAGCAGGTAGGCCCTGTCGGTGATGGCGAGTGTCTCGCCCACGTTGTGGTCGGTTATGATAACGCCTATGTTCTTGTATTTCAGCTTCGCTATTATGTACTGTATGTCTTCGACGGCTATGGGGTCGACTCCCGCGAAGGGTTCGTCGAGAAGTATGAACTTGGGGTCTATTGCAAGGGCCCTGGCGATTTCGCAGCGGCGGCGCTCCCCGCCGGAGAGCTGTATGCCGAGCGACTTGCGCACCTTGGACAGATTGAATTCGTCTATGAGCGATTCGAGCCTTTCCATCCTTTCGGCACGGGGGATGCGCTTTATCTCCATGACGCTCATGATATTGTCCTCCACCGACATCTTCCGGAACACCGAGGCGTCCTGGGGGAGGTAGCCCACGCCCTTCTGGGCCCGCTTGTACATGGGGAGCTTGGTGATTTCCTCATCGTCAAGGAATACTTTGCCGTCGTTGGGGACTATCTGGCCGGTAATCATGTAGAAACTCGTGGTCTTGCCGGCGCCGTTGGGTCCGAGGAAGCCCACGATCTCACCTTGTTCCACCTCCATCGAAACCCCCTTCACGACAGTGCGGAGCCCATATTTCTTGACCAGATTTTCGCAGTGCAGTTTCATCTTATGTCGAGTGCCAGATCTTTTATCAGTTCGCCCACCTCGGAATTTCTCGTCATGAGGTCCTGTGCCTTTTCGGTGGGCATGTATATGCGTTTTTCCTGCTTGTCATCGGGAAGCACATCGGGTTCGAGGCGTATTTTCGAGCTTGCGCAAATCTTGCGGAAGCGCTCCTCCAGCTCCCTCAGCTTCTTCTCCGCTATCCAGTTCTTCTGGGCCTCGTTGACAAGCGAGAATGACAGCACGAGAAGGCCGTCCGACTCTTTCACGTCCAGCCGGGCGGTGCCGAGTGCGTTGGCAAGGCGGGGCTGCGAAGTGTACATCGCGGCGAGCTCGGGCCATTTTCCCTTCACGGCTTCGGCATCGGGCAGGGGTTCGTCGTCGCCGGCGGCATCTTCGGGCGCCAGTTCCACGGTAATCTCCTCGTCGCTCATAAGAGCGCTGAGCGATAGCCCGGATGCCCTCTTGGACGGCCTCTTTCTTGCAGGCCGGAGCGCGTCAGTCCCGGCGGCATCAGGTGCAACATCGGGCGAGGCGGCAGAAGCGGGCGCAGCGGCAGGGGCCGCAGAAACGGCAGCCGCAGGCTGAACTTGCACGGCAGATGCAGCAGGAACAGTCCCGATGGACGGTTCGGCAGGAACTGGCGCAACCGCGGCAGCAGGCTGAACGGCGGGGCGCCCCGGGAGTGCGGAGGTTCCGGACACGACGGGGGGCTGTTCAGGCAGGCCGCCGAGGAACGATATGCGCATCAGCGTGAACTCTATGTGCAGGCGCTGGTTCGTGGCGGCCCGGTATCCCGCTTCGCAGCGCGACACGGCATCCAGGGCCTCGTAAAGGAACTTGAGCGTACAGCGGGACGCCTGCTCCCCGTAGCGTCCGCGCAGGGAGTCCGGGAGGTCGAGCAGGGCATCCAGTCCTCCGGTGCGGCTCACGAGCAAATCCCGGAAGTGCGAACCGAGGGACGATATGAAATGCAGGGAGTTGAAGCCCCGCGAAAGTATTTCGTCGAATATCAGAAGGGCCGTCCCGTAGTCTTTGGCAAGGAATGCGTCCGTGAGCCTGAATCCGTATTCGTAGTCCAGCACATTGAGGTTGCGGATGACATCCTCGTAGCGTATGTCGGCGCCGCAGAAAGCCACGGTCTGGTCGAAAATCGTGAGGGCGTCGCGCATGGCCCCGTCCGCCTTCTGGGCGATTACGTGCAACGACTCGTCGTCTATGCGGATATTCTCCCTCCCGGCGATGTCGCGCAGGTTGCGCACGATGTCCGGGATGCCGATGCGGTTGAAGTCATAGGTCTGGCAGCGGCTGAGTATGGTGGGGATAATCTTGTGCTTCTCCGTGGTGGCCAGGATGAATATGGCGTGTGCCGGCGGCTCTTCGAGGGTCTTGAGGAAGGCATTGAAGGCCGACTGGGTGAGCATGTGCACCTCGTCTATGATGTACACGCTGTAGCGGCCCACCTGGGGCGGAATCTGCACCTGCTCCATCAGGGCCTTTATGTCCTCGACCCCGTTGTTGGACGCGGCATCCAGCTCGTGTATGCAATAGGAGCGCCCCTCCCTGAAGGACACGCAGGATTCGCACTCTCCGCACGGTTCCATTTCCGGACCTGGGGACGAGCAGTTGATGGTCTTGGCGAATATGCGCGCGGCACTGGTTTTGCCTACACCCCTCGGGCCGCAGAACAGATAGGCATGTGCAAGCTGCCCCCTGAGGATGGAATTCTTCAGCGTGCGGGCTATATTGTCCTGGCCTATGAGGCTCCCGAAAGAGTCAGGACGGTATTTGCGTGCAGATACTATATAGCGGGCCATATTATCGCTTGTGGTTTACAAATGTAGTGAAATTTTCTTAACTTTGCTGATATGAAAAACGCTTTGAGGATTTTTTTTGTGTTCGCCATCGTGCTGCCGGCAGTTTTCATGCCCTGCGGGGCTTACGCACAGAAACGCATCTACACCCGCAGCTTCAAATTGCAGGATTTCAAGAGCAAGACCACCATGGTCGTGCTCGACGGACAGGATGCTTTCAGCGAGGCCCTGAGGACGGAGGTCACTTCAATCTGGAGCATATCGCCCTACGCTTTCTGCACCAGGGATGAATACGAAAAGCAGAAGAACAGCCCGGACGTTTATTTTCTCCGCACCCAGACTGTCAAGGGCATAGTGTACCTCACGCTCGGACGCGGGGGCAACGAAAATGATGCGGACGCCCTGAAAAGGCCCGTCACCGTGGTGTCGCTGCCGGTGGCCGGAGCCTCTGACGGCTCTTTCCGCACCGCACTCTACATGCCGGCGTTCCTCAGCATAGTCCAGGACTATGCGGAGGCAGCCGTAAATTCCGAATATGCAGCCTACACCGGTCTGTCGGCCATAAAGCGAAAAATTCCTAAAGGCGTCACCGTGATATCCGACCCGGCCGAGGCCGCGAGGGCATTCCGCGACGCAGACCCTTATGCGGCGGTACGCTTGGTCATAACTCCGAGCGGGGACCCCTCCGACAAGCCGCGCTGCAAACTCACCTTCGGAGTGTCGGACTACCGGTTCTACTCGTTGAAGAAATGATATACACGCTTCCCTGCGGCGAAGACCCGTCCGCGCTGCGCAGCCTGCACCCGGAGGCCCTTTATTTCGACCTTGCGGAATATATAGCCCGCAAGACGGGGCGAAGCGCGGAAGAGTTGCGGGACGCCTCGCCGGAGCTGTACGGCATAGTCGAAGAAGAGGCTTTCCGGGACTTGGTCGTGATGGCCGAAATCACCGGGGTGCCGCGCATAGTCCGCCTATGCGCGCACACCCTCGACAATACGGAATGCTCCCGGCTTGCCGCCGAGAACGGCGTATAAGCGGGAGCGAAAAGACGGGGACACTCAGCGTATGCCGTATTTGCGCAGTATGCGGAGCAGGGGTTTTTCTATGGAGCGCTCCCACAGGGTATAGCCATAGTCGCCGGGATGCACGCCGTCCACGGTCGTGCTGACGAGCTTGTCCGTGGCATTGGGCCTGATGTAATACACGTCCTTGTACTTTTTGACGGCAATGGCCATGAGAGAGTCCGACATGGCCATCTTCGCGGCCTCGTTCCTGTCCTTGGGCACGGAGAAGTTGCGGTTTTCGCGGCGTATGGTACGCTGGAAAATCAGCGGCACGCCGGGATGGGCCGCCTGCATCTTCTCTATGAAGCGGAACAGCCTCTCGTCTATCATCTTCGCATCGGGGTTGGAGAATGCGTCGAACACGAAAGCCTCCACATCGGGGGCGGCGATAAGGGCGTCGGCGAAATAGTCCTGCATCATGCAGCGGCCGCTGACTCCTATGCTCAGCAGCTGTATTCCCGTATTGCGGGAGAACTGCGCAGGATATGTCATGCCGCCGCGCGAAGTGCTGGAGCCGTGGGTGTAGCTCGACCCGAAAATGGCCACACGGTGGCGGAAAGGATTCGGAAGCGCCTCTATGGATGCCGAAGAATCCACGCCTATCTGCACGCTGCCCACCTCGCTGTAAAGAGGCAGGTACAGCAGACATTCATAGCTGCGGCCCTCTTCCATTCCGTCTATGAGCACGAGATTTTCAGAGAGTTTGCCGTCGGACTGGACTCCGGATGCGGCATACACCCACCTGCCGCCGTCCCGTATGTAGAGGTCATAGCCCCTCGCGCTCACCCCGTTGCCGTTCGTCGGATATTTTGGGGTAAGGTAGACGGTCTTGACGCTTATGACGGTAGAGTTGGTGCGGAAAGCGCAGGCTATGCCCGAAGACTCGCGCACCAGCAGGTTCTCGGTCTTGTTGAAGCCTTTGAAGCGCACGGTGTCGATGCGATGGTAAGGGTTGGGAGTGTCCGGAAAAAGTTTTCCGGTGAGCGTGAGCGAAGACGCCTCGGTAAATTTGAAGTCGCGGGCGAAAATGCCGCAGGCGGGAGCGACGGCCAGGAAAGCGGCCGTCAGGGCCATAAGTATACGTTTCATAAGTTTCAGAGAAAAAAGAGCGGCCAATAACCGATTATCAGCCGCTCTCACAAATAAAAATCAATCAGGATTATTCGGCGTCCGTCTTCTCGACGAACTTGCCCACCTTCTCCACTACCACGTCGAAGATGAGGGTGGAGTTGGGCTCGATGCCGGGACGTCCCTGCTCGCCGTATGCGAGGGATGCGGGAACGTAGAGCTCGATGTGTCCGCCCTCTCCGACAAGCTGCAGGCCCTCGGTCCAGCCGGCCACGACGCTATTGAGGGGGAAGCTCACGGGCTCGGCTCCCTCGGGGGTCTCATCGAACACGGTGCCGTCGATGTGGGTGCCCTTGTATTTCACCCACACGGTGTCGGAAGCAGAGGGCTTCACATCATTGCCGGGCTCGACAATCTTGTACTGGAGGCCGCTTTCAGTCTCCTGCACGCCCGCTTTCTTGCGGTTGGCGGCAAGGAACTTGTCGCCTTTCTCCTTGTTGGCGAGAAGGTCGTAGTTGTGCCTCTTCTCGAGGAATGAATTGAACACGTCATTGATTCTCTCGGGGCTGATCTTGAACTGGTCGTTGAAGTCGGGGTCGCGGAAGTCGCCCTTGGCAGCCACGAAATCCTTCATGCCCGCAATCACCTTGCTGTAATTGACGTCGCCGAAGTTGTAGCCCTTCAGGAATGACCCGAAGTTGACGCCAAGCAGATAGCTTACAGTGTCTATTTCGGCCTTGGAGGGAGCATAATCCTTGAGAGTCTTGACAGATTCGATGCCGGCGGCGGCATCTTCACCGTCGACGGAAGGTTTCACCCCTGAGGGAGAGCAGGCTGCGAACATCGCAAAGCATGCGAGCGCAGAAAAGAATTTGTTGGTCTTCATTTTGTTTTATAAAAGTTAAGATTTAAAGATTCCAGGCAAGTGCGGATGCGCCCAATATCGCGGCATCCGATTCGGACAGGCTCGAAAAGAGCACTTTCACCTTGTCCTTCCATATAGGCAGTACGCTGTCGTTCATCGACTTCACTATGGGCTCATACAGAAATTCCCCGGCCCGTGCCAGGCCGCCGAAAAGCACTATGGCCTCCGGGGCCGAGAATGCTATGAAGTCGGCGAAACTGCGGCCGAGTATGGAACCGGTGAAATCGAATATCTCCTTTGCCATCTTGTCGCCCGCACGGGCAGCTTCGTAGACGTCTTTCGAGGTGATGTTTTCTCTCAGACGCAGCAGCGACGGCTCCTCTGGATGGGCTTCGAGCCATTCCACCGCAGTGCGGGCCACTCCCGTGGCCGAGCAATACGCTTCGAGGCAGCCCTGCCGGCCGCAGCCGCAGAGGCGGCCTCCGCGCACTGCGCAGGTGTGCCCCAGCTCTCCGGCAAAACCGTCATGGCCGTACAGCACATTGCCACCTATCACTATTCCGCTGCCCACTCCGGTGCCGAGCGTAATCATGATGAAGTCTTTCAGTCCGCGAGCGGCCCCGTAGGTCATTTCTCCCACGGCCGCGGCATTCGCGTCGTTGGTGAGGGCCACAGGCAGGCCGTCCATGGCGACGGACAGCATGCGCGAGAAAGGTATGTTCTTCTCCCTTGCCCATACGAGGTTGGGAGCGTCCTTGATTTCTCCTGTATAGTAGTTTCCGTTGGGAGCGCCCACCCCTATTCCGCGTATGCGCCCCTGTATGGCCGCATCGGCGACGAGCTTCTTGAGCGTGGAGGCGAGGGCGCCGATGAAAGAATCGGCATCTTCCTGGGTGTTGGACACGAGTATCGACTGGGCGAGCACCTCTCCGCGGGCGTTGACGATGCCGCACTTGGCAGTCTGCGCGCCTATATCGACGCCTATTACGTAAGACTGTTCCATTATTCCACGGGTATTGAAGTGTTCACGTTCTTGCTGCCCCAGACGGCATACAGCACCAGATACAGCAGGCAGACGATGAGCAGCCAGTAGCTTTGGAGGGAGCCGAACTTGTCGGCTATGGCGTTCTGAACGAAGGGCACTATACCTCCGCCGCAGACCAGGGTCATGAAGATGCCGGAGGCGGGAGCCGTGTATTTGCCGAGCCCTTCAGCCGCGAGGTTGAAGATTGCGCCCCACATCACGGAAGTGCAGAGTCCGCAGAGCATCATGAGTATGAGGGACACGGGGATGGCGGTCCCGCGCAGGTTCACGGCCGCGCTGCCGGGGAGCAGGGTCACTCCGAGAAGCAGCGCTATCGCTGCCGCCGAAGTCCAGAGGAGCATGTTGCGGCTGCTGACCTTGCCGCCTATCGCTCCGCCGGCCAGACGGCCCAGGAGCATGCAGAACCAGTATCCGCCTATCATGGTGCCGGTGAGGGCGGGGCCGACCCAGTCGAGCCCGGAGAAGTAGACGTTGGCCGTATTGGGAATGCCGACCTCTATGCCCACGTAGAAGAATATCGCCACGGCCCCGAGGACGAAGTGCCTGAACGAAAGAGGGCCGTAGGGGTCTTTGGCAGAATTGCCGGCGAGCCTTGCCTCCTTCTGTTCGGGAGTCTCCATGTGAGGCTCAGGAATGTCGGTAAGCATGATAACGACGAATGCGAGGGCGAATATGGCCATTGCGATTATCATCACAGGGGCCGCCTTTGACACTGTGGCGTCGGATATGCTTCCGCCCACGAGCCAGCCCACGAACACGGGGGCGATGGTGCCTCCTATGGAGTTGCAGGAGCCTCCCCACTGTATGAGCTGGTTGCCCTTGTTGCCTCCGCCTCCGAGCGTGTTGAGCATGGGATTCACCACGATGTTCAGCATGCACATCGAAAAGCCTGCGACGAAAGCTCCCGCTACATACACGGCGAAGCTCTCCACATAGCCGGACAGGAACTGTATGCCCACACCCGCAAGACCTATCACGACGGCAAGGAGGGATGTGAACTTGTAGCCCTTGCGTTTAAGGATGATGCCGGCAGGGATGCCCATGCAGGCATAAGCGATGAAATTGGCGAGCGAGCCGAGCTGCGAAAGAGCTTTGGACGCTCCGAACTGGTTGGTCACTATGACCCCCATGGAGCCGGCCAGGTTGGTGACGAAGGCAATCATGAAGAACAGCGCGAACATCACCACGATGGCGGGCGCGTAGCTTCTGCCTGAACTTGTTTTGGTCATATAGTACAGTTATTTGATGGATTCGATATTCCTGGCGTTGTACAGGTCCTTGCCCTCCGGAGTCATGGCGTACTCCAGACGCTCGGCATAGAACTGCTCAACCTTGCCGCGAACCATTTTAGATGTGGTGTTCAGCATTCCGTTCTGCTCCGTGAAAGGGGTGTCCCCCACTATTATTGCCGCGGGCAGCCACTTTTCGGGGAAAAGCCCCGCCTTGCGTCCTCCTGGACGGTAGGCGTCGACCTCGCCCTTGATGATGTCGAGCTGCGCCCTGAGTCCCGCGTCCGAATCCGGGGCAAGCCCCTTTGCGCTCACGGCCTCGGCAAGAGCCGACTTGTTGGGAATCACCAGCACCACGGTATAGGGGCTTTGGTTGTTGTGCAGCACGGACGCCTCTATGTAGCGGGAGCCGTCCGCAAGGCTGTCTTCATAGCCTTCCGGAGAATACTTTTCGCCGTCGGACGATATGAGCAGGCTCTTGAAGCGGCCCGTGACATACAGATAGCGGGAGTCTTCCTTGCAAAGATAGCCCCTGTCGCCGGTATGCAGCCAGCCGTCCCTTATGGTGGCGGCGGTGGCTTCGGGGTTCTTCCAGTAGCCGGCCATCACGTTGCCGCCACGGATGACGATTTCCCCGGTCTGCCCGACGGGCACTTCCCTGCCGTCTTCGTCGCATATCTTTATTTCCATGGGACGCACCGTGCGGCCTGAAGACCCGAAACGGGCGTGCCCCGTGGAATTGGAGCATATCACCGGAGTGGCCTCGGTGAGTCCGTATCCCTGGAACACGGGGATGCCTATCGCGCAGAAAAAGCGCTGCAGCTCTATGTCGAGCAAGGCTCCGCCGCCCACGAAGAACTTCATGCGGCCTCCGAAATTCTCACGGACGGCACGGAACACGAGCCTGTCCATGAGCGCCATTATGGGCTTGCGCCACCAGAGTTTCCAGCCGGGCCTGCCCATGTTGTAGTATTCGCGGTTGTACTTGACGGCATTGTTCAGGGCGAACTCATACAGCCTCTCGACCGCAGGGCCTTTCTTCTTGATGCCGGCCTCTATGTTCTTGCGGAAATTGCGGGAGATGGCAGGCACGGAGAGCATCACGTGCGGACGCACCTCGCGTATGGCCACAGGTATGTTGCGGAGCATGGTGACGGCATTCTTGCCGCCGGGCACGGTGGCTATGCTTCCGCCGCTGCTCATCATGAAGTAGAAGCCCGCCACATGGGCGAAGCAATGGTCCAGGGGGGTTATGATGAGCATGACGTCGCCCCTGTCTATTCCCACCACGGACTTGCACTGCTCGATGTTGGCAGTGTAGTTGCGATGCGTGAGTATGATGCCTTTCGGGTCGGCGGTGGTGCCGGAGGTGTATGAGATGTTGGCATAGTCACCGGGCTGCACGGAGGCCGTCCGCGCCTCGAGGGCGGGCAGATTGTCCTTCATGTATTCCTCTCCGGCATTCATGAGGTCGCCGAAATACATTTCCCCTTCCTGCAGGGGGATGTCGTCGAGCACTATCACCTTTTCCACCGCCGGGCACTGTTCCCTGATGCGGCGCACCTTCTCTATCTGGCTCTCCGACGCTATCACGAAACGGGAATCGGAGTGGTTTATGCGGAAGCATATATCGCCGTCCGACTCCAACTTGAAAGAAAGGGGCACATTCACGCCGCCGGCATAAAGTATGCCCAGCTCGCTGTACATCCACCTGTTGCGTCCCTCCGAGAGCAGGGCCACCCTTTCCCCTTTCTGAAGCCCGAGGGCCATCAGGCCGGCCGCGCAGATGCGTCCCTGGCGGCGCGTCTCCTCATAGGATGTCTCCGTCCACACATCGCCGATTTTTTCACGCAGGAAAGTGTCGCCGCCGTATTGCGCGGCATAGGCGTCCACGAAGTCTATGATGGTCAGGATTTCCTTTTTCATGGGCAAATATTATTTTTCGGGGAAAAGTCCGTAGAGTTTGGCGTCTATCATGTTGGTAATGAGTTCGAAGTCTTCGGGCTTGTTGCCGAATTTGACCGTGTCCGCATCCACCACCAGCAGGTTGCCTGTGTAGCCTCCTATCCAGTCTTCATACTTTTCGTTGAGCCCGGTCAGATAGTCTATCCTTATGCTTTTCTCGTATTCCCTGCCGCGCTTCTGTATCTGGGAGATGAGGTTGGGAATGGAAGAGCGCAGATAGATAAGCAGGTCCGGAAGCCCGACGAGAGACATCATGAGGTCGAAAAGGTCCGTGTAGTTTTCAAAGTCGCGGGTACTCATGAGGCCCATATCGTGCAGGTTGCGGGCGAAGATGCGGGCGTCTTCGTAAATCGTGCGGTCCTGTATGATGACCTCGTCCGACTTGGATATGTCCAGTATGTCCTTGAAGCGCTTGTTCAGGAAATAAATCTGGAGATTGAACGACCAGCGCTCCATGTCCTCGTAGTAGTCGGCAAGATAGGGGTTGAAATCGACCGGCTCGAACCGGGGCGTCCACCCATAGTGGGCGGCGAGCATCTTGGTCAGCGTCGTTTTGCCGCTTCCGATATTTCCGGCAATGGCTACATGCATAAAAAAAACAAAATTTAGCAGTCGCAAAGATAACAATTATTTGAATAGGCCGAAAAGCTCCGCATCTATTTTGTCCGTAACGGATTCGAAGTCTTCGGGATTGTGCTCGAAATCCAGGGTGTCCGTGTCTATCGTGAGCAGGCGTCCCCGGTAGTTCCCTATCCACTCCTCGTAGTGGCGGTTCAGGCCGGAAAGATATTCGAGGCTTATGCCCTGCTCGTAGTCGCGGCCGCGCTTCTGTATGCCAGCCACGAGGTGCGGCACGGAGGCCCTGAGGTATATGAGCAGGTCGGGAGGGTTCACCATGGACATCATCAGGTTGAAAAGTTCCATGTACGTGGCGTAGTCCCTCTCCGAAATGTTGCCCTGTTCCCGGTTGTTGGCGACGAATATGTGCACGCCTTCGAGCAGGGTCCTGTCCTGGATTATCACCTCGTCGGACTTGGCTATTTCAAGCACGTCCTTGAAACGCTGGGCGAGGAAGTAGGTCTCGAGGTTGTACGACCAGCGGGGAATGTCCTTGTAGTAGTCCTCCAGATAGGGGTTGTAGGTCACGGCCTCGTACTTCGGCGTCCACCCGTAGTGCGAGGCGAGCATCCTCGTGAGCGTGGTTTTCCCACAGCCTATGTTGCCGGCTATTCCTATGTGCATTCGCTTTTTCTTTTAGGTGAACAAAAATACGCAGAATTTCGTATTTTTGCCAAATAAAATCGGATATGCTCCTGCGAAGATTCATTGTCAACAGACTGGAAGAAAACTGCTGGGTGGCCTCCGCGGACGGAAAGGGGTGCGTGGTGGTGGATCCCGGGCAGGACGGCGCCTCCGAGACAGAGGCCCTGAAGGAGTTTTTCTCTTCCAGCGGCCTGAAGCCGGAAGCCGTGCTCATAACCCACGGCCACATGGACCACGTCTACGGCGTGGCGGCGATACAAAGGGAATACGGCACGCCCGTCTACATGTCTCCCCTCGACATACCCACACTCGACTACTTCGACAGCGTGAAGAAACTCGGCATACACGTACCGGACCGGGATTTCAGCATCACCGCAGCGGAGGAAGGGAGCATCGTGGAGGCCGGAGGGCTGCGCTTCAGGGCGATAGCCACGCCCGGACACTCTCCCGGAGGGCTGTGCTGGATAGACGATGGAGCCGGAATCATGTTTACGGGAGACACGCTCTTTGCCGGCACGATAGGCCGCACGGACCTTGTCTACGGAGACTACGATTCGCTCATCAAGTCCATCATGGACAAGCTCATGGGGCTTCCCGGAGAGACGGAGATATACCCCGGCCACGGCCCGTCGGGCACAATAGCGGGCGAGCGCACAGGAAATCCGTTTTTGGAACCGTTTAACGAAAAAGAAGAATCGGACTACTTATATGACTAAGATTCAGGCAGCAAGGCAGGAGTACAAGAACTGGTGCTCCGCCATAGGAATAGACACGCTCGAAAAGGTGAACGAGGTGGTGGACAGCGGCAACGCCGTCGCCCTGATCAATCTCTGCGAGGCGCGCCAGGAGCGCAAATACGCCGCTGCGGCGGACCAGATTTTCTGGCGCAGGAAGCAGTCGGGCATCGTGATGATGTCCGGACCCAGTTCGAGCGGCAAGACCAGCAGCTCGCTGCGAATCGCACAGCAGTGCCGCGTGCTCGGCATAAACCCCAAGGTGATAGAACTGGACAACTACTTCAGGCCTCGGGAGGAAACTCCGAAAGACGAGAACGGGGAGTACGACTTCGAATGCCTGGAGGCGATGAACATAGAACTGCTCAACGAGAACCTCAACGACCTGCTGCAGGGACGCGAGGTAATCATTCCCAAGTTCGACTTCAAGGAGGGCCGCACGATAATGGACCCGTCGAGGAAGATGAAGCTGGAGAAAAACGACATACTGTTCATGGAGGGCATACATGCCCTCAACCCGGCCCTTACCTGCGACGTGGACCAGGACAGGATTTTCCGCATATACATTTCGGCCCTGTCGTCCCTTCCCGGCGGCGTGAAGCTGCACAGCAGCACCACGGACAAGAGGCTGCTGCGCCGAATAGTGAGAGACAACAGGACGAGGGGCATCAGTCCCGAAGACAACATACTGCGCTGGCCCTCGGTGCGCCGTGGAGAAACCCTGTACATATTCCCCTACGAGGAGAACGCCGACGTCGTGTTCAACTCCTCCACGCTGTACGACATGCCGCTGCTCAAGTATTACGCGGAGCCGCTGCTGTACGGCATCACGGAAGCCTCTCCCGCATACGAAAAGGCAAGGTCCCTGCTGGAACTGCTCGGCAAGGTGTCCGCACTCAGGCCCTCTGACATAGCCGCCGTGCCGCCCACCTCCATCATGCGCGAATTCATAGGCGGGCAGACTCTGTAGCCGCCGATGAAGCACTCCTCCCGGTTCATAGTGCTTTCAGCGACCAAAGTCGGAGACAAGTCGCTGGTCGTACACACCCTGAGCGCCGACTGGGGCCGCAGGAGCTTCATATCAGGGGCGTCGGGCAAGAATCCCATGGCCCTGTTCCTGCCCATGTCGCTCATCGAGGCCGAAGTGGTGGAAAACCCCAGGTCGGAGTTGTGGCGGATGCGCGGGATTTCGTCCTCGGAGCCGTTGTGCGGCATAAGGAACGACATAAGGAAGAATACCATGACCCTGTTCATGAGCGAGGTGCTGATGCGCTCCCTGCGGAGCGGACGGAGCGACGACGGGATGTACGAATGGTGCCGCAAGAGCATACTGATGCTGGACGCGCTGGAGGAGAGTTTTTCCAATTTCCACCTGCTTTTCCTGCTGGAGTTTGCCGGGGCCTTGGGGTTCATGCCCTCGAACGAAGACCTCGCGCCTTTCGCAGGCGAGCATCTGGATGCAGTCAGGCGGCTCGTCGGCTCCACTCCGGCACAGGCCCTGCTCATCCCCATGACGGGTGCGCAGCGCAACGGCATCGCCTCCCTGCTGCTGGACTACATAAGTTTTCACACCGGGAGCAGGCTCGAAATACGCTCGCTGCCTGTGTTCCGGGAACTGTACGGATAATGGCTGAACAACTCATCAAAATACGCGGGGCGAAGGCCCACAATCTCAAAAATGTCGACGTGGACATTCCGCGCGGCAAATTCGTAGTCGTCACCGGCATCAGCGGCAGCGGCAAAAGCTCCCTGGCCTTCGACACCATATACGCCGAAGGGCAGAGGCGCTACATGAACACCCTTTCTCCGTATGCCAGACATTTCATGGGCGTGCTGGAGAAGCCCGCCGTGGAAAGCATAGAGGGACTAAGCCCCATCATAGCCATAGAGCAGAAAACCACGAACGCCAACCCGCGCTCGACCGTGGGCACGATAACGGAAATATACGACTTCCTGCGCCTGCTCTATGCACGGGCATCCACTGCCTATTCGCCCGTCACCGGAAAGGAGATGGTGCGGTATTCCGACTCCCGCATAGTGGAACTGATTCTCAGTGAATATGCAGGCAGGAAGTGCATCCTGCTCGCCCCTCTCGTCAGGGGGCGCAAGGGTCACTACCGCGAGCTGTTCGACCAGATGCGCCGGCGGGGCTATTCCCAGGTGCGCATAGACGGAGAAATATTCGACCTTGCCGAGACGGACTCCGTAGACCGCTACAAGGCGCATTTCATCGAACTCGTGGTGGACAAGCTCAAGCCCGGCGAGGGCGACGAGGCGAGGGTCAGGAGTTCGGTGGCCGGGGCCTTGGGCATAGGCAAGGGTTCCGTCGCCGTGCTGTCTGCCGAAGACGGCAGCCTCAGACATTTTTCAAAGCATCTCGTTGACCCTGATTCCGGCATTTCCCTGCAGGAGCCGGCGCCGCATTCGTTTTCGTTCAATTCGCCGGAGGGGTGCTGCCCCTACTGCAAGGGTCTCGGGTCCGTTCCCGACGTGAGCATGGAAAGCATCATCCCCAATCCACGGGAGTCAATAGCCGGCGGAGGGATAGTGCCGCTCGGACGCCTGCGCGAGAACCGCAAATTCGAAGTGGTGCGGGCCATGGCGCGAAAGCACGGCTTCTCGCTTCACGACCCCATAGAGGAAATCCCGCAGGAATACGTTTCGCAGGTCATATACGGCTCCGACGAGCTTTACCGCGTGGGAGAGGGGAACGACCTGCAGATGGTCACGTGGCCGGGAGTCGTGGAAGACATAGAAGACCGCATCGTGTGCCCCCGCTGTCTCGGGACGCGCCTGAAAGAGGAAAGCAAGTGCTTCCGTATAGACGGCAAGACGATTTCGGAGGTGTCCGCGATGGAGATTTCCGAACTGCTCTCCTGGGTGAGGGGGCTTGGAGAAAAACTCAGCGGCAGGGGCATGGCTGTGGCCCGCGACGTCATACGCGAGCTCGACGACCGCCTGCAGTTCCTCGTGGACGTGGGGCTGGAATATCTTTCGCTCGAGCGTTCCACCGCATCGCTCTCCGGAGGCGAGAGCCAGCGCATAAGGCTTGCCACGCAGATAGGCTCCAAGCTCGTGGGTGTGATATACATACTCGACGAGCCTTCGATAGGGCTGCACCAAAGGGACAACCGCAAGCTCATAGCATCCCTGAAAAAGCTCCGCGACGAGGGCAACACCGTGATAGTGGTGGAACACGACGAGGAGACCATGCGAAGCGCCGACTACCTCGTGGACGTGGGGCCGGGCGCCGGAGTCCTCGGCGGCCGCATCTGCTACAGCGGTCCCGCTTCCGGAGCCGGGACGGCATCGCTTACCGCCGAATATCTGCAGGGCCGGCGCCGCATAGAAGTGCCCGGCGAGCGACGCAGGGGCAACGGCAAGGCCATAGTGCTGCGGGGAGCCTGCGGCAACAATCTCAAGGCCGTAGACGCCGTGTTTCCCCTCGCCTGCCTGATAGGCGTGGGCGGCGTATCCGGAAGCGGCAAAAGCACCCTCATCAACGAAACGCTGATACCGATTCTCAAGGCGCGCATAAACCGCTCCCGGCAGAAACCCCTCCCCTATGCCTCCGTGGAGGGAATCGAGCACATAGACAAGGTAATAGAGATAGACCAAAGCCCCATAGGGCGCTCGCCCCGGTCCAACCCGGCCACTTTCACAGGGGTGTTCGACGACATCAGGAAACTTTTCGAGGAGACCCCCGATGCGAAAGTGCGCGGATTCAAGGCCGGAAGGTTTTCATTCAACGTGGCCGGAGGCCGCTGCGAAGAATGCAAGGGGGCGGGGCTGAAATTGGTGGAAATGAATTTCCTGCCCTCGGTGAGCGTGGTGTGCGACGCCTGCCGCGGGAGACGCTACAAGGAAGACACGCTCGCCGTGCGCTACAAGGGAAAGAGCATAGACGAGGTGCTGGAAATGCCGATAGACGAGGCCTATGAATTTTTCAAGGCCCACCCCAAGATAGCCCCCAAGCTCAAGGCCCTCGTGGACGTGGGACTCGGCTACATACACCTCGGCCAGTCTTCCGTCACGCTCTCCGGGGGCGAGAGCCAGAGAATGAAACTCGCGGCGGAGCTTTTCCGCAAGGCCACGGGAAACACGCTGTATATGCTCGACGAGCCCACCACCGGACTTCATTTCGAAGACATAAAGACACTGCTCGGGGTGATGGGCAAATTGGTCGACCAGGGCAACACCGTCATAGTCATAGAGCACAATCCGGACATACTCAAGAGCACGGACTACCTCATAGACCTCGGCCCCGAGGGAGGACGGCGGGGAGGGCGCATCGTAAGCTGCGGCACTCCGGAGGAGGTGGCTGCCGATCCCGCCTCCGTCACAGGCCCTTACCTGCGCGAAGTTCTTTAGCTGTCAAATGAAATAAAAAACTTATATTTGCCCATTCAACTCACATTCAAAATGAAAAAATTAATTTACGCAGCAGCCGTTCTCGTTCTGGCATGTTCATGCAGCCAGAAACTGTACAACGTCACCAAGTCCTACAACGACAAGCATTTCGCAAAGCTCCAGAAAGTCATCGACAACCCGACCACTCCGAAAGACGCCGGATACAGCTTCACCGAAGCCAGCGACCTCGGACTCGTGGGCAAGATGTTCTACGACACCCCGAACCCCTACCACCGCATCGACACGGTAAAGTATAAGGGCATGACCAAGGGCGAGAACCAGCAGGCCCGCTGCTCCGCCGGCCTTGCGGTCATCTTCAAGACCAACTCCACGGCCATAAGCGTAAAGACCGAATGGGGGCAGCTCTACAGCTCCGTTGCCACCATGCCCATAGCCTACCGCGGCTACGACCTCTACATCAAGAACAAGAAGGGACAGTGGCAGTGGGCCGCATCCGGCGCCACGAGGCCTGAGAAGGGCAACGACAACCTCGTGCTCATCAAGGACATGGCAAAGGGCGAGAAGGAATGCATGCTCTATCTCCCCAACTACTGCGAGATACGCTCCTGCAAGATAGGCACCACCGTCGGTTCCACGATAAAGGGCATCGGGGGACAGTTCCGCCACAAGATACTCTTCCACGGTTCATCCTACACCCACGGCATCAGCACGAGCCGTCCCGGAATGAGTTATCCTATGCAGTTCATGCGCCACACCGGCATGCAGGTGCTCGGATTCGGCATGAGCGGCAACTGCAAGATGCAGCAGTACTTCGCCGACGTGCTCGTGGACGTGGAGGCCGATGCCTATGTGTTCGACGCTTTCTCCAACCCCGACTACAAGATGATCGAAGACAGGCTCCAGCCTTTCATCGACCGCCTCATAGCCGCCCATCCCGGCAAGCCGCTTATCTTCCAGCAGACCATCTACCGCGAGGCCCGCAATTTCTCGCTCACTTATGACGCCAGGGAGCAGGCCAAGCAGGACATGGCTTCCAACATGTTCGCAAAGCTGCTCAAAGATCCCAAATATGCCGACGTCTACTTCATCCAGACCAACGCCTGCGCAAAGGGCAGCCATGAGTATTCCGTCGACGGAGTGCATCCCGACGACCACGGCTACTACCTCTGGAGCAAGTCCATCGAGAAGCCCATACTTACGATTCTCGCCAAATATGGCATAAGGTAATATCTGCCATGAAGAATATCGGTCATTGCACCGCATTAGCCGCCTTCGCTCCGTTGGCGGCTTCTTGCGCTTCCCCCACTTCGGCTGAGGCGCCCCGGCCGAACATACTCATCGTGCTTGCGGACGACATGGGCTACTCCGACATAGGCTGCTACGGCGGAGAAGTGCTGACGCCGAACATCGACTCGCTTGCCGTGCGCGGCGTAAAGTGGGCGCAGTTCTACAACAACGCCCGCAGCTGCCCGTCCCGGGCTGCGCTCATGACTGGGTTGTACCCCCACGAGGCCGGCTCCGGCTGGATGTCGGTGGCGGATCTCCGGCTGCCGCAGTACCAGGGCTACCTGAACGATTCCTGCGTCACCGTCGCCGACGTGCTCTCGGAGGCCGGATACGACACGTATCTTGCCGGCAAATGGCACCTGTCATCCGACCGTCAGAACACGGGCATGATTTCGGACAACTGGCCCCTGCAGAGGGGGTTCAACCACTTCTGGGGCATAGCCAACGGTTTTTCGGACTACTACGACGTGCTCCTCAACGACGGCAACCGCTGCTTCAATTCTTCCGAGCTGATTCCCGAAGGAGGCAAGCGGACGGATTTCTACCTCACCGATGCGATAGCAGATCACGCCTGCGACTATATAGACGGGCATGATTTCTCCGAGGCGCCCATGTTCATGTATCTGGCATTCACCGCCCCGCATTATCCGCTCCAGGCGCCGGCCGAGGTGTACGAGAAGTATGCGGAAATCTACATGAAGGGCTGGGACAGGATACGCGAGGAACGCTTTGCAAGACAAAAGGAACTCGGACTTTTCGCCCCGGACGTGCAGCTTTCGCCACGAAGCGAAGGACTCCCGGCATGGGACGAGATACCGGACGCGGAAAAGCGGGAATATGCCATGCGCATGGCCATCTATGCCGCTCAGATTGAAATCATGGACAATGGCATAGGACGGGTGAGGGAGGCCCTGAGGCGCAACGGACAGCTCGACAACACCATCATCTTCTTCATGTCCGACAACGGAGCGTCCGCAGAGATGAAGAGCACGGGCAAGAGCAAGGTAGTGGACGGAGGGCCGGACAGCTTCGAGTCCTACAGGCCCGTGTGGGCGAATGCCAGCGACACTCCCTACAAGCTATTCAAACACTACACCTACGAAGGGGGCATCAGTTCCCCGCTCATAGTGAGCTGGCCAGCGGCCCTCGAGCCGAGAGAGGGTTACATACGCGACTGGGGGCATTTCGTGGACATCATGCCCACATGCGTGGAGCTTGCCGGAGCGAAGTACCCTTCTGTCCACAAGGGACACGCTGTCAAGCCTATGCGCGGGACGAGCCTCGTACCCTGGTTCAAGGCCGGAGGCAGGAGCGACAGGGGTATGTACTTCTGGGAGCACGAGGGCAACATAGCCGTCAGGGACGGCGACTGGAAGTTGGTGAACCACATAGAGATGGGCAGCGAATTCGACACCTCAGCCCTGTCGCTATACAACATAGCCGAAGACCCTACCGAGATGCACGACCTCGCCTCGTCCGAGCCGGAAACGGTCAGCAGGCTCTGGGAAGCCTGGAAGAAATGGGCCGCCGACGCCGATGTGCTGCCTATGGTGCTGACATTCCACGACGACCGCAAGATGATAGACCGCCAGAATATCAACGGCGGTTTCGACGACGGCCTCGGCTACTGGGACATCAAGCTCAAGGGAGACGCCATCGTCAGCTTCAACGCCGGTGAGGGGATAAACGGGACCACCGCAGTGGTGGAGGTGTTCGAAAAAGGCGGCAAAGCGGGCGATGCGGCGCTCGTCTGGCCCTTCATGGTGCGCGGTTCCTCCACCTTGGAGACCGGATTCACATACAGGACGGACAGGCCCAATGTGCTGACCTTCGCAATCGTCAACCAGGACTACCCCGAACTCAGCCCCCTTGTACAGAAGATAGTGCTGGAACCCTCCGGGGAGCCCGTCTCCGTGCGTTTCAGCGACATAGAATTAAAAGGCATAGACCAGCTGGAATGCCGCCGCAAGGTGCGCAGTCCGAAGATACGCTACAAGCTCGAACTTCGCTTCGGGGTTTCCGAGCCCGGCACCATACTCATAGACGACGTAGTGCTCAACAGCGACTTCGACGATGCGACCCTGACCTATATGCCGTAATAAGGCTGTCTTTGCTATGAACCGGCAAGCAGCATGACCACGCCGGCGGCGAGCAGAAGCATGTTGAAAGTCTTGGCTTTCAATCCCTTTTCCCTGAACAGCAGGGCGCCGCAGGCAAAGGTCACGAGCACCGAGGCCCGGCGGATTACGGATATGATGCTGAGCATGGCCCCGGGAACCTTCAGTGAGAAGAAGTACAGGGCATCCGCACCTGTGATGAGCAAGGCCACCAGCAGCAGGGTCCAGTCCCATCGGAATCCGGTGAACAGCCCCGTATTTGCCTCACGGGCACCTGCGTAGCGTCTTATGAGAATCAGCAGGAACAGCAGCGCCGTTATGTAAAGATTGGTCCAGCTTTGCACGAAAAGAGGCTCCATGGCCGTCATTATGTGCTTGTCGTACAGGGCGCTCGCAACCCCGCTGAGCACCGACACGCCCATCCAGAAGAAGCCGGAGCGCCTTGCCTGCACCGGGGCGTCGTCGCGGCCTGTACGTCCGAGCAGAAAGAGGGCGGAAATGACTGTCAGCACTCCGGCCCATTGAAGCGGAGCGAGTTTTTCGCCCAGCAGCAGAACGGAGAACAGCACCACGAACACGGGGCGGGAACCCTTTATCGTGCTCACCGTGGTGAGCGGCAGCAGTTTCAGTCCACGCATACCTGACACCCACGAGAGCGTCACAAGCACAGCCTTGAGCATCAATCGTATATGGTCTTCGGGCGGCCCGATGCGGAAGAAGGGCGACACGAACAGGGTGGAAAGGGCCGTGGCCGCGAGGAGGACATCGAGAACCCCGTTACGGCGCAGAGCCTGCTTTTTCGCCACATCGTACATGCCCAGCATCACGGCAGACAGTATCGCAAGAAGAATCCACATCGGCTTAAAACTACAGAGGATTACAGGACGATTCTACCCAGAGGTACACTTTGTCGCCGCGGCGCACATGGTCCGGCCCGGAGGGCATGGCCACAGAGCAGCGGGAGCCTTTAGGGGCAAGGGAGCAGGGCTGCAAGTCGAGGCGCATGTCGCTTACCGTCAGCTCCGTGACCCCGCTCGTGGCGCCTATGACCATAATTTCGTCCCCCACCCTGAGTTCTGTCGCCTCGACGCTTATCTCCGCCACGCCTATACGGTCGAACCAGTTGCTGATGCGTCCGCAATACACCTTGCGGCGGGTGGCCTGCGAGCCGTACACCCGGCTCCATTCGCCGAGTCGGGCGCCCTGATAATATCCGTCCCAGAAGCCCCTGTTGAACACTTCGGACAATGAGGCCTTCAGCGAAGCGGCAAGTTCGGGAGTAAAGCTGCCGTCGCACACGGCATCCGCCGCCCTGCGGTAGCAGCCGGCGCAGCGCTTCACATAGTCGGCGCTCCTCGCCCGTCCCTCGATTTTGAAAACCCGCACGCCGCTTTCCGCCATAAGGGGCATAAATTCTATGGTGCACAGGTCCTTGGGCGACATTATATACTTGCTGTCCACGTTCAGTTCGTACCCCGTCTCGAGGTCCGTGACTCCGTACCCCCTGCGGCACAGCTGCATGCAGGCACCCCTGTTGGCCGACGCGCCGCTGGAATGCAGGCTGAGGTAGCATTTGCCGCTCACGGCCATGCACAGCGCCCCGTGGGCGAACATTTCTATGCGCACCGGCCGCCCGGAAGGGCCGCAGATGTTCTCCTCCGCTATTGCCATGCTGATTTCCCGGACCTGAGTCATATTCAGCTCCCTTGCCAGCACGACCACATCGGCCCACTTCGACCAGAAGCGCAGGGCCTCTATGTTGGACACGTTGAGCTGGGTGGAAATATGCACCTCCATGCCTATGCTGCGGGCATACTCTATCGCCGCGATATCGGATGCGATTACGGCATCCACCCCCGCCGCAGCCGCGGCGTCGATTGCACGGCGGGCGGAATCCAAATCTTCCCCGTAAAGGACTATGTTGAGGGTGAGGTAAGTCCTGACAGATGCCTCACGGCAGATGCGCACGACCTCGGCAAGGTCTCCGGGCAGAAAGTTGGCGGCGCTGCGGGAGCGCATGTTCAGCTCGCCCACCCCGAAATACACGGAATCGGCACCGCCCTGTATGGCAGCTCTCAGGCATTCGAAACTGCCGGCCGGCGCCATTATCTCCAAGTCTGTGCGATTCATTTTCAACTTCCCCTACCGATTGTACACAAGTGCTCGTTCCGGATTCAGCGTGCGATGCAGCCGCCCTCAGAACTTGAAGCCGGAAGATTTTGCCAAGGCCTCGTACAGCTGGGTGTCATAGCGCAGGCGAAGTTTCACTCCGGCTGCCTGCTGGTAGTAGCGGACTACGATTTCTTCCTCTATGAAAGGGATTATTTCGTCTTTCTTGAGCCGGAGGAAATCTTCTTTTTCCATGTCGAGGGCCTTTCCGAGGGCATCGAGTTCCGCCGACATCGCAGCTTCGAGGCCATCGCGCTGCAATTCCTTGCGCACATAGTCGAAATAGGTCTTGGCGCTGGAACGGTAGTCGAACTTCTTGCCCTTCGCGAACTCTATGAAGTCTTCGTATTCCGCATCCTGCAGGTGGAAATCTTCCACGGGTGCGATACTCCTGCGGGAAGATACATATTTTAGAGCGTACTGCTCCACCACCCCGTTGACCACTAAGGAATAGGTGAGGCGGCTATAGTCGCGCGGCCTGACCTCTATGTCGGGAGTGATGCCGCCGCCGTCACGGACGATGCGTCCACTCTGGGTGCGGAACTCTTTCGTAAGCGAATCCGGAATATGGCCCACGCTGCCGTCCTCATTGCGGTGCGAATAATCTATCGCCTGCACGCAGCGCCCGCTGGGGGTGTAGTATTTGGCGGTAGTGACCTTGAGCTGGCCCCCGTAAGGCAGGGGGCGTATGCTCTGCACCAAACCCTTGCCGAAAGTGCGGGTGCCAACGATTATTGCGCGGTCGAGGTCCTGCAGGGCTCCCGCCACGATTTCGGAAGCGGAAGCCGAGGAAGAATCGACGAGCACTATGAGCGGCAGTCCGGTATCCACCGGCGCGAGGGTTGTGCGGCTCGTATAGGCATCCGACTCATTGCGCCCGCGCGCACTCACCACGGTAGAGCCCTTGGGGACGAAAATGGACACTATGTCCACCGCCTCGTTCATCAGCCCGCCTCCGTTGCCCCTGAGGTCCAGCACGAGGGTGTCGAGCTGGCCGCCGGAGCGCATCTGCTGCACTGCCTTGCGCATCTGCAGGGCCACTCCCTCCGTGAAGCCGCTCTGGAGTATATAACCCACACCCGGACGGATGAAGCCGTAGTACTCTATGTCCGGCAGGTGTATTGTCCGGCGGGTGACCCTTATGTCTTTTATCTCCCCGGTATACACTTTCTTCACCTTGAACAGGACCTTGGTGCCGGGGGTCCCCCTCATCCTTTCGCTGCACTCCTGGCTGCTGAGTCCGACGACGCTCTCGCCGTCTATCTCCATAATCTCGTCTCCGCACTGAAGGCCGAACTGGAGCGCCGGGGAATCCTCATACGGCTCGTTGATGATGACGTTGCCCTGGACATCCGGCTTGTAGATGACGGCCCCTATGCCCCCGTAAGACTTGTTTATCATCATGCGGAGGTCTTCGTTCTCCTCTTCGGGTATGTATACGGTGTACGGATCGAGGCTTGCGAGCATGGCATCCACCCCGGCCCGCTCTATGCGGTCTATCGGAAGCGAATCCACATAGGAGCGGTTGAGTTCCTTGAGTATGGAGCTTTGGATTTCCGTCCACTTGCCGAGCCTGAAACTCCTGGACTGCGCCCCGGCGAGCATGCAGACGCACGCCAGGAGCATGGGTATGAGACATTTTTTCATAATTCCGCTGTGTTAGAGACGGCTGTTGTTTTTCAACCATCGTGCCATCGCCCGAAGGGCCTTGCCCCGGTGCGAAATGGCGTTCTTCACTTCTTCCGGAAGCTCCGCGAGACTACATCCTGGATATTCGTCCGCAATGAACACAGGATCGTAGCCGAAGCCTCCGCCGCCGCTGCGTCCGAACGCTATGCGGCCTTCGAGAATGCCTTCGAACTGGAGTGTGCGCTGGCCGTACAGAAGGGTCACGACGCTGCGGAAACGGGCTGTACGCGGTGCTCCGGGATGCTTGCCGAGCTCGTTCAGGAGAGTATCTATATTGGCCTCGAAATCGTGGTCGGCAGGCATGGGAAGACCGTCCCTGAGAGCCACGTCGCAGGCATATCTGGCAGCATGCGCACCGGGGGCGCCGCCCAAGGCGTCGACTTCCAGTCCGGTGTCGTCGGCGAAGCAGTCGAGGCCGCACAGCGTCCTCAGCCTTTCGGCCTTTTGCAGCGAATTTTCCTCCAGCGTCATCGCCGTTTCCGGCAGTTCTTCGAATATTCCGAGCTCGGGAGGGGTCACGAGTTTCACGATTCCGTCCAGGATTTCCCCTGCCTCCCTGAGCTTGCCTTTGTTGGCAGTAGCAAACACCAAGTTCATGATGCAAATATAGCATTAATCCTTAGAAGTTGTTTGGAAATAACTTCTTATATTTGCAGTGTATGTTCGATGACAGTTATTTCCGGTTTCCGGACTCTCCGGCCGGGTTGTACGACCCGCTGAGGTATATGATAGGGATAGGCGGCAAGCGCATACGCCCTCGGCTGTGCCTGCTCTCCTACGGACTGTTCAGGGAAAAGCCCTGTCCGGGACTGGAGGACGTTGCGGCGGCCCTTGAGATTTTCCATTCGTTCACGCTGATACACGACGACATAATGGACCGCTCGCCGCTCAGGAGGGGCAAGAGCACGGTGTGGAAACGCTGGGGAGAGGACGCTGCCATACTGAGCGGGGACGTGATGCTCATCGAGGCATACAAGCGAATAGTCAAGGCCCCCGAACAGTGCCGCATGCAGGTGGTGGATTTGTTTTCAGACACCGCCGGCAAGGTGTGCGAGGGGCAGCAGCTCGACATGGAATTTGAGAATGCGGATTTCATCTCCATGCGGGAATACCACGACATGATAGGGCTGAAAACGGCCGTACTGCTGGCCTGCGCCGCCAAGACAGGCGGACTGATAGCCGGAGCCTCGCAGGAAGACTGCGACGCCCTCTGGCGCTACGGCTACGACCTCGGAATAGCGTTCCAGATTGCCGATGACTATTTAGACGCATACGGCGACCAGCAGGTGTTCGGAAAGCCCATAGGAGGAGACATCATCAACGGAAAGAAAAGCTGGCTCACCATAAGGGCGCTCGAAAAAAATTCCGGCGCGGCCGCCTTCACCGAAGCATTCAGGGCGAAGGACGTGGCGGAGGTGAAACGGCAGTACGACAGTCTCGGGGTGCCCTCCGATGCGTTGGCGGAGATTGTGCGGTATTCCGGTTCCGCACGCTCCGCGCTCGACTCGATAAATGCGGACTGTTCCCCGCTCGAGGATTTTGCCGAAAAACTTGTCGGGCGCGTAAGATGACGGAAGCCACCGTAGTCAAGAATGCCGGCAGCCACTACATGTTGAGCGCGCTGCCGCTCTGGGAGCCTTTCCCCGCAATACTGAGGGGAAGGACGAGACTGGAGCGCTCCGGCTCCACGAATCCGGTGGCCGTAGGCGACAGGGTGCTGTGCAGCATGGAAAACGGGACTGCGGATGAACTCCACCCCGCCGTCATCAAGGAAATCCTGCCCCGCAGCAACTACATCATACGCAAAAGCACCAATCTTTCCAGACAGTCCCATGTGATAGCGGCCAACGTAGACCAGGCCCTGATAGTCGCCACCCTCTTTTTCCCGGAGGTGAAACTCCCCTTTCTCGACAGGCTGCTCGTGACTTGCGAGGTATACGGGGTGCGGGCGGTGATAGTCCTGAACAAAGCCGACATACACAGGGACATAGCCCCTGAGCAAGTCGAAAATTTCTGCCGGATATACCGCGATGCCGGATATGAGGTGCTGGAGACCTCGGCGCTTTCGGGAGAGGGCATAGATGCCCTTCGGCAGCTGTGCAAGGGCAAGACCAGCATTGCAAGCGGCTGGTCCGGCGTGGGCAAGTCCTCCGTCATAAAGGCGCTCGACCCTTCGCTGAATCCGAAGACAGGAAGCATAAGCAGCGCCCATCTGCAGGGCCGCCACACGACATCCCTGTACGAAATGTACCCCCTGTCCTGCGGAGGCTTCATAATCGACACCCCCGGCCTGCGCGGATTCGGCCTGGTGGACTTAGAAAAAGAGGAAATCTACAAATATTTTCCCGAAATGCTCAGGATTTCGGACGGATGCCGCTTTTCCCCGTGCACGCACACGCACGAGCCGGGATGCGCCGTAAAGGCCGCCGTAGACGAAGGAATCGTGAGCGCCGAACGCTACAACTCCTATCTCGGCATGCTGGAGGACGACAGCAAATTCCGGCTCTAATCCCTGGCTCTCTATTTCTTGGCTGCAGCGCGACGCGGTTTGCGCCCGGCCGATGCGCCATTGCGGCGGGAGCCTTTGCGTCCCGAGGGTTCGGAGTGCGTCTTGTCAGCATCCAGCGAGGATGGCTCTGCGGCCCCGTCTTCCTCAATCAGTTCGTAGTCAAGCAGCCGCGCCTCGAGATTGGCATTCTTGACACGTATGCGCACCCTGTCGCCGAGACGGAATTCCTTGCGGGTGCGGCGTCCCACGACCTTGTAGCGGGAGGCGTCGAACTCGTAGAAATCAGAGGCAATCTCGCGCAGCGGCACCATGCCCTCGATGTGCGTGTCGTCAAGCTCCACATACAGCCCCCATTCGGTAAGCCCGGACACGGCGCCGTCGAACTCCTGACCGACCTTGTCCTGCATAAATTCCACGAGCTTGTATTTGATGCTCGTGCGTTCGGCGTCGGCCGCCACCATCTCGCGCTGCGTGGCATATTCGCACTCTTTCTCCAGATGTCCCTTTTCGGCCGAAGCGCCGCCGCCCAGGTAGCTGAACAGCAGGCGGTGCACGAGGAGGTCGGGGTAGCGGCGTATAGGAGAGGTGAAATGCGTGTAAAACTTGAATGCAAGCCCGTAGTGCCCTATGTTGTCCGTACTGTACACGGCCTTTGCCATGCAGCGCAGGGCTATATTCTCAAAGGCCTCATACTCCGCCTTGCCTTTCGCCGAGGCAAGCAGTTCGCGGAGGGCGGCGGCAGCAGCCTTGCCGCTTCCGGCTTCCTCCATCTTGTAGCCGAAGTTTGAGGCGAATCCGCGCAGGCTTTCCAGTTTTTCGTAATTCGGCTCTCCGTGGATGCGGTACACGAAAGTCTTGGCATTCTTGAACGGCACACCGTTCATCTTGCCGCCAGTGGCCACGAACTCGGCCACCGTGCGGTTGGAAAGCAGCATGAACTCCTCTATCAGATTGTTGGCCTCGCGCGCTATTTTCTGATACACGCGCAGGGGTTTTCCGGCGGCATCCACCTCCACCTTCATTTCCGGACGGTCGAAGTTGACGGCCCCGGCGCGGAAGCGTGCGGCCCTCAGCACACCGGCAAGGGAGTTCAGCGTAAGGATGGCGTCTTCAAGAGGCGTCCTGTTCTCCGGAGCCGGAGGATTGTCTATCACCTCCTGGGCCTGTTCGTATGCGAGGCGGGCGTCCGAACGTATCACGGTGCGGCCTATCCAACGTGACTTCACGGCGCCTTTCGGCCCTATCTCGAACACGGTGGAGAAAGTGAGTTTCTCCTCATCCTGCCGCAAGGAGCACAGTTTGTTGCACAGTTTTTCCGGCAGCATGGGCACGGTGCGGTCCACAAGATATACGGAGGTTCCCCTGTCGCGAGCTTCACGGTCCACTTCTCCGCCGGGACGCACGTACCACGACACATCGGCTATGTGCACGCCCACCTCGTAGTTGCCGTTCTGCAGCCTGCGGAACGAAAGGGCATCGTCGAAGTCCTTGGCATCCGCCGGGTCTATCGTGAACGTGAGGGTGTCGCGGTAGTCGCGGCGTCCCTTGAGTTCTTCGTCCCCGATGACGTCTGAAATCTTGTCCGCGGCATTCTCGACCTCGCTGCTGAAGCGGTAAGGCAGATTGAACTCCGCAAGAATGGCATGCATCTCGGTGTCGTTGTCGCCCGGCACGCCGAGCACATCGGTCAGATGCCCGGAGGGGCCGAAGTCGGCGCGGGGCCAGTCATCCACCACGGCCGCCACCTTCATCCCAGGCTCCGCACCCATGGCCCGGGCCTGCTCCGCATCGACCTGTATGTCGTAGGGCATGAAGCGGCTCTGCATGAGCACCCATGCCTGGGCGCCCACATAGTGCATGTATCCCACGAAAGGAGCCTTGCTGCGCTCCAGTATCTCTACCACCTCGCCCTCCCGGCGGGAGCCCTTGCCCCCGGGGCGGGTGACGGCGACCCGCACCACGTCCCCGTTCAGGGCATGGCGGGTCTTGGCCGCCTTTACATATATATCTTCCTCTTCTCCGCCGACAATCACGAATATAAAGCCGTCACGGGTCATCTGCACCTTTCCGGTGTACTGAGGGGGCATCCTGCGCCCGCCTTTCTTTCCTTTGCCGCGCTCCTGGCGTATTTTCTTTTCTTTCTTCATACAATTTTGTCACAAATGGCTCAAAAGCAGCTTCACGCCGCTCCGGCCGGGATTGAACTCCACTGCCGCGGCACTGGCCGGAACGAGTATGCACCCGCCCTCACCGAGCGGCATTTCCGAAGCGCCGCTGCGCACGGAGACCTCGCCCTCGAGGCAAAGGACGACAAGGAAACTGTCCAGCGTCTCGAGATTTTTCCTGAACGGGGCCTCCAACTCAAGCAGTGAGGTGGTGAAGCAGTCGCAGTCCACCAAAGGGACCTCGGACCCGGCTGCCTCGGTGTACGGCGTCCTGTACGAGTCCAGCACCCGATAATCGAGGGCCTCCCTGGCGAGTGCGGTGTGCAGCGGGCGAAGGCGTCCGTCCAGACCGGGACGCCCGTAGTCCCAAATGCGGTAGGTCGTGTCGGATGTCTGCTGTATTTCAGCGACCCGGCTGCCTCCGGGGAGAGCATGTATCCTGCCGGGAGGGATATGGAACACATCGCCTTTCGCTATGCGGTGACGCGCCACCACGTCGGCTACGCTGCCGTCCGAAACCCTCCTTTCAAATTCGTCGCCGTCTATGGAAGCGGCGAAGCCCGATATCAGCTCGGCACCTTCGTCGGCATCGAGCACATACCACATTTCCGTCTTGCCGTGCCGCCCTTCCCTGCCCATGGCGAACTCCTCCGACGGGTGCACCTGTATGCTCAGGGGGATGCGCACGTCGAGCAGTTTCACCAGTAGTGGAAACTCATTTCCGCAGCGGGCATAGACGCCGCGCCCCACCAGGGCCTCTTTCTCCACGCAGACAAGCTCATTCAGGGTCATGCCCCTGCGCGGTCCGTCGCAGAGGACGGAGGGACGATCGGGGTAGCCCGAAAGCACCCACGACTCCGACCCCCAGACCATGGGGCGCAAGATTGGCTCGAATCGGTACACCTCTCCGGATTCAGCTTAAATAAGTGGTTCGGCGTCCATGGACTCAGGCTGGGGTATGCCCAACAGCTTGAGTATGGTGGGGGCCACGTTGCAGAGCGCCCCGTCGCGAACCTCCTTCACCTCGTCCCCGGCCCCGATGACGATGAACTGCACCGTGTTCAGGGAGTGCGCCGTATTTGGGGAACCGTCTTCGTTGACGGCATAGTCCGCATTGCCGTGGTCTGCCGTAAGCAGCACCACGTAGCCGTGGTTCAGGGCGCAGGTGACAGCCGTCTCCACGCATCCGTCTATGCAGCCGACGGCATTGCAGATGGCCTTGTACACGCCGGTATGCCCTACCATGTCCCCGTTCGCGTAGTTGAGTATTATGAGGTCTTCTTTTTCAGAACGTATGGCCTCGCACAGGCGGTCCGTCACCTCGACGGCGCTCATCTCGGGCTGCAGGTCGTAGGTCGCCACCTTGGGAGAGTTCACCAGGATGCGGTCTTCGTTCTCGAACGGAGTCTCACGGCCGCCGTTGAAGAAGAAGGTCACGTGGGCGTATTTCTCGGTCTCGGCTATGCGGAGCTGGCGCAGTCCGGCCTTGGAGACGGTCTCGCCGAGGGTGTCGCTGACCTCCTCCTTGTCGAAAAGGATATGAAGGCCTTTGAAAGAGGCATCGTAAGGAGTGAGGGTGCAGTAATACAGGGGCAGGGTGTGCATGCCCTCCTGCGGCCTGTCATTCTGCGTCAAGACATCCGTGAGCTCGCGGGCGCGGTCGTTGCGGAAATTGTAGAAGATTACCGTGTCTCCGGCCTCGACCTTGGCGACTGGCTTGCCGTCCTCGCATATCACCGCAGGCTTTATGAATTCGTCCGTCACATCCGCATCGTAGGATGCGCGTATGGCTTCGAGGGCGCTGGAAAAATGCGCTCCCTTGCCCTCGGTAAGCATGTCGTATGCCTCTTTGACCCTCTCCCAGCGCTTGTCGCGGTCCATTGCGTAGAAGCGTCCGCAGACCGTGGCGATTCTGCCCGTTGTCTGTGCCATCTTCTCCTCCAGTTCCTTCACGAAACCGTAGCCGCTGCGAGGGTCGGTGTCGCGGCCGTCCATGAAGCAATGCACATACACCTCCGGCAGCCCGGCTTTCTTCGCCTCCGCGAGAAATTCATACAGGTGGTCGAGGGAAGAATGCACCCCGCCATGGGAGCACAGGCCGAAGAAATGCAGCTTCCCGCCGCTGCGCTTCACGTTTTCGTATGCTGCCTTGATTTCCTTGTTCTCCATCAGGGAGTGCTTGCGGCAGGCCATGTTTATTTTCACGAGGTCCTGATACACCACACGCCCGGCACCGAGATTCATGTGCCCCACCTCGCTGTTGCCCATCTGGCCGTCGGGCAAGCCCACATACTCTCCGCAGGCCTGCAGATGCGCCACGGGATATTTCGCCCTGAGACTGTCGATGAAAGGCGCCCCCTGGGTATAAATGGCATTGCTGCGGTCGTGGCGTCCCTCGCCCCAACCGTCGAGAATCATAAGCAGTACTTTCTTGTTCATAGTAATCTTCATTATTGCAATCTGCAAATTTAGTTCTTTTTTTGCTATCTTTACACCATTATGGACAGAAGAGATTTTTTCAGGCGTTCCGCCGCCGGAATTATGTGTCTGGCGCTGCCGGGACGCAAGACTGTAGCAATGGCGACAGAGCGGGGCGGAGACGGGTACTCCGTGGTCATCCTCGGAGACACGCACTACGATTCTGCCGACCCGGAGCTGTACCACGCGGGATACACCGACCCCAATCCGCAGCGCGAGGCGCTGCACCGCAAAGAGTTCGTCAGAAACGGACAGATGTGGGACGGACGCTGCAAGGAACTCGTAAAGCGGGCGGCCTGCCTCGTGGACGACGACACCGCATTCGTCCTGCAGACGGGAGACCTGATTCAGGGCGACACGGCCGATGCGGCAACGCACACCCGGTTCCTTGAAGACGCCATGAATCTTTTCAAGACCGACCTTGCCCCGGACCTCCCGTTCGTTACCGTGGCGGGCAACCACGACCTCCGCGGCAACGACGACGCCGTGGTGTCGAAGGCCTATGCCGACTACATGCCCGCGCGGCTCTCGCGCGAACTCGGCACCGAAATCGCAGGCACGGATTTCATCTTCCGCCGCGGGCCTGACGCATACATAGGCATAAACTTCACGAAGCCGGACGTGGCGAGGATAGAAAAGCTGCTGCGCGAAGCCGATGGCGCAAGGCATGTCTTCGTGGCGATACACAGTCCCGTATTTCCATTCGACGATGCGAAATACTACTGGTGGTACCTCCTCGGCAACCGCAAGGACTCCCGCTCGGAGGAGCGCCGCTATGTGCGCAGGCTCATGGCGGAGCGCAACGCGGTAGTGCTCTGCGGACACACCCATACCACGGAGCTGCTCGACTGGTACGGAGACGGAGGACGCATCACCCAGATGACGATGAGCAGCGTGTGGTCGAACGAAGCCCTTGCGAACTACAAGGAAAGCGCATCCGGGGCCGAGTCATACGGCACCCTGCTGTTCAAAAAGAATCCGGAGCTGGCGACGGAGGCGAACATCGCCCTGTTCGACGAGTACCGCAGCGGCATACGGCGCTACAGCATGGCATACGCTGCCGGCTCATACAAGATGCTGGTGGACGACGGCGGCATCACGGTAGACTTCTACGGCGGCAGTTCAGCCCGCCGCTCAAAGCGCTTCAAGCTGCGTTAGACAAGCGCAACACAGAAAGGAGCCTGCCCGGAGTTTCCGGACAGGCCCTTTTTCTGTATCTTGCCGATTCCTAATCCACGGCAGCACCGGGTCCGGCACATTGCCGACATCGGGGACTGGGTCACGGCAGGCGCCGGGGAGCATATCGAATAAAATGCTCTATATCTCTATGAACTTCGAGCCATCAAACGAGGTATGCTCGTTGTGAAACACATATCCGAGCTGATTGCTGACACACTTCGTTCTTCCGATAATGGAATCAATGTTTCTGTGTGAGTGTCCGTAAATCCAATATTCTATCGGACTGTCGGCAATATATCCACCCAGTTCTGTGACAAACGCTCCATTGAGCGGACTCCCTCTGTATTCCGATGCAATCAACTCAAATGACGGAACATGATGCGTCGCAACAATGATATGCTTGGCACTGCTTTTCGCTACAGCATCCTTCAAGAAATTGAAGCAACGGTAGTGCTCCTCATTGAAGCGGTTGAAATCAAGCGGATCGCTCCCGCTTCTGATACGACGAAAGTCCGATATTGCAGACTCTGTTCGATAAGCATCTTGAAAGGATATATGCGCCCACAGGGTCGTGGCCACGAGTTCTATATCCTCTCGCAGTGCGATAACCGCATTATAACAACATCTGACATTCC
>JAFLUX010000010.1 GCA_022508605.1 Bacteroidales bacterium | reverse complement strand
TGAGACGAGACTGGGACTACAAGAACACTATCGACTTTGCCCACGACAAGGGCTTCGAGGAGGGACGGGAGCAAGGGCTGGCCGAGGGGCTGTCTGAGGGTGAAGCAAAAGGAATCGCGAAGGGCCGCGCCGAGGGAGAGGCGAGAGGCCGCACTGAAGAACAGCGGACCATAGCGAAGAGGCTATTGGCCGCGGGGGTCTCTGTTGAACTCGTTGCCGCGGGCACCGGCCTGCCGATAGAGTGTGTGCGTGCGCTTGCGGACGCTTGAAATCTATGCTATTTACGGCAGCCTGAAGCACGAACAGACCTTTACCCGCCAGGGCATTCGACCCTCGCGGCGTGAAAGCGAATAGAAATAGTATTGTTACTGCTCTCGGGAGCGGCGGAAAAACTTCATCGGCTTGCGTGAGAAGCCGTGTGAACTGATGTTTCCTCTCTTTTCGGGAGCAGGCATTACATCTGCAGCGGTGGCGGCGGCACGGCTGTGTGTCTTGTAAAAGTACTTGACTTCGTCCGCCTCTCGTATGGTGCCGTCGGCATTCAAGATACAAGGCTCCAGTTCATATATGCCTCTGTAGGTTTTTATCTCTCCGTTATCGTTATACTCCTGCTTCCAGGACATGGCATACGGGATGGCCGAACTTGACTTTCCGAAGAACCCCGCAAATGCAAAAGGTGCAATGGGGGTGAAATCATTCCCAGTACAATCCTCACTTCCCCAATTGTCAAAGATACATCCGCAGAAATCAAGTGTGAATTGGCAGAATTTGTTTTCCTGAGAAATTTCATAATAGAACTCATAGGTGTTGGTCCAGTTCCAGTCCGTTGGGTACTCGATATCGTAAATGGTGGCATCTACCGATACGATTTTAGCTATTCTGTTCAGCGAGTCGTAGGAAATAGAGGCTTGGCGTCTCCATTTATTCTCTATTTCTCCTCCACGATAATTGGTGACATCGCCCGACCAGGATGACAGTTGCCCCTTTGCATTGTATTGGAAATCAAATGTAATCTCAAAACTATCGTAATCAACTGTAAACTCGCCATCAGCTTCATAAGTCCTCCAGTTCCTACAGCTCATCTTCGTAATGAGCTTATCATTGATGACGGGGATCCATTCCTGGTAATAATATGTTTCGTCATAAGAACTAAAAGCGGATAGTGATAGTGTGAAGTTGTCTTTCGCGTATAGAGTTTTATCATCGGCTGCAATGGAAAATAATTTCCCTGCATCATCATAGTCGTAGAAAAAAGCGACATCTCCGTCATGCCCGCCGATGACAGAAGCGAGTCGGATGCCAGATGCCTCATCGTCCTCTCCTAAGCCCTCGCCGGGAATATCAAAAGTGCTGGCCTTAAGTGGAGCCATGCTGTTCGCGATATTGCGGACCACAGTTTTTTCGGTGCTCACGGACTTTTCCATAGACCAAAACTCGGTGTTCGTCACCCTCACTGTGAAGCCCTTGCTGAAAGTCACCGGAGGCACGGCAAACCAAAATGCCGTGGCATCATCAGCTGTCTTGCCAAGCTGCACGCCATTTCCACAGTCAAGAGTTATACTCTGAGTGGCAGCGTCGGACATCTGTACTGCAGGCGCCTGTCCGTAGACAGGAGCGACAGTAGCGGGCCCCGCAAGTTTCTCGCCGTTGTTTCCCGACAGGGTTATCGACTTGATTGTCGCATCACCGTACAACTTTATCACTATGTAACCGCAAAGATTCTTGAAAGTCAAAGCGGTAGATTTTTTAGATTCCGTGACGGCAACCATAGAGTTTGCCCCGAGACCGAAGCTGTCTTTGGCATAATGCTGTACGGCAGGCAGGTTCAGCGAGATAGTCCCTTCGGAAGTAATGGAAGTATCGTCTGAATACGGATATACCGCATATACGGCAGGCAGTTCGGCGCCGGTGTGGAATTTGCTGTCGAGCGAAGTGAATGACCCTTCGATGTCGCCGGTTGCTCCGTCAAATTTAAACTGTTCGTTGTAAGTCTGGGTAAAAATGCTTATCCTGTCATCGGCGGTCCAATGGGTCTTCAACTCTGAGTCCACATACACGCGGGTATCAGGATTCTCAAAACCTGCGGTATAGACGGATGACTCACGCAGTGCGGCATCATTTCCGAGTTCGGAGACCGTACATCCGACAACGGCAGCAAGCGCCGACAAAACTATAAACAACCTTTTCATAACTTAGTCCTCCCAAACCCATTCATCACCGCTTCCGAGATTCTCCAACGAGGATTGGGCGATTAAACAGTCATACTCAAAATTCGTATTCTCCACATTCGGAGCATCGTAGGCTCTTTTAACGCAAAATTCCATTTCCTGATTTCGATTTAAAAATCAACAACCTATAAATATAGCTATAATTTCACGGAATATCGGAGACTATGAATTTTTCATTGCGAGCTTTGAGTCTTTCGCTTGATTTAGCAGGTTTGCCCCTCGAAGCTCTATGCAGGCCGCTTCCTTGGCATGCGCTGTCCTACAGAAGTCTCACGATATCGCAGGCCGCCGGATTTTCCGCAGAAGCCATTGCCGATGGTGCCGGATTTTCCGCAGAAACCCTTGCCGACGGTGCCGGATTTCCCGCAGAAGCCATTGCTGACGGTGCCGGATTTCCCACAGAAGCCCTTGCCGATGGTGCCGGATTTTCTGCAAAAGTCATTGCGGAAGCTGTCGGATTGCCAATAGAATACGTGCGGTAAATGCAGCGGATTTAGGATTTTCGCGGCAATCGGCAAGCATACTTGCGCGGGAGGGAATGCGTTCCCGGAAAATTTACTAAATTTGCTCCCACGAACCGGGTTGCGGAGAGCTGCTCCGCGCGGCGGTTCGGAAGCCACTTATGTACTGGCCTGTACCTAAAACATTCAAGCTCGCGCTGGCGCTGCTGCCTGCGGTTCTGTTCTTCGGGGCATGTCGTCCTGCGGAAAGGTCCGCCGGCGATGGCGGACTCGACGGCGGGGTGTCCGTGTCCGGCGCCTTTGCCCTGTATCCTCTTGCGGTTCAGTGGTCTAATGACTTCAGCGAGAAGCACCCTGCGGTGCGCATGGATGTGTCTGCAGGCGGCGCAGGTAAGGGCATGACCGATGTGCTCAACGGCATGGTGGATTTTGCCATGCTTTCCCGGGAACTGCACGAGGAAGAACTCCAGAAAGGCGCGGAGGCCTTTGCCGTGGGCACCGATGCCGTCATCCCAGTATTTTCATCGTCCAATCCTCTGAGGCGTGAAATCATGGCTCATGGAATCAGCCGGGAAGATGCGAGGAAGATATGGGTGACGGGCGAATACACCAGATGGGGGCAGTTGCTCGGCACCGACGACGACAGCCCGATAAGGGTCTATACCCGTTCGGACGCCTGCGGGGCGGCCCAGACTTTCGCATCGTGGTTCGGAGCCTCGCAGGAAGATTTGACAGGTACGGCGGTATACGGGGATCCGGGAATATCCAAGGCCGTGTCGGGCGACGTTTTTTCTATAGGCTTCAACAACATGGCTTATGCCTACGATGCCCGTACCCTGCTGCCTGCGGACGGTCTGCTGCCGCTTCCCATAGACGCCGACGGGGACGGGGAGGTCAGCGGGGACGAGTCTTTCTATGCCACGAGAGGCGAACTCGCCGCGGCGATAGAGGACGGACGCCTTTCGGCTCCTCCGGCCCGGCATCTGTATCTGGTCGGCAAAGGAGTCCCGACAGACAGCACGGCTGCCGCTTTTCTGCGCTACGTGGTGACGGAGGGACAGCGTTTCAATGCGGAAAACGGCTTCGTGCGCATCTCCCGCCAGACCTCCAGAAGCATACGGCACAGGCTTTCGCATGCCGTAAGGGATGGGCATTCCCGCAAGGACAATACATCGAAGGTGCTGCTGGTCATTTCCGGGTGCCTGCTGGTGTTCCTCCTTTCCGCCCTCCTGCAATGGATCGTGCCCTCGCGCACGGCCCGCCGCGTATTCCGTCAGCGTTTCTCAGAAGTGGTGCTGTTCCTTCTCACCATTTCTTCGCTGCTGTTGCTGGCCGCCATGCTTGCCGGGCTTTTCGTGCGTTCGGCTCCGATTTTCGAGACCAACTCCCTGCACGAGCTGCTCACGGGGTCGGAATGGAAGCCGTCACAGGGAAAATTCGGCTTCCAGCCTTTCATCCTCGGCACGATAGCCGTAACGGCCCTGTCCATCTGCATCTCTTTGCCGCTTTCCCTGCTGACGGCAGTTTACCTTACGGAATACGCGCCTAAAGTGCTGAGAAGCATGGTAAATCCGGCTCTTGACATCCTGGCCGCCCTGCCGTCGGTAATATACGGCGTGTGGGGCATACTCATGCTCATCCCCCTGCTGGGGTATTCGCTGCTGACTGCCTCCCTGGTCCTGAGCGTGATGGTGCTGCCGATACAAATCAATCTTTTCACAGAAATCTTTTCGGGCGTGCCGCGCGAACTGCGCGAATCTTCCATGGCCCTCGGCGCCACCCGCTGGCAGACTACGCGCAGGGTCGTGCTGCGCAAGTCGGTGTCGGGTATATTCGCCGCCGTGGTCCTGGCCGTCTCCAAATGCATAGGGGAGACCATAGCGGTGATGATGGTATGCGGATGCCTGCCGCGCAGGCCGGGTACCCTGCTCGAGCCTTTCTACACGCTTCCGGCCCTTATAGGCAACAACTACGGAGAAATGGCGTCCGTGCCGCTGTATGAGAGCGCGATTATGTTCGCAGCCCTGCTGCTGCTGCTTTTCGTGCTGGTATTCAATATAATTTCCCGCGTGATACTGTACCGCATAGAAAAACAGTCCTGACGATGAAGCTCAAGTATACAGAGGAGAAACTGATGAAAGTCCTGATGCTTTTGGCCGTGGCGGTGGTGCTTGCCGCCGTGCTGAGCATCGTATGGACCATTTGTGTCAGGGGCATACCTGCGCTCAGCGCGGATTTGGTGTTCAAGACTCCCGGCAAAGACTGGAACACGCAGGCCGACGGCGGCTTCCTCAACGCCATAGCGGGCTCTTTCTGGATAGTGCTGCCATCCACGCTGATAGCCACTTGCATAAGCATCCCGGTGGTCTTCTACATAACGATGTACAAACGCCGCTCCAGTGCCCTCTCCTATGCCGCCCGTCTGGCTTACGATGTGCTCTACGGCATACCGTCCATAGTCTACGGAGCTTTCGCATTCATGGTCATGGTGATGATAGGGATGAGGGTGTCGGTGCTCGGAGGAATCCTCGTCACCACCCTCCTCATGGTGCCTATGATGGTGCGTTCCGGCGATGAAATCGCCCGCGGCGTGCCGGACGACATGGTGGATGCCTCCTATTCCCTCGGCGCCACCAAATGGGAGACCCTGAAAGTGGTGCTGCGGCAGGTGCTGCCCGGAATGATTTCCGCCATACTGCTTGCCGTGGGGCGTGCCATAGGGGATGCGGCTGCCGTGATGTTCACCGCCGGATTCTCGGACCGCACCGCCACTTCGCTTTCCGACCCTACGGCCACGCTTCCGCTGGCCGTGTTCAACTGGATTACCATGCCCGACCCTTTCCCGGACAGGGCCTACGCGGCGGCATTCGTGCTCACCGTGATAGTGCTGGTGCTTAGCCTGGGGAGCCGCTGGATAGCCCATGTCCTGACCCGTCACAAACTTTGATTCAAATGGAGAATAATTCACTGACAGTACGCGGACTCAATGTCAAGATAGAGGGGGAGCACATCCTGAAAAACGTGAATGTGTCTTTCCCGAGCAGGCGCATCACCTGCATAGTCGGCCCGTCCGGCTGCGGCAAGAGCACCCTGCTGCGCTGCCTTAACCGCCTCACGGAGACGATAGACAAGGTGGAGATAAGCGGCAGCATACTTATCGGAGGGCAGGACCTGATTCAGGCCCGCGATGCCGAACTTCTCGAGTTGCGCCGCCGCGTGGGGCTGGTTCCCCAGCGCCCCTGTCCTCTCCCCATGTCCATCTTCGACAACGTCGCTTACGGTTGCCGCATACACGGCATGCACCGCAATAAGGCGGAAATGGCCGAAACCGTCGAGCGCTACCTCACCGAAGTCGGGCTATGGGACGAAGTGAAGGACAGGCTGAAGAAGCCTGCCGCCCACCTGTCCCTTGGGCAGCAGCAGCGCCTGTGCCTCGCCCGCAGCCTCGCCGTGGAGCCGGAGTTCATACTGGCCGACGAGGCCACGAGCGCCCTCGACCCGGTGTCGAGCAAGACGGTGGAGGACCTTTTCGTCAGGCTCAAAGAAAATTATACTATAATCATGGTAACACATACCCTGCGCCAGGCGCTGCGTATCGCAGACAATGCCGTTTTTCTCTACATGGGAGAGGTGATAGAGAGCGGAGAGGCCAGCCGGGTCTTCCGCGATCCCGCAGAGGAACTGACACGCAACTACCTGGCAGGAGTTTTCAGCTGATAAGATTATGAACCATCAATTGACACATCTGAACGAACTGGAGGCGGAGTCCATCTATATACTCCGGGAAGTGGCGGCCCAATTCGAGAGGCCCTGCATCCTGTTCTCCGGAGGCAAGGACTCCATAGTCCTTACATGGTTGGCCTGGAAGGCCTTTTATCCAGCAAAAATACCTTTCCCCCTGGTGCACATAGACACCGGGCACAACTTCCCGGAGACCCTTGTGTACCGGGACAATCTCGTGGAACGCCTCGGGGCCGACCTCGTCGTCGGCTATGTGCAGAAATCCATAGACGAAGGCAAGGTGAAGGAAGAAACAGGCTTCAATGCCAGCCGAAACAAGCTCCAGACCGTCACCCTGCTGGATACGCTTGCCGAACACAAGTTCGACTGTGCCTGCGGAGGTGCCCGCCGCGATGAAGAGAAGGCCAGGGCAAAGGAACGCATTTTCTCGCACAGGGACGAGTTCGGCCAGTGGAATCCCCGCAACCAGCGCCCTGAGCTGTGGAATATCTACAACGCCAAGAAGGATGTGGGGGAGCATTTCAGGGCATTCCCTATCAGCAACTGGACCGAGATGGACGTGTGGCAGTACATCTACAGGGAAGGGATAGAGCTGCCCTCCCTGTACTACACCCACAAGAGGCGCTGTTTCCTGCGCGACGGACAATGGCTTGCTGCCGACCCCGATTTCATACCCCGCCGCGACGAGGAGAAAGTCGAGGAGCTCGAGGTGCGCTGCCGTACCATAGGGGACGTCACATGCACCGGACTCACTCTCTCGCATGCCCGCTCGCTGGAAGACATCATAGACGAAATAGCGTCTTCACGAGTGACGGAGCGCGGCGGACGGGCAGATGACAAACGCTCCGAGACAGCCATGGAAGACAGAAAGAAACAAGGATATTTTTAGAGATGGACAAGAAAGGATATCTGGATATGCAGCTGCTCCGTTTTACCACGGCGGGCAGCGTGGACGACGGAAAGAGCACCCTCATCGGGAGGCTCCTCTATGACTCCAAATCTATTTTTGAAGATCAGCTCGAAGCGGTCGAGGAGGCTTCCCGCAGCCGCGGCAACGAAGAAGTCAATCTGGCCCTGCTGACAGACGGCCTGCGTGCGGAACGCGAGCAGGGCATCACCATAGACGTGGCCTACCGGTATTTCGCCACCCCGAAGCGCAAATTCATAATAGCGGACACCCCCGGTCATATACAGTACACGAGGAATATGGTGACGGGGGCATCCACCGCCGACCTCGCCGTAATCCTGGTAGACGCCAGGCACGGTATAATGGAGCAGACGATACGTCATTCCTATGTCGCCTCCCTGCTGGCCATTCCCGAATTGGTCGTGGCCGTAAACAAGATGGACCTTGTGGATTTCGACCGCGAAGTGTTCGACGGCATAGTGCGAGACTACAGGGAGATGCTTTCCAAGTTCGGCCTGCATTTCCATGGGGTGAACTTCATCCCCATGTCCGCCAAGGACGGTGACAACGTGGTGTCCCGTTCGGAACGCACGCCCTGGTATGGAGGAGAGTCGCTGCTGGAATTTCTCGAAAACGTTCAGCTCCCCTCGCAGGCGGAGGACCGCATGCGGCTGCCCGTCCAGTATGTCATACGCCCCATTTCAAGCCGCTTCCCTGATTTCCGGGGATACGCGGGGCTGCTTGCGGAGGGCTCGGTACGCACAGGAGACCGCGTGCGGGTGTATCCCGGCTGCATGGAATCGGAGGTGACGGGCATATACATAGGTGACAAGCAGATAGATTCCGCTGTGGCGGGACAGTCCGTGTGCCTGACCCTGAAAGACGATATAGATATAAGCAGGGGAGACATAGTGGTGTCTACCGACGGGATACAGCCCGGAGTGGCGAGTGACTTCAGCATCGACGTGTGCTGGTTCAGGAACTCTCCGCTCGTATGCGGGAAGCGCTATACCATACGCCACGCCACACGCGAAGTGCTCGGCATAGTGAAGGAGATAGAGTACAAGGTGGACATAAATACGCAGGAGCGCATCTGCGATGTGGAACAGCTGGTGATGAACGACATCGCCCGTGTCCATCTGCGCACTGCCGAACCCCTGGTCTTCGACCGCTACCGCGACAACCGCACCATGGGTTCACTTATATTCATAGATGCCACCAACGATACGGTGGGGGCAGGCATGATTGCTGACGAATATTAAAGGCCTTCGATATGACGACTGAAGAAAAAATCGCACTTGCGGCATCGAAAAATGCCGAATTCATGGCTCTCGGACGGCAGCAGGGAACCCGTGCCGCGATACTCTGGGCCGTTTCGGAATATGGCCGCAGGGCAGCCCTGTCCTCAAGCCTGAGCCTGGAGGACCAGAGCGTGACCCACCTTATGATGCAGGCTGCGGGAGGCGACAGTAGCTCAGTGCGGGTCTTCACCCTCGACACGGGACGCCAGTTCCCCGAAACATACGAGCTCATCGACCGCACCGAACATGCGCTCGGGGTGCGCCCGGAAGTCTTTTTCCCTGATTTTGCCAAGGTACAGGAAATGGTGCGGGAACACGGAATCAACCTCTTCTATGATAGCGTGGAACTGCGTCATCTGTGTTGCAGCGTGCGCAAGATAGAACCCCTGAAAAGGGCCCTCAAAGGGGCGGAAGTGTGGATAACCGGACTGCGCCGCAGCCAGTCGGTGACGCGCACCGCGATGCAAATGGTCGAATACGACGCGGACGATGCCATTATAAAACTGAATCCTCTTCTGCTGTGGAGCGAAGAGGATGTCAGAGAATATGTGAAACTCAACGGAATACCCTACAATAAGCTGCATGACAAGGGATTCCCGAGTATCGGCTGCCAGCCGTGCACCCGTGCCGTGAAGCCGGGCGAGGATTTGCGTGCAGGCCGCTGGTGGTGGGAAAATCCCGACAGCCGCGAATGCGGCCTGCACGTCAGAGCATAGCTTTTATGAGCTTGCGGTAGGGGAAGCTGTACACCACTCCCGTGGAGTCGGTGTTGCACGGGCAGATGATGCGGTCGCCCCAGATGTCCATGTCTTCCGGCTCTACCGGCATGATGTCGGTGTAGTCGAACCAGCCGTATTTGCTGCCGTCCAGTTTTGCGTAGAACAATTCGTTGGGGTGCTTTTCGCTGCCTGTCCCGCAGGGCATGAACACTACTCCGTCGAGCAGGAATGCACCTTGCAGTATGGCATTCTGAGGACCCCTGTGCCCTTCAGGCATCAGGGCATCGAAGTAAGTCTCCTCCAGTATGTCTTCCTCCGTGAGCTCCAGCAGGAAGCGGTCGGCGGAAAACTCCGGGAAAGCGAATTTCTGCATCACAATGCGGTTCCCCGGCTTTTCGTTGCCCACGATGTTGCCGTAGCACCACAGGTCTTTAGGGTTGCGGGAGTCCGCGAACCATAGCCTCGAATTCCATTGCTTCGGTTCGAAAGTGATGATCTGCACGAGCTCCGAGCCTCCCGGTATGCCCCGGTCGTCCGTTATGATGCGCTCCACGAACAGCAGGCGCGACAGCGAGTCGGTCTCGGCAAGGCCGATTTCCGTCACCGGCTGACTCTTGCACTGCGAGACATACAGCAGGGGGAAACGGTCGGAGGAATCGTAGCGCGCGGAGCCGAAAAAGGCCACGTTGGCGTGGTTGTTCCTGCCTTGCGAGGCAAGCGGGAACTGCGACACCGGCTTGCCCGTGCGCAGGTCGAGCACATTGCACCATCCCTGGTCCTGCAGGCTGAACAGCAGGTCGCCGCAAACTGCGGCTCCCTGCACGTTCTTTATGTGTTCGAGTTCCGGAAAATCGGCCAATGTGATTATCAGCTCCGGAGTCGGGCGTTCGTGCGAATTGCAGCCGGCGAACACCATCAGGGCCGCTGCGGCATATATCATCTTTCTTTTCATAGGCTTTTTATTACTGACTGGTTGGTTTCACGGAAGCGTTTCTCGTCGAGCTTGACGATTTCGCGGTCATAGGTCATGATGCCGTTGACTTCGATTTCCACGTCGGTGGTCTGGGTGTAGACCGCCGCAGAGCATCCGGTGCTGATGAATACCTTCAGCATGTCGGCGAACTTGTCATAAATCTCCTGGACCTCCTCGCCCGACTTGAGCACGGCGCCGTATCCCCAGTTCTTGTCCTGCTGCCACAGATGGCCCTGCACAGGGTATCCGAGACCGCCGTATTCGCCTATCACGTTGATGAACTTGGACTCGAACGCATTCATGGCCGGACTGGCATAGTGGTGGGTGTCTATTATGTCGCCGGAGAACGAGAAGTTGCCTCCCGACGATTCGTTGATGAGACGGGTGGAGTCCTTGCTGCGCGTGAACTGCACGACGGCGGGAGTGTCGAACTGCCCCCAGGCCTCATTGAAGGGCACCCATACGCCTATGCACTGGAAAACTTTCAGCGCGTCCATGATTTCTCCCCACTCCTTGTAGAAATTCTCCTTCCACTGAGCGGGCACCTCGCAGTCGGTTCCGCCGAGGAAACTGTCGCGGGACCACTTGTTCATCTGCATCCTGGCTATTTCCGGAGTGCGGTATTCGTTCGTCTTCGCACTGTGGTCGGCAATGCAGGGCATGTCCTGCCATACGCTTATGCCGTACACGTCGCACCAGTAGTACCAGCGGGCCGGTTCCACCTTGATGTGCTTGCGTATCATGTTCCATCCCCACTCCTTCGTCTTGATGATGTCGAATTTCAGGGCCTCGTCGGTGGGGGCGGTGTAAAGCCCGTCGGGCCACCATCCCTGGTCGAGGGGGCCGAAGAAGAACGTGCGCTCTCCGTTGAGGCCTATGCGTTTGTAGGAATTGACATTGCGGTCTGCCTTAGGATCGGAAATCACGCTCATGGTGCGCAGGCAGGTGTATCCGTCCACGCTGTCGATTACCTTTCCGCCTTTCAGGAGGCTGATTTTCAAGTCGTACATCTCGGGGCTGTCGGGGCTCCAGAGACGGGGCGATTCCACCTTCATTTCAGTGCCGGAAGCCACCTTCTGCCCTTTGTAGAACAGTTCTACCCGAGTCTCGTCGAAGTCTCCGCCGGCATTCACCTCCACCTTGAGCATGGAGTTTGCGGCATCCCATACGGGATTGTAGGAAACTATGCTGGCCTCATGGCTTACGGGTTCGAGCCACACCGTCTGCCAGATGCCTGTGACGGGAGTGTACCATATTCCGTGAGTGTGCTCTATCTGCTTGCCGCGAGGCTGGAAATTCTCGTCGGAAGCATCCCAGACACGCACTCTCAGACTCTGTTTGCCGGATTTCCTGAGTGCAGGACTTATATTGAAGCAGAACGGGGCGTATCCGCCTGTATGCTCTCCTACTTTTATTCCGTTCACCCAAACCTCGGCCTTCCAGTCCACGGCACCGAAATGCAGGAGCACATCGCGTCCCTTCCACTGGCGGGGCACTGTGAACTCCCTTTCGTACCAGAGGGCATTTGCCGAGCCTACATGCCTCTGCACTCCGGAGAGCGCCGATTCTACGCAGAAAGGCACGAGTATTTCCCCGTCGGGCTTGCCGTAGTCGGCATCGGCCGGGGTTATTGCATAGTTCCACAGCCCGTTGAGGTTCTGCCACTGCGCGCGCACCATCTGGGGGCGGGGATATTCGGGCAGGGGGTTGGACGGATCTACTTCTGCGGCCCAGCGGGTTTTCAGGCCCTCTCCGGGAGTCCAGCAAAAAGCACTCAGCGACACGAGGGCCGCAGCTGTTGAGATGATTAATTTGCGCATGTTATCTGTTCTTGTTTTTACGGGCATAAGCGGGGTCGAATATCATGTTCAACTCCTTTGCAAGACGGTATCCGGCCTTGCGGAGCTGCGTACGCATGAGGGGCAGCTGGTCGTAGTACCAGTCCATGGTGAGTACGGCATCGGGTTTTACCTGGTGAGTGACCCAGCAGCACCTGGCTATGTCGCGGCCCCAGTCATAAGGGCCTCCCTTCACGATTTCCGCGATTTCCTCCGGAGTGGAGGAGTCGAACATGTGCGCGAGATCGCTGAAGCTCCAGGGGTGCTTTATTTCTATGATCATATCGTCCCATATCGTGTGATACCGTATGTCCTGCTTGCGGAAATTCACATTGTAGTAGCCTATGGTCATGTCCTCCGGGTTGTAGCGTATGTGCTCCGGGCAGTGCATGTCGCCGACGAAGTGGACGAGAAGCACCAGTTCGGTGAAAGCGGTGGAGTCGTCCAGGGCCTTGTAATCCAGGAGATCCTCCGCATACTGCTCCACGAAATGGATGCAGTTCTTTACATAGCGTCCGTTGTCGTTGATGCCGCGGAACGGCTCGAAGTTCATGTCTGCTTCGAAAGTGTGGGGCAGGGTGTTGATTCTGGGATCCCTTTTGTCCGTCGGGTCGAAGCCCATGTCCACGAGCAGTTTCCCCTTGTGGTCGTCGGCGTAGGATGCGTAGGCGCTTATGGGCTGGCCGTGCATGATTTCCGCAATTTTCTTCTGCGTTGTCTTGGTCAGGTGATTTTCCGCGATGCGGGCTATCGTGGCGTGGCCTCTGCGACCCCATCCGGATGCGGTGCCGCAGCACAATACGGCGCAGCAGGCGATAAGTAGTATTTTTTTCATAATGCGTAAGATATTCCTTGTTTGTCGAATTTCATCTTGGCCGGAACCTCGCGGACATCGTCTTTAGAATAGGTGATGGTCCATACCGGCATGTTCATCAGCTCCCATATCCTCTCCGCTGTCATGGGGGCGGCGAAACGCACCTGTATGGAAGGCTGGAGATTCTTGTTGAGCTTCAGGTATGTGCCTATTACGCCCTCCTCCTTGGAAAGGTGGTTGCTCAGGAACGGCATCACCCTTTTCACTATGGGCTTTTCGTAATTGCCGTCGGCGATTTCGTAAATGAACTGGGGCTGTCCCTCATACACTTCCGCACGCTTGCGCACCACGGTGGTGTCTCCTGAAGGGTAGCGCCCGTTATATTCCGCCTCGAACTTGTCGAACATCCTTTCCAGATAGTCCTTTATGCCTATGGTGCCGCTGCCCTTTTCGAGTCGTATGAAAGTGAAGTCCAGCGGGGTATCCTTGGTGCCGCCACCGTGTACGGGCATGCTGAGCACCTTTTTCTCGACCATCTCGCGGAACCATGCTTCGTCGAGCTCTTCCGAAGGGTCGGAATATACGTGCACTATCAGGGGACAGTCGTACTCGGATTCGAGGCCGAAGACTTTCCGTCCGCTGTTCCTCATCTGGAGTCCGAGGTGGTTGAGGTCCGTGCGGTTGGGCATGTGTTCGGTGCGTATGGTCTGCACCTTCAGTTCCTTGTATTCAGACGGGTCGGGAGAGTTCACCCTGAAGTGGGACGGCTCGTACACTTCTTCCAGGAGCTTCTCTTCGCTGGTCGCCGCCTTGTCGTATGTCAGCACCACGGTATGGGATGCCGCGTAGGTCTTGACCCCGTGCACGCCCTTCACCTTCTCCATCTTGCCCTTGAAGGCCATGGAACTGCCGTAGCAGTGTACGCTGGTGAGGTTTTCTATGCGGAGCGTGCCCAAATCCATGCCCTCCTCGATGCCCCACTTCTCGTCAATGGTGGGCACCTCGAAGCGCGAGCCGAAGAATATTCCCAACGCCGTTATGACCACGGCTATCAGGGCCGGCAGGAAGCGGCCCGCCCCATTGCCCAGAGGCCGTGCGCCCACTCCGAAACTGAGGGCTCCTCCGGGACAGGACGAAATGCATTCGCCGCAGAGCATGCAGTCCACATCGGTCACTATGCCGCCGCTTCCGGGGATGTCGATATTGTACGGACAGCTCTTTTGGCATGAATAACAGCGGCGCGTGCAGTCTTCATCGTTGTACACTACATGCAGCAGCTGGAGCTTGGGCCTGCCGTAGAATATCTCCAGCAGATACCCGGCAAGGCAGAACGCTGCGAGCATCATCCACCACTGCACCGGCACTCCGAGGGCGCTCAGGCCCCATCCTGCTGCCGCCAGGACGAGCAGGGGCAGCCAGAATCGGAAGCTGCTCGTGGCTGCTCCGAGAGGGCAGATGTAGCGGCAGAAGAAACGCTTGATGAAAAAACCTCCGACTATCAGGAGGAACAGGAACGTCAAGCTCATCCACAGGACTATCTCGCCCTTGAACCCGCCTGCCACGGCGTAGTAGGGATCCATCTTGCGGCACAGCAGTTCGCTCGCCGTGGCCGTGGAATAGAATAGCCAGAACAGCAGGGCGTACTTGGGGAGGCGCAGGAGTTTGTCCGCAAAGCTGTCGCTGCGTACCTCGATGCTCCTTATCCTCAGGGCCTCACGCCCTTTCGTAATAAGGTCCTCCACCGTGCCGAGGGGGCACAGATATGCACAAAAAAGTTTCCCGAAAAGTATGACGGCCGCTGCCAGCAGTATGCCCATAAGTATCTGGGAGGAACTCATGGAACACGGGAGAGAGCCCCTTGTTACATAGGTAGTGAGAGCCTCCAGGCCCCCGAGAGGGCAGTAGGCCTCCGGGTCCGAGGCCGAGAGTTTGGGAAACAGCTTGGAAGCCAGTCCGGAGAGGAAGAAAATCAAGACGGCCAGGACACCCCACTGCAGGATATGTTTGGGCCGGTTGTTCGGAACGGTGGATTTCATAAAATGCCAAAATTTGCAAAAAGCAAATATAGTAAAAAGGCCCATTTGTTCAAAAACAAATTATTGTCTAAATTTGCGCCCGCGTTCCGACGCGCATGGTTGGATAGTGTAACATTTATAAATATGTCCAAAAGTAATTTTTCCGTAAAGTATTGTGTACTTCTGCCGATAGTGCTGATAGTCACGATTTTGCTTTGGGCCCTCCCTACCTCTGTATTCGGTATCGCGGACCTCACCCCGGTTCAGCAGCGCGTGATTGCGCTTTTCGTATTCGCCGCGCTCATGTGGATTTTCGAAATCATTCCCAACTGGACCACTTCTCTGCTGGTCATCGTGATTTCGCTGCTGACCGTTTCCGACAAGGGAATAGGATTTTTCTGCAACCCCGAATTGGGCAAGCTCGTCAGCTACAAGGACTTGATGGCTTCATTCGCCGATCCGGTGGTCATGCTTTTCCTCGGCGGCTTCGTCCTTGCCATCATGGCAGAGAAATACGGTCTGGATGTGACTCTGGCCCGTTTCCTGCTCAAACCTTTCGGCACCAATCCCAAGATGGTGCTGCTCGGTTTCCTCGTGGTAATCGCCCTGTTCTCCATGTTCATGAGCAATACCGCCACGGCAGCCATGATGCTGGCATTCCTGGCACCGGTGCTGGCCGTGCTCCCGAGCGATGACAGGGGCAAGATAGGCCTTTCGCTCGCCATTCCGGTGGCCGCCAATATCGGCGGAATTGGCACGCCCATAGGCACTCCTCCGAATGCCACGGCCGTGAAGTTCCTCGCCGAGGCAGGCCGTGAAATATCCTTCGGCTCCTGGTGCGTGCGCATGATTCCTTTCGTGATTATCATGATTCTCATCGCATGGGTGCTCCTGCAGGTGTTCTTCCCTTTCAAGTCCAAGGAAGTCAAGCTGGAAATCCCTGAGAACAAGCGCAAGAGCGACTGGAAATCCACTGTCGTGTGGATTACTTTCATAGGCACCATCTTCCTCTGGGTCACGGAGCAGTGGACAGGCATCAACTCCAATGTGGTCGCCCTCATTCCTCTCGGCGTCCTCACGGCCTGCGGCATCTTCACGAAAGACGATATCAAGGAAATCAACTGGAGCGTGCTTTGGCTCGTGGCCGGAGGTTTCGCCCTCGGCACCTGCCTGCAGGGTACCGGTCTTGCCAAGGTGCTCATCAATGCGATTCCTTTCGGAGCCATGTCCGTCGTGGTCGTGCTCATCATCGCCGGCCTGGTGTGCTACCTGCTTTCCAACTTCATCAGCAACAGCGCCACGGCTGCACTCCTGATTCCCATTCTGGTGGTAGTTGCCGGAGGCATGGAAGATCCTGCCGCCGCCAACAACGCCGCATTCATAGCTCTCGGCGGCACTCAGGCCATGATTTCTTTCATCGCTGTCTGCGCCTCCATAGCCATGCTCTTCCCGATTTCCACGCCGCCGAATGCCATCGCATCATCGACCGGCCTTGTGGAGACCAAGGATATGGCGAAGATCGGCATCATCATCGGCGCCATAGGCTTCGTGCTCGGATATTTCTGGCTGACGACCATTTTCCCTTTCCCTCAAGCCTGACGACTCCATGAAGAAACTTTCATTGCTTGCAGTCCTGCTGTGCGCCGCCTTTGCGCACTCGGCTGCCCAGGAATTGCAGTTCAAGCCCTACGGCTTCCTGCGTTCGTATTTTGCATACGACAGCCGCGTGAGCAGCGCGGGCACGGGCGACTTGTACTATTACATGCCGCTCGACGAGAACATTGTCGACGGCACGGACCTCAATGCCGCATCCTCATTCCGCTTTACCGCGCTCACTTCCCGCCTCGGACTCGACATCCTCGGTTATGAAATCGACGGCTACAAGTTCAGCGGCAAGTTCGAGGGCGACTTCTACGCCGGTTTGAGCGGCAGCACCGGCACGGCCCAGTTCAGGCTCCGCCAGGCTTTCGTGACCGTGTCCAAGAACGGCCGCAGCTGGAAGGTGGGCCAGGCCTGGCATCCCATGGCCGCCGACCTCCCCGATATCTTCAGCTTGGAGAGCGGCGCTCCCTTCGGACCGTTCAGCCGCACACCCCTCGTGCAGTTCGACTGGAAGGCCGGCAAGGCCGTGACCCTCACCGCAGCTGCAATATGGCAGATGCAGTACACTTCCACGGGCCCTAACGGAGCCAGCGCCGATTATATAAAGTATGGCTGCACTCCCGAGATTTACGCCGGGATATCGCTGAAGTCGGAATCAGGCTCAATTCTCAAAGTGGGTGCGGACGTGCTCAGCATCAAGCCCCGTCAGGTGGCTTCCAACACCCTTGTCAGCGACCGTCTGACCACATGGAACGCTTTCGTTTACGGCTCGGCCAATGCCGGAGGACTCGATCTCAAGTCCAAGATTACCTATGCCAATGACGGAAGCCATTTCAATATGGTCGGAGGCTACGGGGTGCGTGCCGAGGACGGCAAGAACTGGGAATACACCGCGACCCGCAACCTTTCCGGATGGCTGAGCGCAGCATACCGCAAGTGCGGCAGGTGGGTGCCCCAGATGATGCTCGGCTACACCAAGCTCTTCGGCACGCCCGAGAGCCTTGCGACGGTAGACGGAGGACTCAAATACTGGTTCAAGAACAATGCCGACTCTATAGACAGCATGTTCCGCGTGCAGCCCGAACTCATGTACAATCTCGGAAAACTCGGACTCGGTGCCGAGTATATGCTCACGGGAGTCATGTACGGCGACAAGAGCGACCGCATCGTGGCCGACGGCAACCTGCACATGGTTCTCAATCATCGCGTCCAGCTGCTGTTCAAGTACAATTTCTGACTTTGCGGGGAACTTAGTATCTTTGCAGGATATGACCCCGTTCCTGAAACAGGTAGCAAGACACTACTGTCATACCGGAGCCGGCGACATCAGCCGGCTCTGTTTCATTTTTCCCAACCGCAGGGCGATGCGTTTCTTCGAGCGTTATCTCGGAGAAGAAATCGCCCTCTCCTCATCATGCCCGGTGATCAGCCCCCAGCTTTTCACCATGAACGACTTTTTCTACAGGACGGTGGGCGCGCGTCCGTGCGACCGCACCGGTCTGCTACTGGAGCTGTATTCATGCTACAAGGCCCTGAATCCGGGGGCTGAGTCCCTCGATGATTTCATTTTCTGGGGCGATACGCTGCTGGGAGACTTCGACGACATAGACAAGTATCTCGTCGACCCGGAGAGGCTTTTTGCAAATGTGGAGGACCTGAAGTCCATGCAGGACGACCTGTCGTGGCTCACCCCTGCGCAGAAAGAGGCCATAGAGCGCTTCACCCGCCATTTCCTTACTCCCGGGGCGGTGAAGGAGGGATTCCTGCGGATATGGCGCATACTCCTGCCCCTGTACCGCGATTTCCGTGCGGCCCTGTCCGCCGGAGGGCTCTCCTATGAGGGCATGGTGTACCGGAGCCTGACCGAAAAGCTGGAGAAAATGTCGGCGGTGGACCTGATGAAGGAGAGGCACCCCTGGAGCGGGCGTTTCGTGTTCGTCGGGCTCAATGCCCTGAACGAGTGCGAAAAGTCCCTGTTGAGGAAGATGCACCGGGCGGGGCTGTGCGAATTTTGCTGGGACTACCGCTCCGGCTTCATACGGAATGCGGACAACAAGTCTTCTTTGTTCCTGAAAGACTTCGTTTCGGAGTTCCCCTCCTCGTTCGAGCCTGACCCCGAGGGACTTCCCGACACGGAATTCAACCTTCTTACCGTGGCCGGCGGACTGGCGCAGGCTAAGATGCTGCCGGAAATATTTTCACGCTGCAATCCATCTCCAGGGATAGATACCGCAGTGGTGCTGCCTGATGAGAAGATGCTGATTCCAGTGCTGAACTCCATCCCCGGACACGTGGACAAACTCAACGTGACCATGGGATATCCCATTTCGGGCAGTCAGATGTGGTCTTTGATTTCCGACCTTTCCGGACTTCAGCTGCACCTTCGCTGCAGGGACGGAGAGTATTGCTTCTATCACAGGCCGCTTTGGGCGGTGCTTTCCAATCCTGTGGTCCGCACCGTCCTTTCGGAAGAAACAGCCCGGCGCATGGAAGAACTGAGACGGCAGCGGCTGTATTATATCCCTGAAAGTTCGCTCAAGGGAGACGCAGTGCTCGAAACGATATTCCGTCCTATTGTCTCCGACCTGTCTGCCGCCGACCCCGTCCAGGTCAGGAATATATGCCTGTGGCTGCAGGATGTCCTCACTACAATAGCGCCGAGGTTAGGGCAGGATGCGGACATGCAGATTGAGATAGATTTCGCCAAATTGTGTCATGAGAGCCTTTCCGGCCTGCTCCGCCACGAACTCGCCCTATTGCCGCAGTCCCTTTTCCGCCTCGTCGCTCAGCTGCTCTCGTCTGCCGCGGTGCCTTTCGAGGGCGAACCTCTTGAGGGATTGCAGATTATGGGTCCTCTCGAACTGCGGGCAATGGACTTCGACAATCTTGTGATACTCAATTTCAACGAGGGCGTATTTCCGCGCCGTTCGGTAAGCGCTTCATTCATCCCCCCGGAACTCCGGCGCGGTTTCGGACTCCCCACCTATGAGTATCAGGATGCCGTCTGGGCCTATTATTTCTATCGCATGATACAACGGGCGTCGCGGGTGTGGCTGGTATGCGATTCGCGCGCCGAGGGCCTGAAGGGAGGAGAGCCGAGCCGCTACCTGTACCAGCTGGAGATGCACTTCGGGGTGAAGGTGAGGCACCTTGAGGCCGTCATGCCCCTGGGACGCGGGCAGGACGGAGAGCAGATACCTAAGACGGAAGAACACATCTTGAAGCTGCGCCGTAGTTTCCTTTCTCCGAGTGCCGTCAGGAACTATATGGACTGCCCGGTGAAGTTTTTCTATTCCAAGGTGGAAAGCCTGCGTGCGGAAAAGGACCTGAGCGAGTCTTTGGACCCTGGCATGCTGGGCACGGTGCTGCATGAGACTATGAGGGAGCTGTATCCGGAGGGCACGCTGCTCGAATCCGGACTGCTGAAAAGGCTGCTCGGCGACAAGGGGCGCATACGGGCGGCGGTGGAAAAGAATATCTGCATACAGCTCAACACTTTTGAAGTCACCGGTCGCAACATAGTCTTTGCCGATGTAGTGTGCGCGTATGTCGAGGCCGTGCTGCGCTCCGACATGGAGCAGGCTGCCCGCGGCGGCATACGCATACTGGGGGTGGAGAAAGAGGGGCGCGTGAAGATAGGAGGATACGATTTTCTCGGTTATATAGACCGTCTCGACAGCGCGGCCCCCGGCACATTGAGGGTGGTGGACTACAAGACGGGACGTGTGGAAGCGGAAGACCTGTTTTTCGGGAACGATCCGGAGAAACTGCCCCATATAGGCCTGCAGCTGTATCTGTACAAGCGTTTTGCCGAGGCTTCGCATAAAGGTGCCGAGGTGAGCGGGGCCATATACCGTCCCGCTTCGCTGATGAGCGGCTCTCCAGTGACGGAACATCTACTCGACGAGGAATTTTGCGCCCGCATGGAAGAGGGGCTGGAAAGACTGCTCGGGCAGATATCCGACCTGTCCGTGCCATGGAGACGGACGGAAGATGCAGAGCGCTGCAAGAGGTGTGATTTCAGAGCAATTTGCGGAAGATGAACATAATAAAGGCAAGTGCGGGGTCCGGCAAGACCTACAGGCTCTCGCACACATACATAGACTACCTCCTGGGCTCGCCGGATCCGGCAGCGTACCGCCACCTGCTGGCCGTGACCTTCACCAACAAGGCCACGGCGGAGATGAAAGAGCGCATACTGAAGGACCTCGCCGCGGCGGCGGAAACGGACATGCGCGCCAGACATTTCCTGGTGAATATCCTGCACGATTACGGCTCTTTCGGGGTAAGCACCATAGACCGTTTCTTCCAGCAGACGCTGAGGGCCTTCGCCCGCGAACTGGGGCAGTTCTCGTCCTATCAGGTGGAACTGGACAAGGATTCCTTAGTGAAAGAGGCCATGGACAGGGTGCTCGACGGCGTGTCCGAAGACAAGAGAGAGCTTGTGGAATGGCTGCGTACCAATGCGATGGACCAGATAGAGAGGGAGGGCCGTTTCAAGCTCGACGATGGACTCGAAATGATGGGGGGACGCCTCAAGAGCGAGGAGTACAGGCGTCTGAAAGACCTGTACGGGATAAACGAGCCGGAGTCATTCTCCAAGGAGCGCCTTTCCGGGATTCGCAGGCTTTGCAGCGGCATCATAGAGTCTTTTGAAAAGGAGGCGGCCGTGCTCGGCTTCAGCACGCTTCCCGGGGAGCATGTCAAGTATCCTACCACAAAAAAGGCGCTTGCTGACCCGCAGGTGCAGGAGTTCTTCGAAAAGAAATATCCTGCCTACTCCACTGCGCTGACGGTACGGAGCCAGCTGTACGGACTCGGCGTGGCCAGGGAGTTCCACGAGGAATACGAAGCCCTTCTGAAAGAGCGCAACGTGATGCCCCTCGATGAGTCCAACGGCCTGCTCAAAAAGATAATCGACGGGTCCGACGCCCCTTTCGTATATGAAAAGACCGGCACCCGCTATGCCCATTTCCTGCTGGACGAGTTTCAGGATACCTCGCGCCTGCAGTGGGACAACTTCCTGCCTCTCCTCAAAGATGCCGATGCCTCTGGCGACAACCTCATAGTGGGGGATGTCAAGCAGAGCATATACCGCTGGCGGGAGTCCGACTGGCGCCTGCTCGGCGGAGAAGTACAGAAGGAGTTCCCCCGTGCGGAAGTGGAGAACCCCGGAGACAACTGGCGCAGCGCAAGGGCCGTGGTGGAATTCAACGGCTCCTTCTTTACCTATGCCGCGGCCGCGGCCGGACTCTCCGAGCTGTATTCCAATGTGTCGCAGCGCCCGCGCACGGACGAGCCCCAGCAGGGCTGCGTCAGGGTGAGTTTCACTTCGGACCAGGTGCAGGCCGTACTCGACTCTATAGCGGACGTGCGCTCGCGCGGGGCGCATCTGAGCGACATAGCCATACTCGTCAGGGGCAAGAAGGAGGGTGCGATGCTCGCCTCGGCCCTCATCGCCTCCGGGGTGGATGTAATTTCCGACGACTCTCTCGACCTCAAGGCGGCCGTGACCGTGCGCCGGCTCGTGTCGCTTCTGACTTTCTGCGACAATCCGGGCAATACGGTGGGAAGCTATCTCGCCCGTTCCATGCAGGTGGAATTCCCCGCCCATTACCATTCCCTCGTGGATTTCTGCGAACATCTGCTCCGCGAGCTCAGACGCTTCGACCCAGACACTTATGAGGCGGAGACGCTGTATATCGGGGCTTTCATGGACAGATTGCAGGAATGGTCCGATACCGGAGGAAACAACCTGCGGGCATTCATACGCTCGTGGGAAGACAAGGACGACTGCTACATAGGCTCGCCCTCCGGCTCTCAGGCCGTCCGCATAATGACGGTGCACAAGTCCAAGGGCCTGGAGTTCCCCCATGTCATCTTTCCCTTTGCCGACAAAGTGGTGCTGTTCAGGAAAGTCACGCGGTGGTGTGCGCTGGACGGGGGAGGCACGGCACTCGGTCACGGAGCGGACGGCATCTATCCCGTAGAACTGAGCGGCAGTTCCGAGCACAGCCTTTTCGCTTCCGCGTACAGGGAAGAATACGCCCTTCAGCTCGTGGACAATCTGAATATTTTTTATGTCGCTCTCACGCGGGCCTCGAAGAGCATGCATATCATCGCGAAAGAACCGGCCAAGGGGAAGCAGGCCGCGCTGAAAGCCGGCAAGGCGGTGTCATGGTCCAACTTCTCGGAAATGCTTTATGCCTGGTGCGGGGGCTTTGAGGAAAGATGTTTCGGGGAGCCGTACGACTTTTCCCAGATGAAAAGGAAATGTGCGGAAACCGGGATTCCGCTGCAGGCGCAGTGGCACTCGATTCCTATCGGAGACCGTCTGAAGGCATCTCCCGACGCATCCGACTACTTCGGCGAGGACGGACATACAGGACCGGAGGCATCAGGCAGGCTGCGCGGGATAGAACTGCACCGCATCATGTCCCTTGCGGATTCTCCGGACGACCTGCCATCCGACATGGATGCCGAATCGCGCGAAATGTTGACAAAGCGCATGGAAGAGCACCCGGAGTGGTTCAGAGATGCGGTGCGCGCCCGCAATGAGGTGTCAGTTTTCGCCGCTGACGGCTCTCTCCACCGCCCGGACAGGGTAGTGCAGGATTCTGACGGGGGAATAGTCATAATAGATTACAAGTTCGGCGAGGAGCGTCCTTCATACCTCCGTCAGGTGGGACGCTACATGAAACTCTACCGGGACATGGGTCATGCCCGGGTCAGCGGTTTCGTGTGGTACCTTCCGGACGGACATGCTGTACGAGTGTGATTTTTTGCTAAGTTTGCCGTATGAAAGAATTCGAGATAAGCTGTCCGCTCACAAGGGAGCCGAGGCAGAGGGAAATAGAAGCCAAGGCCGGTGGCATGAGGTGGGTGTTGCGCAAACGCTCGGTCGATGCCCGGAAGGAACCTGTGTGGCGCTACCAGTATGAGGCATACGGGCCCGATGAGCCCATCCCGGTGTATGAGCAGGCGCCGTATCTGAATGTCGGGGAGGCTCCTGCCGTGCTTGTGGTGGGTTCCGGACCTGCGGGCATGTTTGCGGCCCTCAAACTGCTTACTCTCGGCCTCAAGCCCATAGTGCTGGAGCGGGGCAAGGATGTACACGGCCGCAAATTCGATATGGCCCGCCTTTCCCGCGAGGGAAGGGTGGATCCCGACTCCAACTACTGCTACGGCGAGGGCGGGGCGGGTGCCTTTTCGGACGGCAAGCTCTATACCCGCTCATCCAAAAGGGGCGACATCAGGGAAGTCCTGCATCAGCTGACGGACTTCGGTGCATCCAGGGACATACTCATCGACGCCCACCCTCATATAGGCTCCGACAAGCTGCCGGCCGTGGTGGAGAACATACGCAAATGCGTGCTGAGCCACGGAGGCGAATACCATTTCGGCGCCAGGGTGGTTTCCGTAGAGCCGGAGGGAGAGTCCATGAAGGCCGTATGTGCCGACGGCAGGTCTTTTTCCGGCCGCAAGGCCATACTTGCCACAGGACATTCGGCACGCGATATCTACGAAATGCTGGAAGCCATTGGCGTGCAATTGGAGGCCAAGGGCTTTGCGCTGGGAGTGCGGGTGGAGCATCCGCAGGAAAAAATCAATTACCACCGCTACCACGGCATGTGGAAGCCGGGCGTGCCTGCCGCAGAGTATTCATTTGCGGAGCAGGTGGACGGCAGAGGAGTGTATTCCTTCTGCATGTGCCCGGGCGGCATCCTTGTGCCCTCATCCACGGAAGCCGGCACGGTGGTGCTCAACGGCATGTCCAACTCGGGACGCAGCGGCAAATTCGCCAATGCGGGCGTGGTGGTGCAGATTGAGCCTGAAGACATTGCCGGAAACGGGCCTTTCAAACTGATGGACTTCCAGCACGAAGTGGAAAAGCGCATGTTCGACTGGTGCGAAGAACAGAGGTGCAGCGGCGCCAAGGACATCCCCGCCAACCCCATGGCGGCTCCTGCCCAGAGGATGGAGGATTTCTGCCTCGGAAAGCTGAGCAAGAAGATGCCCCCCACTTCCTACTGTCCGGGAGTCATAAGCGCCCCCCTGCACGAGCTGCTGCCCCCCTTCGTCGCCGGCCGCCTACAGAAGGCTTTCCCGCGCATCAACATGAAAGGATATTACACCAATGCGGCCTTGCTGCTCGGCGTGGAGTCCCGCACTTCATCGCCCGTCCGCATAGTGCGCGACCCTGAAACTCTCGAGGCCCCGTCGCTGCCCGGCCTGTATCCCTGCGGGGAAGGCGCAGGCTATTCGGGGGGCATAGTTTCGAGCGCCATGGACGGTATACGCTGCGCACTTGCCGTCGCGGAGGCTCTTCGCGCGCAGGCGGACTGATTTGTCTATATGCTTCCTTTGCGGGGGATGACTATGTTGTAGCTGCGGCGCTCCTTGTTGACGAGTTTATTGTCGCGCAGCCAAAGATTGGCCCGCTTGAGCTCGGCGTATGATATGCCGTAGCTTTCCGCAAAATCCACCAGGCTCTCTATGCTGCCGGATATCGTGACGGTCCGGCTTACTTCGACTGGATGGTAGCGCTCGCCTGCCGTATAGCCGAAAGCCTCCGGGTTTGAGAACAACATCTTGGCGGCGAGTATGCGGTAGACATAGCGCGATGTCTCCTCCGGCAGCCACAGTTCGGAGAAAGACTTGCGCCTCTGTTCGTTTAGGCGCCTGCTTAGGCCGCCCGTGCCGCAGTTGTAGCTGGCGGCGGCATTGAACCAGTCGCCGAACATGGAATGGGCCTTGAGAAGATAGCGGCATGCGGCCTCTGTCTCCTTGTCTATGTTGAACCGCTCGTCGACCTCTGAATTTACCGCCAAACCGTATTCCCTGGCCGTGGTCTTCAAGAATTGCCACAGGCCTGCGGCCCCCGCCGACGACACGGCCTTGGGGTCGAGATTGCTCTCGATGACCATGAGGTACTTCATGTCGTCCGGCACTCCCTTCGCTTTAAGCACAGGCTCCACCATGGGGAAATAGCGTCCTGAACGCTTCAGCATCAGGGAGGTCGTGGTGTGCATATAGGTGAAGTTCATCAGCTCCCTGTCCATGCGTTCATACTTGTCGGCCGTGTCGAAGCGTATGGTGTCGCCGCAGAACACCATATATTCCGGAACAGGAGGCGGAGTGGGGTGCAAAGATTCCCGCGAAGCGTTGTAAAGCCCCTGCGCGGCCCCGTGCAGCGACGGCACCGTCAGGAAAAGGCATGTCAGGGCAGCGGCAAGCACCTTTCCCGGCCGGCATGCCGGGCGTCCCGTTGTTGTGGTGTGTTCAGTCGCCATTCGATTCTCTATCTTGGCAGCGTTTCTACTTTCAGCTTTGCGTATGCGCGCTCGACCTTGGCAAGGGCCTCTTCGACCGAGCCTCCGCGGGCGAGCAGCACTCCGAAACGGCGATGCCCCCTGACTTCCGGCTTGCCGAACAGGCGGATTTGCACGTCTTCCTCCTCCAGCACCTTTTCCAGATTGCTGAACACTACCTTGTCGGTGTCGCCCTCTACGACTATGGCCTTGGATGCGCTCGGACCGAAGAAGCGTATCGCCGGTACGGGCAAGCCGAGGATGGCGCGAGCGTGCAGTGCGAACTCGCTCAAGTCCTGGGATATCATGGTGACCATCCCGGTGTCGTGCGGCCGCGGGGACACCTCGCTGAATATTACGTCGTCGCCCTTGACGAACATCTCCACCCCGAAAATGCCGAGCCCTCCGAGGGCGCCGGTGATGCTGACGGCGATTTGCCTGGCCTTTTCCATGGCCGCGGGAGTCATGGGCTGCGGCTGCCAGGATTCGCGGTAGTCTCCGTCTACCTGGTGGTGCCCTATAGGTTCGAGCGTAGTCGTTCCTGCCTTGTGGCGTACTGTCAGCAGCGTAATCTCGTAGTCGAAATTCACGAAGGCCTCCACTATCACGCGACCGGCACCGGCCCGTCCCCCTTCCTGGGCGACCTGCCATGCCCTGTCTATGTCCTCCGCGCACTTCACCGTGCTTTGGCCATGGCCGGACGAACTCATGACGGGCTTGACCACGCAGGGTATGCCCACCTGTGCAACGGCAGTCCGAAATTCTTCGTAAGTGTCGGCGAAGCGGTAGTCGGCCGTCGGCAGGCCCAGCGTTTCAGCGGCAAGACGCCGTATGCCCTCCCGGTCCATGGTCAGCAGTGCGGCCTTGGCAGTGGGGATGACATTGAATCCTTCCTCCTCCAGCTTTACCAGTTCGGGCGTGGCGATGGCCTCGACCTCCGGGATAATCCAGTCCGGCTTCTCGAGTTCGATGACGCGGCGAAGTTCCGCGGCATCGAGCATGTCTATTACATGGCACCTGTGTGCAAGCTGCATTGCGGGGGCATTGGCGTAGCGGTCTACGGCGATGACTTCTATGCCGTAGCGCTGCAATTCGATGACGACTTCTTTTCCGAGTTCGCCTGAGCCGCAAAGGAGCGCTTTCCTTGCGACGGATGTGAGGGGAGAGCCGAATGTTTGCATAAAAAAGTACTGTAAATGATTCGCTATATTATTCCGCTGCCGAAAAGTTCCGGGGCATCGTGCGGGTCGGCAGGGTCGCTGAGGGCGTGGAATGCGGCGAACTGTCCGGGAGTTATGCTCCTCTGGGGCTTGTCGAAGCACACATAAAGCCCGCTGTCCCGCATAAGGAGCAGGGCATCCTGCAAAGGCTGCCTGTAGCGTATGCGCACCCTGCACCGCAGGCTGTCTCCGGGGCTCATGGCGAGCGCAGGACGCATCCAGTGCAGGTCCCTCGGCGCAATGCGCAATACGCTGCGGAAAAGCCCCTTGTGGTCGTCGCCCTCGCCCACATACACACGCCTGCCGGCTATGTCCGTGGCAATGACGAACAGGGGCCTGGCATGTCCGCCGATTGAAAGTCCCTTCCGCTGTCCTATAGTATAAAACTGTGCGCCTTCGTGGCGCCCTGCCACTGCCCCGTGCGGATTGGGCTTGTAACGGGTCTTCTTCGTATGGTGTTTGCCGGAGCGGTAGGTCTGGGTCTCGAACTGAATCCCGCTGTAGTCACAAGGAGTGGCAAGTTGCTCCAGCTCGCTCTCAGACAGACTCTCCCAGCCGTCCCTGCCTGCCCTCTCGATAAGGGCGGAGTCGGCGGCATACTTCTCGGAGTCGCGATACCACGCATCGAACACTTCCACCACGTCTCCCTCCGCAGGCTTCAATTTCTGCTGCAGGAAAACCGGCAGGTCCACTTTCCCAACGAAACATATCCCTTGAGAGTCTTTCTTGTCGGCCGACGGCAGGTCCGCATCTGCGGCAAGCTGCCTCACCTCAGACTTGAGCATATCCCCGATAGGGAACATTGCGCAGGCAAGCTGTTCCTGGCTGAGCTGGCACAGGAAATAGCTCTGGTCTTTTCCAGGGTCTATACCCTCCAGCAGCTTCCAGCGCCGGACCCCGTCCGCATCCGTCACCTCCTCCTTGCGGCAGTAATGTCCGGTAGCCACCAAGTCGGCTCCCAGTTCCCGGGCCTTGCGCAGGAAAGCGTCGAACTTGATTTCCCTGTTGCACAGCACATCGGGGTTCGGTGTGCGTCCGCAGGCGTATTCATCGAACATGTAATCCACGACCCGCTGCCTGTATTCTTCGGACAAGTCCACAAAATAGAAGGGAATGCCTATCTTGCGGGCCACGAGTTCCGCCACGAACTTGTCTTCCTCCCATTCGCAGTCTCCGTGCAGCGTGCCCTCAGTGTCGTGCCAGTTCTGCATGAACATGGCGAACACATCATATCCCTGCCGCTTGAGCAGCAGGGCGGCGACGCTGGAGTCCACGCCTCCGGAGAGTCCTACGCAAACTTTCATCTGAGGTCCGTGACCACCCAGTCGGCGCCCAGTGCGGAGGTGTCGAACGAGAACCCGTCCGTACTGCCGCTGAGCGGCGATGTGCGTATTGACGTGAATTTGAATTTGAAATCTTTCTTCGCGGACGTTTCGGTGAAGATGCCGCTGACGCTGCCCTCCGAAATTTCAAGGTCTTTCACCTTGTCGAGCCATTCCGCCGGAGCGGCTATGAAGTCACGAACCCCGCCGGAAGGCTCCACATACACCTCCCGCGCTTCCGTGTCCACCGTCCATTTCGTCTGTCCGTCGCAGTAGATGTCGAGTCCGCCGCCGCGTATCGCGTAGCAGTCGCCGTCTATGATTGCGGTGCCGCTCTGCCTGACCGGCACCTTGTCCGTGGTGGTCCATGAATAATTGAAACTCACCCTGTGGCCTTCGAGTTTCTGCTTCAGCAGTTCGGTGCGTCCCTGTGCGGCGGCACCGGCGCAACAAACGGCCGCGAGGGCTATCATAAAAAGGATTCTTCTCATTTTGCAAATGCGTCGAGTATGCTCTGCAGGCTGTTCAGGTCGGGGACAAGCACCTGGCGGGATTTCGCACCCTCCTGCGGTCCGACCACCCCTGCATTTTCGAGCTGTCCCATCACCCTTGCCGCCTTGGCAAAGCCCATGCCGAGGCGTGTCTGCAGATATGATGTAGATGCTTTCTGCGTCGTCACCACAAGTTCAGCGGCTTCGCGGAAACGCTCGTCCAAATCGCCCATGTCGGCCCCTCCTCCGCTACCTCCTCCTTCGCCGCTTTCTTCCACGTCAGGCAGATAATAGGGTGTGCCGTAGCTCTTCGCGTAGCCTTGCTGGTCGCTTATGAACTTGGTGATTCCGTCTATTTCTTCACTGCTGACATAAGCGCACTGGATGCGTTCCGTGTCTATGCCGGCGGAGAAAAGCATGTCCCCCTTTCCTATGAGCTTTTCAGCCCCGGGCGCATCGAGTATGGTGGTGGAATCCACCCTTGAGGCCACCCTGAAAGCTATGCGCATGGGGAAGTTGCTCTTGATGAGTCCGGAAATGACATCCACCGAAGGGCGCTGGGTGGCGAGGATTACGTGTATGCCGGCCGCGCGCCCTTTCTGTGCGAGCCTGATGATGGAGCCGGTGATGCTCCGCCCGGCCGCCTTGGCCTCGGGCCCGCCGCCGCTTGTCATGGTGAGGTCGGCATATTCGTCCACTACCACCACGAGATAGGGCAGGAAACGGTGTCCGTGGTCGCTGCGCAGGTGGTGCTGACGGTATTTTTCGTTGTATGCTGTAATCTTGTTGACCCCTCCCTTCGCAAGAAGTTCGTAGCGCTCATCCATTTCTATGCACACGGAGCGCAGTATCTTCTCCGCATCCTTGGGCTTCTTGATGATGGCGTTGTTCAGCTCGTCCTCCTCGCTTGCCGCCGTGGGCAGCGTGGCAAGATAGTGGTGTATGAGTTTGCCGTAGGAAGAAAACTCCACCATCTTGGGGTCGATGAACACGAATTTCAGTTCCGACGGGTGGCGGCTGTACAGCAGGGAACTCACTATTACGTTGAGTCCTACCGATTTGCCCTGCTTGGTAGCGCCGGCAATAAGCAGATGCGGGGCGTCCGCAAGGTCGAATACCTTGACTTTCTGCGTGATGGTATATCCTATGGCTATGGGCAGCTCCGCATCGCTGTTGCGGAAAGAATCGTCATTCAGGAGGGCCTTCAACGGCACTATGGATGCGAAGTCGTTGGCTACTTCTATACCTACGGAATCTTCCAGCGTCACCACGCGCACTCCTTTGGCCTTCAGCGACATGCCTATGTCTTCCTGGAGCTTCTTTATGTCGGATATCTTCACTCCCGGGGCGGGGTAGACCTTGTACAGGGTAACGGTAGGGCCGACAATCGCGGTGACATCGTTGACCTGTATGCGGTAGTTTGCGAGTGCGGCGCGTATCCGGTTGCGGTTGCGCACGAGCTCTTCCGTGGAGACTTCCTTTCTGTTGCTTTCGTGGGCCTTCAGCAATTCGAGCGAGGGCGGGAAATTGAACTGGGGCAGTCCGTCGGGCATGTCCAGGCGGTTGTCATAAGGCTTGAGCGGCTTTTTCACATCTGTGTCCAGACCCTCCCCGAACTCCGCCTTCATGTCTTCGCCATCGCGGTCCGCAGCCCCGGCGCCGCCGTCTTCGTCTTCCGGCACTTCGTCCGCATAGGCGGGCGGCGTGTCATATTCCGGTCTTCTTTGCTCCGCAGTCCATTCTATATTCTCCGCGGGCAGTATGGTCGCCGGCGTCTCTGCGGTTTCTTCACTATACTGCTCCTCATCATCCGGCACCGACGGCTCCTTCGTTTTTTCGCTTTCCCGCCTCCTTCTTTTTCTGCTTTCAGGACGGGCGCTCTCCCGCCGCGTCCACAATCCGGCGAGCCAGCGGTTGAAGCGTCCGGACACGAAAAACAGCCAGAGCCCTCCCAGCATGAGTATGAGCAGCGGCGCTCCTATTCCGGTGACTCTCGTGGCCCAGCCTGTGACGGCCGTGCCGCAGGCCCCTCCGAGTCCGTAGCCGAAGGCATGTTCGAGTCCTGCGAGCTTGCCTATGTAAGACAGGAGCAGCGACACGATGAAAGCTCCGCTGACGGTGAGCAGCAGGGTTTTAGCGAAAGGCATCATCCACTTTCCGGTAAGCAGCCGGACGGCCACCGTCACGAGTATGAGCGGCAGGGCGAAGCTCCCGAGCCCGAGGAAATCGGCCACGAGGAACTTGCCTGTACGATAGCCCAAGGAGCCTGCGGCATTTGCCACTTCCTCCCCTGGCACGAAACTCATGTCCTGCTTCCAGTGGAGCAGGTAGCTGACCGTGGCCACCAGGATGAACAGAGCCGCCGCTGCGGTGAACAGGCCCAGCAGCTTTATCGCGGATGCCTTCTGGCTCTCGTCCCAGTTGCGAATGAATGCGGGAGCCTTCATTTCCTCTTGCCCTTGACGAATTTGCGGTAGCCGTTACGGTTCTTTCCGGAGCCTCCCTGTCCCACGTTGATGCTGAGTCCGGGACGGGCGAAACTGGCGTCGGTGTCTATCTGGTTGAGCCGCAGCCCCTCCGGCACCTTGATGCGGTGTTCGGAAAGTTTCTCTATGTCTTTGAATATGGTTTCGTCGGACACGCTGTCCTTGTTCCATATCAGGTACTGCTGCCTCATGTATGTGGCGAGGGACTTGAGCATGGCGGTCTTAATCTCGCCGTCCGGCTGCCCGCTGAGCAAGTCTATGATTTTCTCTATGTTGCGGCCGTAGTGCGTGGCCTTGATTTTTTCCCCTTTCATCGGTATGGGCACGGGGCGGGTCTTCAGTTCCTCCTCCTGCGGCATGGGATACGGGGCGTCCACGTCGAGGTCGAAGCCTGCTATCATGTACAGGTGGTCCCAGAGCTTCTGGTCGTAGTTGTCCGTCTGGCGCACCTGCGGATTCAGCAGCTCCATCACCTTCACTATCGCCCTGGCCTGTTCGGTGCGCTTCTCCCTGTCGGGGATGTCCCTCAGCGCCTCCACCATTTTCAAGATGTTACGTCCGTATTCCGGCATCCCGAGCCGTTCCCTTTCGGTGTTATAGTCCAATCCGATATTGTTTTCAGTCTCTAACATTTTCTTTCTGTTTATCCTACAAAGATAATCAGTTTTCCGATGATTTCAAACGGCCCTCCTGCCGGATGCCGATATTGTTTTCAAAGCGATGTTTTTAATTAATTATCGCTATCTTTGCAAACCCGGAAGCAGATTATATGACCAAATATTACAAAGTCGCCGGTCATGTTTTTTCACTGACCCTTACGGACGGCTGCACGCTGTGGCCGCGTCTGGGACAGTACGCCCCCTTTGAGACGGAGGGCGTGACGGAGCCTGTATTCAGCATGGAATTGCTCCCTGGCACCTATGAGGCTGACCCTTCGCGTGAGGTGGTGTACGATGCGCCCACCGAAGACGGGCAGACGGTGGTTAAACTATTCCGGGAGAGGGACGGCTGGACTTTCGAAATGTCTCCGGACAGCAGCCGTGCATGCAATGCGCACCTTTGCACCGGTCCGGATTTCCGGCAGGGCCGTCTGTATCTTGACAACCGCAGGGTGTCCGACGCCATCTTCGCAATCAACAATTCGTTGATGCTGCTCTTCGCCTTCACCACCGCCACTCTCGGCACCTTGGAACTCCATGCCTCCATGACGGGAAACTCCGGCCGCGCCTTCCTGTTCCTTGCCCGCAGCGGCACGGGGAAGAGTACGCACAGCAGTTTGTGGCTCAAACATATACCCGGTTCGGAACTGATGAACGACGACAATCCTGTCGTGCGCGTGTGGCCTGACGGAAGCATAATGGCCTACGGCTCCCCCTGGAGCGGGAAGACACCTTGCTACCGTAATGTCGAGGCCCCCGCGGGAGCCTTCGTGCGCATACGCCGGAGCGCCGAAAACGCTATAACGCCGCTGCGCCTGCCGGAAGCCTATGCGCTGATATACTCGTCATGCTCCGGATTCAAGGCCGACCGGGCCATGGCAGACGGCCTGCACGCCACCATAGAGAAGATAGTCACGACCATTCCCTGCTATGTGCTCGACTGCCGTCCCGACGAGGAAGCGGCCATGGTCTGCGCGGCAGAACTGCTCAAATGAAGACGACCAGGGTCATACTGCCCAATGCCGTTTTGCTCGGGGAGGTGTCCCGCTTCCTTGCCGACGGCCGCTCCGTCGTCATAAAGACAAAGGGGAGCAGCATGTCTCCGTTTATCCGCGGCGGGCGCGACAGCGTGGAACTGCTCAAGATGCCGTCGGCCGATGTGGGCGACATCGTGCTCTGCCTGATTGCCCCCGGCCGCTATGTGCTCCACCGCATCCATGCCATCGACGGAGATGCCGTGACGCTCAAGGGGGACGGCAACCTCGATGCCACGGAGAGCTGCACCGTCTCCGACATCTGCGGCACCGTCACCGCCATACTGCGGCCGGGCGGCCGGCGGCTGGACTGCCGCTCGGAGGGCTTCCGGCGGAAAAGCCGCCTCTGGGTGTCGGCCCCCCGCATCGTAAGAAGATATTGTTTAGGAATCTACAGAAGAATAAAATTTTTATGAAGACTATTCCTGGTTTTACTCTCCGCCCCCTCGGCAAAGAGTTCATAATAACATCAGAAAGCGTTCAGCGCATCAATTTCAACAAGATGATTTCGCTCAACGAATCCGCCGCATTTCTGTGGGAAGCCGTGGACGGAAAGGAGTTCTGCGCGGCCGACCTGGCGGATCTTCTGGTGGGACGCTATGAAATAGATTTGGAAACGGCCCTGCGCGATTCGGAGGCCATTATTGAAAAGTGGAAGGAAGCCGGCATAATAAGCGACTGATGAAGCCGTTCCGGGTCTGCTTCGGGGGACTGCTCCGCATACTTTCTCAGCAGCGCTGGAGTGTTCTGCTGAGCGGAATCGTCGGCAGCGCCGGAGTGTGCGCTTCGCTCGGTCTCGTATGGGTCTCCAAGAAGACGGTCGACATCGCCACCGGGGCTGCCGGGGGCGAACTCATGCCGTTCGTGCTTCTTATGCTCGGCGTCATGGCCCTGCAGTGCATCTGCCGGATAGGGGCGCGCTACTGGGAGGGCCTTATCGTCGTGAAGGCGCAGAACGCACTGCGCTTTTCCGTGTTCCGCAAGGTTATGTTCAGCTCCTGGACTGGAAAGGACCGGCTGCACAGCGGGGACACCGTCAGTCGCCTGGAGGAGGACATACGCGTGGTGGTGGACTTCATCTGCGTGAGCCTTCCGGACATCGCAATCACGGCGCTGCAGCTCATCGCCGCATCCGCATTCATCTTCGTGCTTTCTCCCCAACTGGCCTGGGTGCTGTTGCTCGTCATGCCGGCGGCCGTGCTGTTCAGCAGGCTGTTTTTCAGGAAGATGAGAATGCTTACCAACGAAATCAGGGAAGGGGATGCCGAAGTGCAGGGGCACATGCAGGAGAATATACAGCGCCGCATAGTCGTGCGCATGCTCGGGGCTACGGAGGCCGTGATGGCGCGTCTCGGTGGACTTCAGGACTTCGTCTACGGCAAGACGGTGACGCGCCTGAACTACAATGCCGTGTCGCGCGGGTTCATGCAGCTCGGCTTTGCCGCTGGCTATGCCATCGTTTTCTTGTGGGGCGTGTTCGGATTGAAGGACGGCAGCATAGGCTACGGCACCATGGTGGCATTCCTGCAGCTTGTCGGCCAGGCCCAACGGCCCGTCGCCGGCCTTGCCCAGCAGGTGCCGGCATTCATCCGTGCGCTGTCCTCCGAAGACCGTCTTTTGGACCTGCTGGAGCAGGAACAGGAGGAGGAAGGGTCCGACATCGTGCTCCCTGGCGCTCCCGGGGTGCGGGTCAGGAACCTGAGTTTTGCTTACGAAGACGCGGATGAGGCGGTGGTAGGGAACCTCGATTTCGACTTCCGCCCCGGCTCCATGACCGTCATCATCGGCCCCACCGGAGCAGGAAAGTCCACTCTGGTGCGTGTAATCATGGCCCTTCTCAGGCCTGACGGCGGCACCGTGACCCTGTACGACGGTTCCGGAAACGAATACGTTTCCCAGGTGCGCACGCGCTGCAACTTCATGTACGTCCCCCAGGGAAATTCCCTCATGAGCGGGACCATACGCGACAACCTGCTGCTTGCGAAGCCGGACGCATCGGAAGACGAGCTGCGGGAGGCGCTGCACATGGCCGCGGCGGATTTCGTGTTCGGACTGCCGCGCGGGCTTGATACCGTGTGCGCCGAGACCGGCGGGGGATTGAGCGAGGGGCAGGCCCAGAGGATAGCGATAGCGAGGGCGCTGCTGCGTCCCGGAGGAATATTGGTGTTGGACGAGGCCACTTCGGCCCTCGATGAAAACACGGAGGCGGAACTGCTCGGGCGTCTCTGGCAGAGGTATCGCTCATGCAAGACGATAATATGCATCACCCACCGTCCTGCGGCCGCCGCCTATGCCGACTCCGTGCTCAGCATGTAGGAATTCCCTTTCAGAATCCCTCTGAATACCATACCGAGTCCCCGGTAATCAGGCACGCTTCTATTCCGTCGTGCGAGCCTACCCATTCCTTGGCCGCGCCAGGCCCTATAACCATGAAGAAGGTGGCCAGCGCATCGGCCTCGGTGGCGTTTGGAGCTATCACCGTGGCGCTCAGTAGTCCGTGTTCCACGGGACGCCCCGTGCGCGGGTCTATGGTGTGGGCATACTTCTTTCCGTCCCGTATGTAGAATTTCCTGTAGTTTCCGGATGTCACCACTCCGTATGCCCCTCCGTCGGAGTGCCATATCCCTGCCATCTCCGCTCCCGGAACGTCGTTTCCGTCGATCGGGGCGTCTATGCCTATGCTCCATCCCCGCCCTTCCGGGTTAAGCCCCTCGCAATAGATTTCCCCTATGTCCACGAGCATGTTCCTTACTCCGAATCCGTGCAGGCATGCAGCTATGAGGTCGCAGGTGTACCCCTGGGCTATGGCGTTGAAATTAAGCACCTCCCTTCTTTCGCAGCGTTCGAGCGCGGCGGCTATCGCATCATCGTCCGGAAGGCTGTCCGACGTGAAACCGAAGCCCCAGATGTCGAACAAAGGCCCCGACGCCGCATCGAAGGCGCCCCCGCTCAGCTCCCTGTAGTACTCCGCCCTGCGTTCGATGTCGCGGAACATTTCGTTCAGTTCCACATTTTCCCCGGCATTCCTGCGGCTGAGCAGCGATTTGCGGTTGTAGCCCGACAGGCTGGTGTCCACCGCCGTCAGGATGTCCTCGATGGCGGCCCGTATTTCCCCGGCCTTGGCGGAAACTCCCTCCGTACTGTATTTTACGGACCATGTGCCGCCCTGGGCATACCCGCCCATATTTTCGTAGCGCGGGGTGCAGCAGCACAGGACCAAGGACAGGCATATTGCGGAAAGGCCGCAGGCTTTAATCTCGCTTATCATCGTTTCGGCAAAGTATTTGCGCAAAGGTAGAGGATTTTAGCGTAAAAATACGCATATTTGCAGTCTCTAAACGAAAGAAAAAAGATGAAGTCAGGTGTATTTCGGATGGTTTTTGTCTTCGTTCTGATTGCCGCTGCCGTGCAGGCCTGCAAGAAGGATGATGAGAAATCATACATGGACGGGTCGGTGTCGATAGCTTTCGATATGCCGTACTACGTGATGCCGGGAGATGAATATGAGCTCAGGGCAAGCGGCGTATCGCGCCCCGACGGCGGCGACGTGGCGTATTATTTCACCAACGGGGTGAACAGCAAGCGGGACACTCTGTTCACCGACAGCGACGTGTTCGTATATACCGTGCCCGACACCCTCGGCACATTCGCCATGTCATGCGTGGCCTATGCGGTAGGCGGCAGCGATGAGTATTATACCTCCTCCGATTCTTTCTACTACGTGATAGTCAGCGACGACCCGGAGAAAGGCTCGCTGCAGAACATCGGGGAGCATCCCGACGACGAGGACCACATGCTGCACGGCAGGTACTACCAGACCTTCCAGGGTGGGGGACGGACATGGACACGCCGCAACCTTTCCTACGCCGAGCGTGATTCCGACGGGAACTTCACCTTCGGCCGTCCGTACTACGACAGCCCGGCCATGCTGAACATATTCGGAACCTATTACAGCTGGGAGGAGGCGCTGAGCGCATGCCCTTACGGATGGCATCTACCCTCCGACTCCGAGTGGGTGGCACTGCTCAAGGATGCGGGCGCCCCGCAGGATTTGCAGCCCTTTGAAGATTCCCCCACGGGCGCCGGTTCGCTCATGGTGAAAGCCACGTTCAACAACGAGGTCATGTGGGACTATTACCGCGACGTCAACATAAGCGACAGGTTTTTTAGCGCCATCCCGGCCGGATACGCACTTTTCAACGGCTCCTACAACCAATATTCCGGATATTCGTCGTATGCCGTGTTCTGGACGTCCGACGAGGTTGAGGGCAAGGGCGTCTACCGCTATATGTACAAGGAGTATGACTGCGTGTATGTCGGATTTGCCGACAAAAAGGCTTTCGGGGCCAACGTAAGGTGCGTTCAGTGATGGTCCAGGACGAAAAAATCCGGCAGGCGGCCGAGCATGTCTTCGACGTGATGCGCCCCAGGGTCTCCGAGGGGGACCTGTCCCGCATAAAGGATGCCTATGAAATGGCCGCCATGGCGCATGAGGGGCAGAAACGCAACACCGGAGAACCGTACATTACGCATCCCATAGCCGTGGCCACCATTGCCGCAGAGGAGCTGGAGCTGGATGCGAACACGGTAATCGCGGCTTTCCTGCACGACGTGGCCGAAGACACGGAATATACCGTGGAGGACATAAGGAAGCGTTTCGGGGACGATGTGGCCTTCCTCGTGGACGTGGTGACCAAGCGCAAGAAGCAGAAATACGAGTATACCAAGCAACTCGACAACTACAGGCAGATTCTCGAGTCCGTACACTACGACATACGCGCCCTGCTCGTGAAGCTGAGCGACCGTCTGCACAATATGCGCACCCTCGACAGCATGCGCCCGGACAAGCAGATGAAGATAGCCGGAGAAACGGACTTCTTCTATGCCCCGCTCGCCGGCCGCCTCGGGCTGTACCACGTGAAGACCGAGCTTGAGAACCTGTCATTCCGCTTCCGCTGCCCCTGGGAATACGAGGTCATAGAGAAGCAGCTTCAGGAGGACCGCATACGCACGCAGGCTGCGGTGGACGCCTTTACGGCGGAGATAGACAGCATCCTCGAGGAAAGCGGCATATCCGCCCGCACCCAGGTGCGTTACCGCAGGCCGTACAGCATCTGGCGCACGATGCGCGAGGTGGGCTGCGACTTCACGCACGTGGATTTCAAGCATTTCGTGCGCGTGATATACACCCCAATGCAGGGCTGGACCCCTCAGAAACAGGCGGAGAAAGACACCGGGCTCCTCATCTATTCGCGTCTTTCCAATGTGTTCAAGGAGCGTCCCGGCAGCATTTCCAATTACATAGACAACCCCAAGGACAACGGCTACCAGAGCTTCCACGTGCAGCTTCTCAGCCGCTCCGGAGTCTGGGAGGAGATGCATATCGCCTCTGAGCGCATGCACCGCAATGCCAGGCTCGGCTGCATAGTGGAGAGGGGGGAGAGCTGGCTGGAGCGCTTCAAGACCGTGCTGCAGAACATCGCCGCCAGCGGGGACGGATTCTCTTTCCTCGACAGCGTGAGTTCTTCGCTGTACAACGAGGATATCCTGGCATTTACGCCCCAGGGTCGGGGAGTCATACTTCCCAAGGGCGCCACGGCCCTCGACTTCGCTTATGAAGTGCACAGCGAGATAGGGGACCATGCCAAGTATGCACGCATCAACGGCGTGCTTAGGCCGCTCAGGACCGAACTCCGCCGCGGCGACTGCGTGGAGATAGGCACGGCCGAAGATGTGACCTACAGGCCCGAACGCCTCGACTTCGCCAAGACATACAAGGCCAGAAGGCGCCTGCACGACCTCCTGCGGGACTATCCCAAGCCCGAATTCAGGATTTGCGGCAAATGTTCTCCGCTGCCAGGGGAGGAGGTGATAGGATTCAAGGACAACGACGGAGTCGTGACTATCCACAGCCGCCACTGCCAGGAGGCCATACGCCTCGCATCGGCGGAGGGGAGCAAGCTCGTGTCCGTCACATTCGATGCCAATCCTGTGCTTTTGTATCCGGTGCGCATACGCATCGTGGCCGTGGACCGCTATCATCTGCTGCGCGACATTATCGACTGCTTCGTGGAGCGCCAGCACCTTTCGATGAACAGGCTTTCCACTCACACGGAGGATGAAATCGTGGAGTGCGTGATAGATTTTCCGGTGCACTCCGTGTCGGAACTGCATCTTACGATGGACAGCATCGCCGCCATAGACGGGGTGGATGAGGTGCAGAGGCTCACAGAGAAGCAATAGTCTCCAGACAAAATTCCAGCGTCTGTATCAGAGTTCCGCAGAGCGTGACGAGCGCCCGCGGGCACAGCCCTGCCGCATCCAACGCTAAGGAAGCCAGCGCCGTGGCCATTATCATGGAGGTGAGCGGGAGGGCCGTGAGATTCGTGATGAGGAAATACGCCGGCAGGCTGCGGAAATGCCACCATGCGACGGGAGCAGTGAACAGCTGGCATGATATGGACAGGGACGCGCATTTCCATATATAGCGCAGCGGGTCGGCACCTCCGAAGCCCCTGTACCACGCGCTCAGAGGCGGATTCAGCACGATGATGCCGAGCATCGCGAGGTAGGAGAGCTGAAACCCTGCCGAGCTTATGATGCCCGGAGAAACGGCGAGCTGTATGGTCAGGGCGAGGCAGAATGTGCCTATGGGGCGGCGTATGCGCCCGCAGAGCAGATGCGAACATTCGTTCACGGCTATGAACAGGAAGGCCCGGACGGTTGAGGGCGCCGCCCCTGTGCCCGCAGTGTAGAGTCCGCACAGGGCGGTGATTATGCATGCTCCTGCAATCCTCGCCGCCCGGCTGTTCCCGGCGGGGGAGAGGAGCTTGCGCATGCATCCGTATATGATTCCGAGATGCAGGCCGGACAGGGCGAGTATGTGGGAGGCTCCGCTGCGCCTGAAAGCCTCCGTCGTGCCGCGGTCCAACGAATCGCGTCTTCCCGTCAGCAGGGCTTTCAGTATGTCCGGACTGTGCTCTCCGGCGAGGCCGAGGGCGTAGATGCGTTTTTCTATGGAGTCCATGGCCGCGGAAGCGCCGATGTCCCACTGAGAAGGCGCGAGCGCATCCCGGCACCAGCCCAGCATTCCGAGACAAAAGAACAACGTGCACATGGCGGCCCTGTCTCTGCGCGGCGACGCGGCGCAGAACACGAGCGTCGCGGCGGCGAGAATGCTCCCCGCGAGCGCACTTTCGAAAGGCCTGGAAACTGCTGCCGCGAAAGCGGTCCCGGCAGCAAGCGAAAAGGAAAGGGGGACCATCCCGATGGAGGCGGTTTTCATTCATTTTCAGTTTAGATGCGGCAATTTAGACAATATTTCTTAAATTTGCGGCGTTATGATCATACTTGTTATAAATTGCGGAAGTTCATCGGTCAAGTACCAGCTTCTGGATATGAAAAGCGATGATGTCTATGACGTACTCGCAAAAGGCATAGTGGAAAAAATAGGCCTGCCGGAGGGCCGTGTCACCCATAAGCCTGCGGGCAGGGAGGGCTTTGTCCGCGACCTTCCCGTGCCGGACCACAAGGTGGGAATGAAAATAGTGCTCGATGCCCTCGTGGACCCGGAGCACGGCGTGCTTTCTTCGTTTGCCGACATAGAGGCCGTCGGACACCGTATAGTGCAGGGCGCCGACTTTTTCAGCGGCAGCGCGCTTGTCGACGAAGACGTGATAAGCAAGATAGAGCTGTGCTGCGACTTCGCCCCGCTGCACAACCCCGCGCATCTTCTCGGCATACGTGCGGTCAGTTCAGTGCTTCCAGATGTGCCGCAGGTCGTCACTTTCGATACCGCGTTCCATCAGACCATGGAGCCTTACGCCTATATGTACGCCCTGCCTTATGAGTACTACGAAAAGTACAGGGTGCGCCGCTACGGGGCGCACGGCACCAGCCACCAGTACGTCTCCCGCAAGGGGGCGGAGGTCGCCGGGCTCGACATAGAGCATTCCAAAATCATAACCTGCCACATAGGCAACGGCAGTTCCGTCACGGCGATAAGGGACGGCAAGTGCGTGGACACGTCCATGGGATTCACCCCTCTCGAGGGCATGATAATGGGCACGCGCTGCGGTGTGATAGATGCCAGCATAGTGCCGTATATCATGAAGAAGGAGAACCTTACTCCCGACCAGATGACGGAGGTCATGAACAAAAAAAGCGGCTTCCTCGGCCTGAGCGGAGTCAGCTCCGACGCCCGCGACATGGACAGCCTGGCCCTGCAGGGCGACCGCAAGGCCAAGATAGTGCTGAAGAAACTCACTTTCGACTTGGTAAAACTTGTCGGAGGCTATATAGCCGAGATGAACGGCGTGGACCTCATAGTCTTTACCGCCGGCATAGGCGAACACAATCCGAGGCTGCGCCGCCGCGTGTGCGAACAGCTCGCCTTCATGGGGGTGAAAATCGACTCCGAAGCCAATGAGAATGCCAGGGATGCGGCTATCATTTCCGCCCCCGACTCTACGGTGAAAGTGGCCCTCATCCCTACCGACGAAGAACTCGTCATAGCGAGGGATACGATGAACATAGTATCAGCTATAGAAGAATAGATTATGGTAAAGAATTTTAACGACGTCTACAATGCCCTCGGAACCAAGGGCATATGCAAGAGGCTCGTGGTGGCCTGGGGAGTGGACTCCCATTCCGTGGAAGCGGCATACAAGGCCGTGGAGATGGGTTTTGTCAGCGCCACTTTGGTGGGCGACGCATCCGCCGTGTCCGGCGTGTGCGCCTCTCTCGGACTCGATGAGGGCAAATTTACGGTGGTCGATGAACCCAACGAACTCAAGGCCGTCTCTAAGGCCGTGCAGATGGTGCATGACGGAGAGGGCGACGTGCTCATGAAGGGCCTATGCTCCACCGACAAGTTCCTTCGTGCAATACTCAACAAGGAAACCGGGCTTCTTCCGCCCAAGGGACTGCTGAGCCATGTCAGCGTTGTGGAAAATTCCAACTACCCCAAGCTCATGTTTTTCAGCGACATGGCCGTCGTACCCCAGCCTGATTTCCGCCAGAAGGTGAAGATTTCCGGCTATCTGCTGAATGTGGCCCGCTCCTTCGGCATAGACAGGCCGAAGATAGCTTTCCTCGCGGCCTCCGAGCAGATGCTCGATTCCATGCCAGCGTGCATCGAGGCCGCCATGCTCGCCAAGATGTGCGACAGGGGACAGATTCCCTCCTGTATCGGAGACGGCCCCCTGGCTCTCGATGTCTGCATAGATGCGGAGTCGGTGGAGATAAAGAAACTGCGCAGCGAGGTCGCCGGCGATGCCGACTGCCTGCTTTTCCCCAACATAGAGTCGGCCAACGTATTCTGGAAGACCAACAGCAAACTGTGCAAGGGGGTGCGCCAGGCCGGCATGCTCGTGGGTACTACCGCGCCGTGCATACTCGCCAGCCGTGCAGACAGCGTAGATACCAAACTGAACTCCATCGCAGAAGCGGTGATGTTCGTAAGCAAATAGTTCCTTTATGCACAGCAGGGAAGAGGAGATGGCCTCGTTCGGCCGTCTCCTCGACATAATGGACGAACTTCGCGAGAAATGCCCGTGGAATGCGGCCCAGACCATGGAAAGCATACGGCGTCTTACGGAGGAGGAGGTCTATGAACTGAGCGATGCGGTGCTGAAAGGCGATTCGGAAGCGGTGAGCAAGGAAATCGGGGACCTTCTGTACCACATGGCGTTCTATGCGCGAATTGCCCGGGAACAGGGTGCATTCGACATAGCCGATTGCATCGAGAAAGTGTGCTCCAAGATGATTTTCCGGCATCCCCACGTGTTCGGAGAGCGGAAGGGGGAGGAAGTATCGGCAAAGGAGATAGCCGATACCTGGGAGCTTGTCAAGGCCAAGGAAAAGGGCGGCAACAAGACGGTCCTGGAAGGCATACCCGATGCCATGCCGGCCTTGCTCAAGGCTGTGGCCATGCAGGAAAAGGCCAGGGGATGCGGATTCGACTGGGAAAAGCCTCAGGATGTCTGGGCGAAGGTGTGCGAGGAAGTGGGGGAAGTGCAGCAGGCATGTTCGGACGGAGACGCCGCGCATTTGCAGGAAGAATTTGGCGACCTGCTGTTTTCGGTAATAAATGCGGCCCGCCTCTACGGGGTAGACCCGGAGGCCGCGCTGAACGGAACCTGCGGCAAGTTCCGCCGCCGCTTCAATTATATAGAATCCCAAACGCTGAAAAAGGGCCTGAACCCTTCGGAACTCGGACTGGCGGCGCTCGATGCCCTGTGGGACGAGGCCAAGGCGGCGGAAAGGGCTAAAACAGAATAATTATGTGTGGAATAGTAGGATATACAGGATACCGTGAAGCGTATCCGATACTCATCAAAGGACTGCACCGTCTCGAATACAGGGGCTATGACTCAGCCGGGGTGGCGACGCTCGGAGAGGACGGGAAACTCAAGATTTACAAGGCCGTCGGCAAGGTCGTCAACCTCGAACAACAGGCGGAGGGCAATGACCATTCCGGCACTCTGGGCATAGCGCACACCAGATGGGCCACCCATGGCGCACCTAATGAACGCAACGCCCATCCCCATCTGTCGCAGAGCGGCAAACTTACTTTGGTGCACAACGGCATCATAGAGAACGCCGGAATCCTGCGCCAGCAGCTGAGCTCCAAGGGCTACACTTTCAAGAGCGACACCGACTCCGAAGTCATGCTCCAGCTGATAGAGTACACGCGCGAAAAGCACAAACGCGACCTTGCGTCTTCCGTGAGGGCGGCCCTGAAAAAAATAATAGGCGCATACGCCATAGCCCTGATAGACGAAGACAGTCCGGACACCATCATCGTGGCTCGGAAGAGCAGCCCGCTGGCCATAGGGATAGGGGAGAACAACAGCGAGTACTTCATAGCCAGCGATGCCTCTCCCATTGCCGGATACACCAACCGCATAGTCTATCTTGAGGATGACCAGATAGCCGTGTGCCGCCGCGGGGAGGAACTGCAGATTATGGACTTCAATGCCATGAGGGTCGAGGTCGATGCAAAGGAAATAGACCTCGATGTGTCCATGCTCGACAAGGGCGGATTCCCCCATTTCATGGCGAGGGAAATATTCGACCAGCCCGCCGTGCTCCGCGAGTGCATGCGCGGCCGTCTGCTCACCGCGCACCGCCGGATAGTCCTGAGCGCCGTGTCGGGGCACAGGGAGGATCTTATAGGCGCCAGGCGTTTCATCATGGTCAGCTGCGGCACCTCATGGCATGCTGCGCTCATAGGCAAGCAGCTTATAGAGGAGTATTGCCGCATCCCCGTGGAAGTGGCCTATGCGAGCGAATTTCGCTACAGTAACCCTGTCGTCGGCCCCGGCGACGTGGTCTTTGCCATATCCCAAAGCGGGGAGACGGCTGACACCCTTTCCGCCATACAGCTCGCAAAGGAAAGAGGCGCCCTCATCTTCGGAATAGTGAATGCAGTGGGCAGCAGCATAGCCCGTGCTTCCGACACCGGGGTGTACATACATGTTGGGCCGGAGATAGGTGTGGCCAGCACCAAGGCCTTCACCGGACAGACCACCGTGTTCGCCATGCTCGCCCTTGCGCTCGGCCGGGAGAAGGGCACCGTGGACGAAAAAACTTACGAGGCTGTGTTCTCCGAACTTGAGAACATTCCGAACAAGATACAGTCCATCCTGGACCGTTCCGATGAGATAAAGGCCATCGCATCCGCCTATGCCGGCAAGCGCAACGTACTCTACCTCGGCCGCGGGATGAACTACCCGGTGGCCCTGGAGGGAGCGCTCAAACTGAAAGAAATAAGTTACATACATGCGGAGGGCTATCCTGCCGCGGAAATGAAGCACGGTCCCATAGCGCTGATAGACGAAGACATGCCGGTGGTGTTCCTTGCGAACAGCTGCGGACAGTATGAAAAGATACTCAGCAACATGCAGGAGGTCATATCTCGGGGCGGAGACGTCATAGCCGTGGTGACGGAGGGCGATACCCGCGTCAAGGAGATAGTGGACAAGGTGATAGAGATTCCGGACACGATAGACAGCCTCGTGCCCCTGCTGTCGGTGATTCCCATGCAGCTTCTTGCCTACCATATCGCCGTGGCCAAGGGACTCGACGTAGACCAGCCCCGCAACCTTGCCAAAAGCGTCACGGTGGAGTAGTATGCTGTGCCGGAAACTGAGCGCCGATGAAATCTCGGCCCTTGTCGCCGGGGGCAGCACCGCGGCATCATGGGACGATGTGGAAGTCTCCGATGGCTTCGACCCCTCCCGTGTCAGGCGCTGCAATTTCAGCGGCAAGGTGCGCATAGGCGCTTTGGACGGCAGCTTTACCCTGGAAGGCGGCATGGTGCAGCCCTGCGGACTGTACGATGCGTCTTTCCACGATGTGAACATAGGGCACGGATGCCTGATACGGAATGTCCGCCGCCATATAGCCTGCTATGACATAGGCGACGGCACCCTCATCGACGGGGTGGGGCTGATAGCCATGTCCGGCCCCGGTAGCTTCGGAAACGGAGTGGAAGTGTCCGTACTCGATGAAAGCGGAACTTGCAGCGTAAGGATTTGCGATGCTATGTCTTCGCATCAGGCGTATATTGCCGTGCTGTACCGCCACAGGCCGGCCCTCAGGAAGAAACTCGATGAATTGGCATGCCGGCATGCCGCAGAACTTCGCTCCGGAAGGGGCAGCATAGGACGGGACTGCCGTATAACGGATTGCGGTGATATTCTGGACGTAAGGGCGGGGGACGGCGTCCGCATGGACGGTGCGTCCCTGCTTTGCAACGGCACTCTCGCCGGCAAGCCGGAGTCTCCTGTCTTCATCGGGCGCGGGGTAATCTGCCGTGATTTCATCATCTCCGGAGGCTCCGAAATCAGTGACGGGGCCACCTTGACGCGTTGTTTTGTCGGGCAGGCCTGCCGCATAGGCCGTGGCTTTTCGGCCTGCGATTCGCTCTTTTTCAGCAATTTCCATGGAGAGCAGGGCGAGGCGTGCTCCGTATTCGCGGGACCTTTCACCGTCACCCACCACAAAAGCACCCTGCTTATCGCAGGGATGTTTTCGTTCATGAACGCAGGCTCCGGCTCCAACCAGAGCAACCATATGTACAGGCTCGGACCCTTGCACTGGGGTACCATGGAGCGTGGGACGAAGACATGCTCCGATTCATATATCCTGTGGCCCGCCCGCGTAGGGGCCTTTTCCATCGTTTCCGGACGGCATTACGGACATCCGGACAGCTCCGGGCTGCCGTTTTCCTACCTCATAGGGGAGGGCGGACGCTCCGTGCTCATACCGGGAGTCGTACTGAAAAACGCAGGCACAAGGCGCGATGCGATAAAATGGCCCGCCCGCGACGCCCGCAGCGGCCCTGTCTTTTTCGACCATGTAAACAGCGCTGTCCTGAGCCCTTATACTGTGGGCAACATACTGAAAGGCATTAAGACGCTCGAGGCCCTGCGCGATTCCGGGGGAGAGTCAGGAGTGTATTCGTGGAATGGCATGGAAATCGTCCGCTCCTCTCTTGAAAAAGGGCTGGACTACTACAAAATGGCCGTAGACAGATACTTCGGGGACGTGATTGTCTCCCGGCTGTGCGATGAAAATGGGCATCCGTCTTTCCGCGACGAGGCGGGCATGCGGGCCTTGCTGCGTGCGGATACGTGGGCCGGACGGGGTGAATGGCTGGATTTGGGAGGACTCATCGCTCCGGAGAGCGAGGTAGAGGCCCTGATGTCCGGAATAGAGAGCGGAAAATACGACACCCTTTCCTGTCTTGCCGCAGGGTTCCGTACCATGGCGGAGAATTACCGCGGCTATGAATTGAACTGGGTGCTTCAACACGCCGGTCCGCTCGACACCTTCGACGATGCTGCCCGTGTGATAGAGTCCTGGAAACATGCGGTGGAGACCCTTGGAACGCTGATTGGCGCAGATGCCCGCAAAGACTCGGAACTGGCTTGCAGCATCGCTCCGGCAGGCGGGAACGAAAGCCCCGGAGGCGAATTTATGGCCGCCCTGTCCGCGGAGGTCCGCAGCAAGTCCGAAACAGCAGACCGGGTCCTTCGCATTCTGCGTCAGACCCGGCCGTAGGAATAGCAGCGGAACCGCTCAATTTCAGTCGGCTTCCGGGAAATTTATCCGTGTGTTGAATTTCGGAATCCGGTACACCGGTTCTTCGTGGCTGCTGCGCACTATCTCCCACATCCGCTCCACTATTTCGGGATGTTCGGAGGCCACGTTGTCAGTTTCACGCGGGTCGTTCACTATGTTGTACAGCTCCATGTCCTGGTTGCCCTTGTTCGCTTTCTGAAGCAGTCCTTTCCACTCTCCGATGCGCACCGCGACCCATCCCTTCGCGCCGGGGAACTCCCAATAGAGAAATTCGTGCTCCTGCTGGCTGCGGGGATTGCCGGCGAGTATGGGAGCGAATGAGATGCCGTCGTTTTCAGGTGCCTGCACTCCGGCGAGTTCGGCGAATGTGGGCATGATGTCGGCGAAATATGAGATATGACTGCATTTGGACGGCTTGAGACGCTCGCCCCAGCTGACCACGAACGGCATCCTTATCCCGCCCTCGTGCAGCGAGCTTTTGCCCCATCCTGCGGCGCAGCTGAAAGGCCCGCCGCTCTGGAAATACTCCATGGGAGAGTTTCCGTTGTGTGCGGGGCCGTTGTCGGATGTCACTATGAAAATCGTGTTGTCCCACACTCCGAGTTCCTTGAGCTTGTCCACGAGTCGGCCCACCTGGGTGTCGATGTGGGTGACCATGGCGGCGTATGTGGCGAGGGGATATCTGTTGGGCAGGTACATGCCTCCGTCGGTGCACGGAGTCTCGTCGCCGATCTTGTCCACATAGTACATCACCTCGTCTTTCGGGGCCTGTACCGCGCTGTGGGGAACGGTAGTCGTCCACATGGCGAAGAACGGCGAGCCGGCGTTGTCCGTTATGAACTTTTCGAGCTTGTCGTACATGAGGTCGCAGCTGTAGTACTTGCCTCCGTAGCGGTCGTAGCTTGCCGGGTCGAGGGGGTCGAGCCCCTCCGGCAGCGGCTCGCCCTGCATGACAGCCTCATTGCCGGTGGCTATCTTGGTGTCGTTTTCCCAAAGGTGAGCGGGGTAGTAGGAGTGCGCCAGGGCCTGGCAGTTGAATCCGTAGAAATAGTCGAATCCCATGGAATTGGGAGTGGATTCGCTGCCGGGGAAGCCGAGCCCCCATTTTCCGACCATGGCCGTCTTGTATCCGGCTTCCTGCATCATCGTGCCTATGGTCGGGGTGCCTGCGAGCATGGGCAGCTGGCCCTCCTCCGAGTCGTCGAGGAAAAGGGCGTTCCAGCCCCTGTCGTCCGAGGGGACGAAGTGCTCCTCGTTGTTGCGTATCTGGCTGTGCCCCATGTGGCGTCCCGTGACGAGACAGCAGCGCGACGGGGCCGACAGGGGGGCCGCCGTGTACATGTCCGTGAATATGATTCCGTGACTTGCGAGCGCATCTATATTCGGTGTCTCTATCTTGTCCTGGCCGTAGCAGCCGAGATCTCCGTAGCCGAGATCATCGAACATCAGGAATATGATATTGGGCTTTTCCGGGGCCTTCTCCGTTCCTGCGCATCCGCAGGCGGCTGCCGCTGCGGCGGCAATCATGAGTCTATTGGTTTTCATGGGAGCAAAGTTAGCAAATAATTGTGTTTTCTGTGAATAATTGCGTACTTTTGCTGAACAAACCTACACGCTAATGACACTTATAGACTGGCTGATTGTAGCCCTGTTTCTGGCGGCACTCGTCACAATAGGCTACCTCTTTTCCCACAGAAACAAGAATATTGAAGATTATTTCGTTGCGGGGCGCTCCATGCCCGGATGGATAGTCGCCATCGCGGCCACCGGCACCACCATAAGCGCGGGCACCTTCGTCGGCTCTCCTGAGCTGGGCTTCAACACGAACCTAACCTACGTGCTCAATCTTCTCGGCTCCATAGTCGGCGGATGCCTCGTGGCGGCGCTGATACTGCCCAAACTCTACAATGCCAGGACGATTACCATCTACGGATTCATAGGCGACCGTTTCGGGGAGGGCTCCAAGCAGGCGAACTCAGTGATGTTCCTGATAGGACAGCTGCTGACCAGCGGAAGCCGGCTCTTCATAGCGGCCATAGCCATCAGCGTGATAGCCTTCGGCAGCATACAGTTCCAGTTTATGGTGTGGAGCATCATCATCCTGGGCATAGTGTCCACGTTCTACACCATGATGGGAGGTATCAAGGGACTGCTTTATATAGACACGTTCCAGACCCTTCTGATGATTTTTACCGGAGTCGTCGGACTCGTACTGATTGCCTGCGACCTGGGGGGACTCAGTTTCAGCGAGGTCTGGCACACCCTCACCTCCGGCGGCATGGTCAAGTCTCCCGCGGCCTCCGGAGTGGCCCCCGGACTGGCCGCTGACGGCACGCTCAACGGCTGGACCTCCGGAAGCAAAGTGCAGATGTTCGACCCGAGCCTGGATTTCAGCAAGCCGTACACAATCATAGGCGGACTCATTGGCGTGGCGTTTTTCAAGATAGCCCAGTACACCACCGACCAGGAATTCGTACAGCGGCAGCTCGCCTGCAAGGATGTGAAGAAAGCAGGCAGTTCGCTTATAGCTTCGCAGCTGCTCGCGCTTCCGGTCGTGCTCGTGTTCCTCTGCATAGGCTTGCTGCTATACGTGAAGTATATGCATGACCCCTACGCGGACGGCGCCCTCAGCGCGGCTTTCTTCTCCGATGCCCGCGACGTGTTCCCTCAGTATATCAAGAACCATATACCTGCCGGAGTGCGCGGACTTATGATTACCGGCCTGCTGGCTGCGGCCCTGTCGAGTTTCAACTCCGCCATAAATTCCATGGCTTCGAGCTTCGTCGCCGACCTGTATCTGCCTGTCAGGGAGAAAAGGGGCAAGGCCGTAAAAAGCGACAAGGAGCAGATTACGTCATCCCGCTGGATGGTCGCTCTGATGGGCATGATGCTCACGGGCTTCGCCATAGTGACCTGCGTAATGCAGCAGAGCAGCGGACTCAACCTCGTCGACTTCGCGACCGGCATCATGTGCTTTGCCTATGCCGGCATGATAGGGGTGTTCCTCACGGCTATCTTCACGAAACGGGGCAACAGGCGCAGCGTAATCGCCGCGCTTGTCGTGGGCGCCCTGATTATCATTCCTCTCATGTTCCAGAAAGAATTTTTCGGCAGAAGCTATATAGCCTGGAGCTGGTGGTGCCCCATAGGAGGCCTCGTCTCAACACTTGTCTGCCTCCTCGGAAAACCGTCGGGGCCGCGTGAAAGCAAAACTGTTTAAAACAAACGATATGAAGCGTTCGGCAATAATCTTGGCCCTGCTCTCCTGCGGCATGTTCGCACAGGCAGGCAACATCAACGGAAGGGTAATCTGCGACGGACATCCCCTTAGGGGCGTACCCGTGTCCGACGGAAAAAACATAGTGCTGACAGGCGCCGACGGGCGTTACAGCATCGACTCGGACAAACGCGAAGGGACGGTGTTCGTGATAACCCCGTCCGGGTATATCGCCAGAAGCATGGACGGGCTGAGGCCCGGTTTCTGGCAGGCCCTGTATCTGCCTGCCGGGCAGGATGAAATCCACGATTTCGTGCTCGAAAGGCAGGACCAGCGCAATTACACGGTGCTTTTCATGACCGATATGCACCTGTCGAACGATCCGGAAAGGGACGACCTGCGCCGCTTCCGGGAAATTGTCTTGCCTTCCGTCCGCATGGAGACTGAGAAAGCCTCTGCAAGGGGACCGGTGTATACTTTCAACCTGGGCGACACCACCCATGATGTCTATTGGGGAGAGTTCGATTTCAACGAATCGGACGGCCTGCGCTTCCTGCAGGACATAGGATATCCCACTCCCTTCTATTCCGTCATGGGCAACCATGACCACGACCCTTCGATAGTGGGGGAGGATGTTGACCGCCGCGCCGGCTGGCGCAACAGGGACTGCTGGGGTCCCGGGGCCTATTCCGTCAATATAGGGAGCGACCACTGGATTTTCCTGGACAACCTTATTTATGTGAATGTCGAAGGCAAGGGCAAGACGGCCCCCGGAGTGAAGGGAGACCGCAGCTACAAGAACATGCTCACGGAAACCCAGTTCGAATGGCTGGGCAACGACCTCGCCCTTGTGGACGAGGATGCGCGCATATTCATCTGCACCCATGCTCCCGCATTATACAGCAACGGCAGGGACAACCTGCTTATGCCGCGCGAACAGGTCCGGCGCATATATGAGCTTTGCGCTCCGTTCTCTCAGGGCGTGACCGTGTTCTCCGGACACATACACCGCAACGACATACTCGACCATGCCGATTTTCCCCGTATGCACCAGCGTTCGCTTCCTGCGACCTCCGGCATCATGTGGACCACGCCTGTAGACTGGCCCCTGTACAGCAATGAGGGCTCCGATGCCGGCTTCTGGGTGGCTGAGTTCAACGGAAACGATGCGCCCTCATATCGCCTGGAAACCTACCTCTATGGGGAGAAGTATTTCCGCTTCTATGATATGAACGAGGTGGGAAAGGTGTACAAGACGGACGAGGGCATAAGGGAGCAGCAGAAACTCTTCCCCGACACCCGTATAGACTACAGCAAGCCGAAGTGGCGCAATTACGTTTTTGTGAACTACTGGGGCTGGGAGCCGGGCGACTATGTGGAGATGTATGAAAAGGGAAAGAAGCTGAAAACGGAGGAGACGCGCTACGAAGATCCCGTCAAGAATTTCGCCTACGAACTTCCGCGCGTGATGAACCCGTACAAACACAGCTCCAAGAAGGCTAAGGACAACACGAACCACATGTACACCGCAAAGGCGTCATCTGCCACCGCTCCGGTTACGGTAAAGATTTATGCATCGGACGGCCGCCTCAAGCATGAAAAGACATTCACCCGTCCCAGGGCATTCGACCCCTCGCAGCCTGAGGACTGACAAGGGGCCGCGCCAATCCGGAAAAGTACGACCATCAGGCATCCGTGCCCTGATTTCGTCTCATATTCACTCAAAGATGTCAATGTTCGTTCTTTCGCCGAACAGGATTCCATCGCTTTTTTGAATCAGACGGAAGAACCGGTTTTATCGACGAAGTACAGAAAGCCCTGTATTGGAGTACATACAGGGCTTTGTGGATAATCATTCCGAACGAAAATTCATACTTTCCGGCTTCAATGTAGCCTTTTTACTACCAGACAAGGTTGAGGGACAGGCCTCCCGTGCTGGTGAAGGCATCATACGATGGTGCCACGGTGAAAGAAGGGCCCTGCTGTTTTCCCTTCACACCGAACAGTCGTCTGCCGCAGGGCAGGAGCCACCACCCGATCTGGGCACTGAGGATGCCGATACCGGCACCGGCCAGAACATCTCCGAGCCAGTGGCTATCGTTCCAGATCCGAAGGATACCGATGCCCGTAGCCACGGAGTAGGCGGCGATGCCGTAGCCGGTTCCGTATTCGCGCCGGACCAGCTCCGCCCCCATGAAAGCAGTCGCAGTATGTCCGGAAGGGAAAGAATTGCGGCTCGAGGCAGCGGGCCGTTTCTCTCGGACCGTATATTTGACCGAATTGACGAGGATGCCCATCGTAAGCCACGAGGTGCCGAGAACGATTGCTCTTTCCGTGAAACCGTGTCTCGCCGGGATGCCCGCAGCGCCAAGCCCGAGGTAGGACACGGACGGCAGATACTGGACATAATCATCGGCATGGAAATAATGGTCACCCCTCCACTGTGCGAACTGATTCCGCACGGCATTGTTAACGTTCCGGGCATGGGATTCCCACGTTCCGAACTGTCCGGCTGTCACCAGGATTGCGGGCACGGCCAGTTGTCGCCAGGCGAATTTCTCGGCAGCGTCCGTCGAATCCACGATGAAGCCCGACTCATCCGTGAAAAACTCTGAATCGACGACAATGACAGGTAACTCTATGAAATCTTCTGAATTTCCGCAGGATATCTGAGACTCCGGGGCGGGAATGTAGATGCTCAAATCCCGGACTCCGGTTGTCGCGGCAGAGGCCATTGCGGCAGAAGTCATCGCGAAAATAATCATGCAAAAAGTTCTCATGGTACAAAAATAAAGCTATTTTCCCGGAATCTGTCTCCTCATATCTATTTCAAGGACTACGGGAAAGCAAAAATCTATTGCCCATCCATTGAGGAGCAGAGGAAGATAGCTGCGGCTTTGTCGAAAATCGAACGCAAAATAAAGAGTGATTATCCGCTAAAGGTGTAGGATAAAGTTTTGTTGTGTACCAGACGCAAAAATGTAGACACGAAAAGCTTTTCGTTAATACTTATTTTTGAAAGGGGACGCAGGGAATAATCTATAAAGATATTTTGCTGCCCGTATTCATGTGCCCGCATTTGCATGGCCTTCAAAAAAATCTTATATATAAGAATCGTAAAAACATTTGTTTCAGCCTGTATTATTTACGATTCTTAAAGCCCCGTCCGGGAATTTTTACGATGTTTGCCTCACGCCGCCCTGATGCGCACTGCACTGATGCGGCATTGACCAATCATCTGTTATATCAACCTTAAAACTTACACGGACTATGAG
>JAFLUX010000001.1 GCA_022508605.1 Bacteroidales bacterium | reverse complement strand
AAGCTCCAGGGGAAGAGGTCGCCGTCGGATGCCGAATACTTGTTTATAAGCAGCACCTTGGGTCCTGTGTGGGTGCCGTCCGGCACGGTGCCCGTGAGGGTGGATGTGCGGCTCATGGTCATGCGGTACACTTCTCTCTTGAGACGCTCTATTATCATGGGCGAGATATTTCCGCCGCCGTTCGCCCTGTCGTCTATTATAAGGGCCTCCTTGTCGAGCTGTGGATAGTAGTAGCGGGCAAATTCGCTCAACCCCTCGGGGCCCATGTCGGGTATGTAGATATATCCTACCTTGCCCTTGGACAGCCGCTCCACGGTCTTGATGTTGTTCTGGACCCACTCGTAGTGATACAGCGGATATTCATCGCCTATAGGCTTGACGACCACCTTCCTGCCTCCGGCGGCGGGCTTGTCGGACACCGTGAGTTCCGTTAGCACCCCGGCCTTTCCAACGAGCAGCTTGTAGATGTTGTCGACCTCAGTGACGCTGACCCCGTCTATGGCCGTGATGTACTGCCCTGCCTTCACTCCGAGCCCCGGCTCGGTGAGGGGGGAACGCAGGCTTTCACTGTAGGGGGCGCCTTCGAGTATGCGGTCTATCCTGAAGAATCCGCCCTTGCCGCGGGAGAGTTCGGCTCCGAGAAGACCCATGTTTATGCGCTCGGGCTTCGGGTATTCTCCAGGATTCACATACGCGTGCCCGGAAGCGAGCTCCGAAATCATTTCTCCTATGACATAGTTGAGGTCAAGCCTTGTGCGCACATAGGGCAGCAGCACGGCATACTTGTCCTTGATGGCTTTCCAGTCGCGCCCGTGCATGTTCTCAAGGTAGTAGCCGTCGCGGAATGCACGCCATACCTCATCGAATATCTGCGGCCACTCCTCCTTGTAGTCGATTACTGCCACAACATCGGCGGTGGAGATTTCCTCGCTCCTGATTTTGGCCTCCATACGGCCGGCGCTTATCTTCCCGCCTTCGCGGACCAGGGCCTTCTTGTCGCCGAAGCGGTAGCTGACAAGCCCCTTGGTGCATTCTTCGTCCTTCTGGCTCGCAAGGTCGAACACTCTGGTGCCGACACGCCCCGAGTACCATATCTTCTTGCCGTCGGAATAGTAGTTGCGTCCGTTGAACGGCAGTTTTATGATGCGTGCGAAGATGCCGTCCGGATCCACCTTGACGGCAGCTTCCGCCTTGCCTGCCTTTTCAGGTCCTTTGCCCTCCGGTTTTTCAGCGGCTTCCGCGCCGTCCTTGGGCAGGAGAGGAGAGGGCGTGTCTGCGGCGAGCAGGGCGATGTAGGCGGCGGATGTGTTGCCGAGGGTGAAATTCCATTCCACGCGGCTGTACTGCGGATGTATATCGCGGTCGGAGCTGAAAATAAGATATTTGCCGTCGGCGGAGAATACCGGAGAACTGCTGTTGTACCAGCGTTCCGTCACGGGGTACTCTTTTCCGGAGGCAATCTCATAGACATATACCACGTTCATGTCGTTCTTCGCAGGGCGGGTGTAGCTGAGCCATTTGCTGTCGGGGGATATGGAGACGGCACGGAACTCCGCCTCCGGGTTCTGGAGCAGGGTGCGCCTCTGTCCGCCAGGTATGCTCACTTCCACGACCCTGTTCTTGCGGTCGGTATAAAGCAGGGTCTTGCTGTCGGGAGCCCACTGCAGGCTGCGGATGTAGGTGTCTGTGCCGCTCGTGAGCTGCACGGGTGCGCCGCCCGCCGCGACATCGTAGAGATACACTTCAGTTTCTCCGCTGCCGTCGCCTATCCAGGCTATGTATTTGCCGTCCGGACTCCAGTCGGCGCCGCGGTCGTTGGAGCCGGGGGTGCGGCTGATGCAGCGCGTAACCCCCTTCTCCACCGGTATGTCGAACACTTCTCCGCGGGCCGTGGCCACCATGCGCGTGCCGTCGGGGGACAGCGAGACGGAACTGAGCCTTCCGCCTACCTTGCGCCTCTGGATGCGGGATTCGATGTTGTCGGATTCGAGGGTCACGGGCACTTTCACGCAGCTGCGGTCGGCAGGGTCGAAACGCCATATCCACCCTCCGTTCTCGAAAACTATCGTCTTTCCGTCCGTGCTGGGGAATTTAACGTCGTATTCGCTGAAGTCTGTGACGCGGGAGGTCTTCCCCGTCTTGGTGTCATAGCAGAAGAGGTTCATTATCATGTCCCTGTCAGATGCGAAGAAGATTTCGTCGCCTATCCACATGGGGAATATGTCCTGGGCGTCGTTTTCGGTGATGTTGGTCACTTTCTTCGCCTTGGGGTCCCATATCCATATATCGTCGGCCATGCCGCCCCTGTAGTACTTCCATGTGCGGAACTCGCGCATCACGCGGTTGTAGGCCAGCTTCTTCCCGTCCGGACTCCAGCAGCAGAAGCCTCCCTCCGGCAGGGGGATTTCCGACGGCATGCCGCCGTCGGGCGATACTGTCCAGAGTTTTGCCGAGAAGCCGTCGCTTATGCGGTTGCGGTATACTATGCTCTTTCCGTCAGGACTCCAGGCCATGACTATGTTGTTGGGGCCCATGCGGTCGCCCATGTCGTCGCGTCCGTTGGTCGCCGTCCATGTGAGCCGCCTCGGTTCGCCTCCTTCGGCAGGCATTATATAGACCTCGCGGTTGCCGTCATATTCTCCGGTGAATGCAATCTGCTTTCCGTCGGGAGAGTAGTGCGCAAAGGCTTCGTAGCCTATGTGCGAGGTAAGGCGCCGTGCCTGCCCTCCCTCCGCCGGCACGGTCCAGAGATCGCCGGCATAGGTGAATACAATCTCGCTGCCGTTCGTGGCAGGGAAGCGGAGCAGACGGGCTTCATCGCGGGCTATTGCGCCCGAAGATGCGGCCAATGCGACTGCTGCGGCCAAAATACTTCTGAATTTCATATCTGTAAAAAATTATCGTTCCTAACTCAACGGTTGCAAAGATAAGAATTTGAGTACAATTCGCAACTGCGTGAAGTTCGCGGAACCGGGGAGGAACATTAGGCCTGAACGTGAAATTCGGGTGCGCCGTCTTGCGCGGAATGGAAAAATAGTTCTTATATTCGCATTCATGAAACGGATGTTATTCTCGCTGGCCCTGCTTTCCGCCTTTATGCTGCTGTCTGCCGGCTGCATATTGCAGGACCCTGTCACTCCGGGAGCCTCGCCATTAGGCATCGGAGACAGCCTGCCGGCATTCGCGGTCACAACCACCGACGGGAAGCTCATAAGCACTTCCGACCTTCTCGGCAAGGCCAGCATAGTCTCCAACATATCCGTCGGCTGTCCGGACTGTGCGGCCCAGCTGCCGCACATGAACAGGTTCTTTGCCGATTACGGCGATGCGGTCAACGTTTTGTGCATCGCCCGCCGGGACGATGCCGGTACGGTCAGGCGGTACTGGGCCGACAACGCTTATGCGCTGCCTGTGGCGGCCCCGGGGGATGCCTCCGTCTACGACCTTTTCGACCGTGGCTCGGGCACAGGCGTCCCGCAGACATACTTTGCCGACAGCAAGGGGAGGATAGTGTTCACCGCCAACGACACGCACATACTCTCATACGAGGAGATTTGCGATGTGGCACTTTCCATAACAGACTGATTTAATCCCGGCTGCGTGGGCGGCCGCTCGAATTTGTTGACATATATGGACAGGAGAAAATTTTTGGAAATCGGAGCCGCCGGAGCTTTCGCCATGGCGGCAAGCCCGCTGGGAGCCATGACTCCGGGGGCGGAAATTCTGCCGGACGATGAATGCCTTGGAATAAAATTCCTCGGCACCGGTGCGGCGGGAGGCCGGAAGGACGGCAAGGGCCGCCGGCACAGCAGCATACTCGTTGAGGACGCTTTCATCATAGACTTCACGGATAACGGCATCGACATGCTGCCGGAGAAGCATCCGAACACGATTTTCTACACCCACTCGCACAAAGACCACTTCCAGCCGTCAGCCGCACTCGGCATAGGCATAAAGACCGTATACCTCAGCGCCACCTGGTACGATGTCGCCGTGAAGGCTTTCAAGGAAGCGGCAAATGCGGCGGGAGCGGAAATGCCGCTCATCATCCCTACCCATTTCGGCGTACCGGTGCAGGTGGAGCGAATCAGGGTGACGCCCCTCGCGGCCAATCACCCCACTGAGAATTTCATGGAGGAGTCGCAAATCTACCTGATAGAGAAAGGGGGAGTGCGCCTGCTCTATGCCACAGACACCAGCGGCATACCGGGAAAGTCCGCCAGGGTGGCGGAGATAGACGCCCACAAGGAAGGCCGGGGCATCACCGCCCTCATAATGGAAGCCACCATGGCGGACGGCGATGACTTCCGCCTGTACTGCCACTCCAGCACCGGCACAGTGGAAAATACCGTCAGGGTGTTGATGAAGACGGGCCGCCTGAAAATGGCTCCCGGACAGAAAGTATGGCTGACGCATATGGCTTCAAGCCTGCACCCCGCGGATGTCAACGCCGGACTTCCGGAAAACATACGTGCCGCCGAAGACGGGATGGAGGTGATTTTCACGGCTCCATAGAATTGTTGAGGTACCAGGATTCGAACCTGGGCAGACAGAACCAAAATCTGTAGTGCTACCGTTACACCATACCTCAATTCCGGATGCAAAGATAAGTTTTTTTTGCATAAAAATTGAATAATGGCTACTTTTATGGGATAATACAAGCATATAACTTAACTATAAGATAATGGATACACAAAAAGTAATCGCCCAGGCCCTCGAAGTCTCTGTGGCCACCAAAGCCCTCGAATTCGGAGAAGATATTCTTGACAGGATTCCCGGTCTGTTCAACAAGTTCTTTGCCGGCCGCAAGGCCATAGTGTTCGCCGACAAAATCACATGGAAGGTCGCCGGCGAGCGCGTGTTCTATGAACTTGCAAAGGCCGGAGTGCCGGCCACGACTTTCATCATCACGGACGACCGTTTCCATCCTGACTGGAAGTACGTGGAGATGATGGACAAGGTGGTTGAAGAAAATGACGGCATACTCATAGCTGTGGGAGCCGGAGTCATCAACGACCTCGCCAAGCTGGCGTCATTCCGCCACGACAGGCAGTACATCTGTGTGGCCACCACGGCGTCTGTGGACGGATACACCTCATCTTCAGCCATCGTGAACGACGAGCGCGGCGCAAAAATCAACATAAAGGCGAACGCTCCTCTGGTGATAGTGGCGGATTCCAAGGTGCTGGCTTCGGCGCCCTGCTTCCTCACGGCGGCCGGATATGCCGATCTGGCGGCGAAGGTGACGGCCGGTGCGGAGTGGATGATAGCCGACCTCTTCGGAACCGAACCCATACACGAGCCCAGCTGGCGCATTACCCAGGACTCCCTCAAGGACATGCTCGACGACCCCGACGGGATACGTACGGGCAAGCCCGAATCGGTGGAAAAACTCTTCCTCGGCCTTACCCTTGCCGGGATAGGCATGGAAGTCGCAGGGTCGAGCCGTCCCGCCTCCTGCGCGGAACACCTCTACGGCCACTATTGGGACATGACCCACCATACCAACAACGGACGTCCCGTATCGCACGGCTTCCAGGTGGCGATAGGAGAATTGACGCTGTGCGCGTTTTTCGACGCCCTCTTCCAGATGGACCTGAGCAAGCTCGACGTGGACAAGTGCGTCGAGGCCTGGCCGAGCCTCGAGGAAGAGCAGGAGCGGGCGAAGAAGATTTACGCCGATTTCCCCGTGCCCACGCTCGGATATGAAGAAATCACCAAGAAATGGCAGCCCAAGGAGGAAGTGCGCGAGCAGCTGCAGAAGGTGAAGGACAACTGGCCGGAGCTCAAGGACCGCCTGCAGGCTCAGGTGTGGTCGTTCGAGAAGATGCGCGACATGTTCAAGAGGGCCGGCGCCCCGACCACCCCGGAAGAAATAGGTTCTACGCGCGCGGAACTCCGCAAGATTACCGACTATGTGCAGCTCATGCGCTGGAGAATAAATCTTCTCGACCTGGCCAAGCGCGGATGCTTCTATGACGAACTTATGGACAAGGTGTTCGGAAAGGGCGGCGTATGGGAAATACAGTGACCGGCAACCCCATGACGGCTGTCCTGGAAAGACGCGGCAGGGGAGAGGCCGCAGGCATCCCGTCCTACTGCACAGCCAATGAAATAGTAATAGAAGCCGTGCTCGAACAGGGGCTTCGCTTCGGCGACAGCGTGCTTATAGAGGCGACGAGCAATCAGGTGAACCAGTTCGGCGGCTACACCGGGATGACCCCGGTCGACTACCGTGAATATGTGTGGCGCATAGCCGACCGCACGGGCTTCGACCGCTCCGGAATCATTCTCGGCGGAGACCATCTCGGCCCGCAGCCTTTCCAGACGCAGTGTGAGGCGGAGGCCATGGAGAATGCCAAGGAGATGGTTCGTCAGTATGTGGCGGCAGGCTTTACGAAAATCCATCTCGATACGAGCATGCGGCTCTCCGACGATGACCCCGGCGCGCCTCTGAGCGACTATACCGTCGCCCGCAGGGGAGCCGAGCTCCTGAAGGTCGCCGAAGATGCATGGGAGAAGTTGAGGGCATCCGAGCCTGACGCGGTGCACCCCGTCTACATCATAGGCAGCGAGGTGCCCATACCCGGAGGTGCGAGAGAAAAGGAAGAAATGCAGGTCACAGATCCGGAGGCATTTGCCGCGACGGTAAAGGCATACAGGGAAGTGTTCTCCGAATACGGGCTTTCAGACTATTGGAAATACGTAATCGCCGTGGTCGTGCAGCCGGGCGTTGAGTTCGGAGACGACGATGTGCACATGTACAGGCGCGAGGATGCCGCCTCCCTCTGTGCAAGGCTGAAAGATTTCCCCGGACTTATGTTCGAAGGCCATTCCACCGACTACCAGTCTCCGGAAGCGCTCCGCAGGATGGTGGAAGACGGCGTGGGCATATTGAAAGTGGGACCGGCCCTTACTTTCGCCGCCCGCGAGGCGCTTTTCGCCCTGTGCCGCATGGAAAACGAACTTGTGGATGATGAGTCCGCCCGCTCGGACTATATAGGAGTGCTTGAAAAAGTCATGCTGGAAAATCCCGGCAACTGGCAGAAATACTACCACGGCACCCCGAAGGAACAGGCCCTTAAACGTGCCTACAGCTATTCCGACCGCAGCCGCTACTATATGGGCAATCCTGAAATAGAGGCCGCAATGCAAAAACTGTTCGCCAATCTGGAAAAGGCGGACATCCCCATGGGCATGCTGCACCAGTATATGCCGCTGCAATATGCACAGGTAAGGGACGGACGCCTTGCCATGGGGCCGAGGGCCCTTGTGAAAGATGCCGTGCGCGCCGTATGCGACGACTACAACGGGGCCGCCCTCGTGCGCTGACGGGTACTTGATGCGCTCTCTCAGCGCTTATCCTTGAAAAAATCTTTTACTATGCTGCCGCACTGCTCTGCGAGCACCCCGGACACGGCTTCCGTCCGGGGGTGCAGCAGGCATGGCGAGTACAGTGAATAACCCCTTTTAGGGTCTGCGGCGCCGTAGACTATCCTCGGCGCCTGTGCCCAGCAGAGTGCGGCGGCGCACATCGGGCACGGTTCCACCGTCACGTACAGGGTGCATCCGCTGAGATATTTGCCTCCGAGGGCTTCCGTGGCCGCGGTAAGCGCTATCATCTCGGCATGGGCGGTGGGGTCGTGCAGGCGTTCCGTCATATTGTGGCCCCGGCCTATGATGCGTCCGGAGGCCACGACTACCGCCCCTATCGGCACTTCTCCCTCGCTGCGGGCCGTTTCGGCTTCCCGCAGGGCTTCTTTCATATAGTACTCGTCAGTGGACATCGGGGCTTAATAAATGATGTTCAGCCACGGTGCGTTCTTTTCCAGCCACGGCTTCATGGTAAACGGAATGTCCGTGCACATGGCATCTGAGCCGAGGTAGGCGGCAAGAATGAAATCGTCTATCTTCTGGGTGGGCCAGAGACTTACTATCATGCCCTCCTTGTGAGCCTTGTTGACCATGGCCCTCGTAGTGCCGTCGGTCTTGCAGCCCATTACCCATATGTCCTCGCGCTTGCAGGTCTCAATGGCCTCGTCGGTGACTCCGGTGGTGAAGATTATCAGCAATTCCGATTCAGGGCCCTTGGACTTGATTTCGGGATGCGCATTCTTCAGGTAGCGCAGTCCCCTGAGATCGGAGGAAGTGAAGCGCAGCACGGAGTTTTTGGTGCGTATGGATTTGGCCGCCTGATACACTTTCTCCGCGACTTCTGCCACTATTTCGTCGCTGTAGAGAGAGTCCGGGCGTGTCTTGAGTTCAAATTCCACATACAGGTTGTCCTTGTCCTGGAGAAATTCGATGAACTCGTCGAATTTCATTATCTTGTTGCCATGCTTGGTGCGGAGCTTCTCGATTTCTGCGGAAGTCTTGTACTCGAAAATGCCTGTGCCGTTGGTGGTGCGCTCGAGCGTATGGTCGTGCGTGAGATACAGCACTCCGTCCTTGGTGCGCCGTATATCCGTCTCGAATCCTGTATATCCGGCATCCCAGCTGTCCTGGAAGGCCTTGGCCGTGTTCTCGTCCCGTTCGAGGCGGCCGCCGCGGTGTGAAAAGGCCCTGATGGTCTGGGTCTGGGCGAATGCCGATGCCGCAAGGAGGGCGGCGAGTGCAAGAGAAATGATTTTTTTCATATTATTCATTGTTAAAGGTGTTTGCTGATGTGATGACGTTCGCAGTGGTGGCGAAACCTGTGAACATCCAGTCTTCCAGGTTGGAAGCGCTGATGACGGTGCGCTCGCCCTCCTTTTCCACGGTGCCGGCCACGCGGCAGTTCTTAACCGTGATTGCGGTGTTTGGCCTTGCGGCTATCATGCCTATGGAACCGAGCATGCTGTTCGCTACTGTAGACCTGGATGTGGTCTTGCAGCCGTCCACTACCGATGCGGCATTGTAACCGGTGGAGATGATGCCGCCAATCCAGTAGGCCTTTGTGGCTCCCGGTGCGCAGTTGAGGCTTCCGTCGAGGGTGCACTGTTCGACAAGGGCCTGGCAGGAAGTCTCCTGGAATCCGCAGATACCGCCCACGTTGCGTTCGAGAGCGGCGGCGCCTATTTCGAAAGTACCGTTGAACACGCAGTCCTTGAAGTGGTTCGCGGCCTTTGCGTAAGCGGAGATGCCGCCGGCACGCACCTTGGCCTTGCCGCCTATGGTGATTTTTGAACTGCAAGTGCCGGAGAGCACTTCGAGTCCGTAGCTGTTGCCCAATAGCAGGGAACTCTGGGGCTTGCCTATGAATCCGCCCAGATAATGCCAGTCGGATTCATTGCCTCCGTTGCACACCATTTCGCCGCTGCAGCTGCAAGAATCGAAGATTATCTTGCCTTCATCGGCGTTGGAGCCTCCGGCCAGGCCTCCCGTCACGCAGTAGGCATCGGATTCGAAGATTATCTTGCCCTCGTTGGAGCATTTTACGAATCTGCATCCCTCCCATATCTTGCCGATCAGGCCGCCGATGACGTCGCAGTGGTTCTTGCTGCCGGGGCTGTTGACCACTATTTCCGCCTTGTTGCAGCAATTCTCGAGCACGGCGCCGTATGCGCGGGCGGCGAAAGCCCCGATGTGAATTTCTGTCTCTTCTACGGCGGTGGATTCTATGCGTCCGCTGATGTTCAGGTTGCGTATTGTGCCGCGCAAAGACTTGAACAGGCCGAGCTGGGCGTTGTCGCTGCTGACATTCATCGTGATGGTGTGTCCGCCTCCGTCGAGCACTCCGCTGAACTGGGAGAGCTGGGCGGCGCTGCCGATGTTGAGGTCTGTCTTGAGCACGACCACGCCGGCTTCATTCTGGAAGCGCTCCGCCGTGGGGTCTGTAATAAGCGCCGCAGAGAAAGCCTCGAAATCGCTTTGGCTCCCTATGCCGTCATACGCCTTGGAGGCATCCCCGAGTTTTTCGATAAGCCACTTGGGATAGTTGGAGCAGAGGGTGCGGAACTTGGCTGCATTCTTGATGTAGTAGTTCCAGGCATCCTCGGTATATACGGCATTCCCGTCGCCTTTCTGCTTGTCGATATTGTACACGCTCACCTGCACGCCGGCCTCAAGGTAGGCATTCAGGTCGCAGGTGCCGCTGCCGCCGGCTGCGGCATTCATGTTGCCGCTTGCGGAGAGATTGGCCCATTCGAAGCCCAGCAGATTGTACTGGGACGGGCTTTTGCCAGAGTTCATGCCTATGGGCACGCCGAGCTCGCGGGCATAGCCCCAGGCTATCTTCATGGTGTTCTCGTTGGTGCCTGTGCAGAGCAGTTCGACGAAATGCAGGGCCCCGAGCCTGTCTATTATTTCGCAGCTTTTCCTGGCGGCCATGGCGACGTACTCCAGATGGGCGCTGTCGAGTTTCTTGACATCGACGACGAGCTTGGTGCAGTTGCCCTCTACCATGACGGTATTGATGTAATCTTCGAGCGTCGGAATCTGCTCCCCGTTGCTGAGCACGCCCGCGGCGCGGATTTCCGCCACGGTGTGCTCATAGGGAAGAAGGCCGTTGACCTTGAAGTCACCGTCGGCATGGGCCACGATGACATTGTCGTCGGATGTATAATACACGTCGCACTCAGATCCGTAGGCCCCTATGCTCATGGCATATTGCAATGCGGCGATGGAGTTGTCGGGCACTCCGGCCTCGGATGAGCCGCCACGGTGCGCGACCACCTTGTTGGAGCATGGAGCAGGCTTCATCAGCCCGTCATCGACCGCCTCGTCGGGGTCCGGAATCAGACTCCAGTCCGGCTGTGCCGGCCATTTTTCCCGGGCGCAGCTGCTGAATGCGGCTGCAAGAGCTATTATTGCGATAAATCTTTTCATATTAATCAGTGGCTTTTGTAGTTTTTGACGCAGCGCACGGCACCGCCGGAGCCGTTTCCGATGTCGAAGCCGTCATTGGAAGTCATGTCTGCGCTCTGTCCGGTGACATACATGCGCCAGAAAGCGCGCTTCGAAGCGGTGTACTGCCCCATGAGCGGTATGGCGATGTAGAAACGCGGGGTCTCGTCGGTGGCACCGTAGTCGTATCCGCTTGCATAAAGACGCCATCCCTGTATGAACATGTTCCAGCCAAAGGCATCTGCCGCGTTGGAACGGGTGGAAAGGGAAGCGCTGTAGGTCTTCCAGTCTGCGGAATAGAGTATCGACGCGAAGTTGCTGAGCGTGCCTCCGCCGATGGCCTTGTAGCTGGCCATGGACGGATTTATGGGCCTGTCTGAACCCTGGGATGCCTGTGAGGCTGCCCAGATGAGGTCTTTCCAGTCCTGCATATTGGCAAGATGCCATCCGAAGGGGCAGATTCCCTGAATCTGGAGTTTGAGGGAAGGATGCTCGCTCTCAGCAAGTGCATCGCCTTCCGCGGTGGCCGGATAAGCGGCCAGGGTGGCCACGAGTATGTTCTCCAACTCGACCGTGAGTCCGGCATCGTCGGTATAAGTCTCGCCCGGCTCCCCGTAAGGATTGTCCATCTGATAGGCATCGTTGAGACAGCCGTTGGGCACGCCGGTAATCATCTCATAGGACGAATACAGGCGGCCGTGTTTGGAGGCGAGAGTGTTGCCGTCTGCCGCCATGAGCTCCACCACGCTGCCGCCGTTCTCCTCGGTGTCGTAGGCGCTGTTGCGCTGGGTGTAAGGCTCAGTCTTTACGGCAGGAGTGCCGTAACCTCCGGTCTGGTGTCCGCCTACGAGGCCGGAGCCGAGCTTGATGGAACCGACTGAAGAACCGCCGTTCCAGTGCAGGCCCACTGTCATCCAGGTCTTGACACCGCCGTCAGCGGTAGGATAATCCTTGACGGGATAATTCTCAAGCTCGCTGTCAGGCATGCAGGTCGGAGCCTTGATGTTTCTCTCCATGGTCCAGGTCATGGACTTGAAATCCACAGTGAGGGTGTAGATGCCGTTTGCCGCGATGCTTATGTCCGAGGTGCTCACCTCGCTGTCGGAACTCTTGATGCTTCCGTCGGCTGCGAGATAATACACCGGGTAAGTTTCGGAACGCCCGTTTTTGTTGAGGCACACCAAGTTGGAGCCGGCATCGTAGAAGAATCCCCTGTAGGTGAAGACGTCGTTGTCGATTTTGGTCATCTGGGGGGCATTCGCGCGGGTGATGCCGGTGGAGCTGCCGAACACATAGTAGTAGGTATCCAGCTTGAGCTGGGTCACCTGTACCTCCGCATAGGCTATGGACGTGTCGGGAGTGCCTGCGCAAATGACGAGCACCGCCGTGCGGTTTTCGGTCTCGCTGTTCCACGGGGCAGCGTTCAGGGCCACTTTCCCGAGCCCCTTGTCCACGACGGTAAGCCAGTCTTTCTGGTCTCCCTCGTAGCGGATCTCATAGGAATATTTGTCCATGTTGGTGGTATACTCGATAGGGTCGCTCTCACCGCCGAGGTAGGACAGGTCGACAGACTCCACCGACACGCTCACCTCCGCATCGGCGAGCAGACCGAGCTGGGTGAAGCTGAAGGTCTTGGTGGTGCCGTCTTCGGTTTTGAGCACAAGATTGTAGACGCGCTTGTAGCCGTTGTTGGGGGACATGACCACTTCGATGCCTTTCTCGACCACCTCGATCATCCCGTCACCCTTCACGCTCTTGTACTGGCTGACATAGTTGGCATAGCCGGTCTCGGCCCAGCCGACGTTGGAGTCGGAGTCGATTTCCCAGGACTGGCGGCTTTCCGATGCCCCCTGGCGCACGTTCACCGCAGCGATATAACTCTCGTCGCCGTTGGCGGTGGTGCCGTCGGCATTGAAAGCGACGGCTTCGGGATACAGGGTTATGGTGGTGTCATCGTAGCGCTCGGCAACTTCCGAGTAGCACGATGCGAGCAGCAGCATGGCTGCCAAAACATAGGTAAACTTTTTCATATCAATACCATCCTGCTGTTTGTACTAATTTGGAATTCTTGTTCCTTGCGCTCTTGGAGATGGGCCAGAGAAGAATATTGGTGTCGTTCTTGCGTGCCGCCAGGTCGGGGTTGTAATCCCAAATCTTGTCGAGGCGTATAAGCGCCCACCAGATGACGCCCTCGCAGGGGAACTCTAAGAAATATTCGTTGCAAAGGGCCTGGAGCACACTTTCCTTGGTAGCGGAAGTGTAGAACTTGTCGTTGCCGTAGGCACGGCCTGCAATCATGTTGAGGTAGGTGAGGGCATCGCTGTAGCGGCCCTGGAAGTAGCGCAACTCGGCCATCATCATGACTGCGAGGCCATAGCGGTAATAGAGCAGGTCGGCATCGCAGACCATGCGTCCGCTCGAGCAGTCCCCTATGAATTTAGCCGGCCAGGTGAGCACGCCTCCGTTCTGGTTTTCGTCCATCCCGTAGACTCCGTCTCCGAGGTTGGTCTTCACGCGGGTGTCCCCGTTCTTGTCGCGGGAGTCGCGCATGAGGGCAAGGTATCCGTCGCCGTAGTCGAGCCACTGTGTGCCCCCTATGGGGACGGGATTGTTGTGGAACTGGGTTTTCACGCCGGGGGTGGCGTAGGTGAAGTATACGGGGTAGCCTCCGGTGAGCTTTTCACTCTGGCTGTTGTACAGTGCGAATATCACTTCCGCACTGTTCTTGTTGTTCTTTCCGTAGCCGTCGAAAATGTCTCCGTAGTTTTTCAGGAGCCTGCTGTCTCCGGGAGCCACGCCGAGGGCGCCGAGGGCTTCGTCCGCCTCATCCAGCCATTTGTCTCCGCCCTTGCGGGTGCTGTACATCCACAGGGCATACTCGGCCTTGAGCATGAGCACGGCATCCTTTGTGGCCATATACTTGTTGCTGCCGAGATTGTTTGCATTCTCCATGGCGAGCTCTATATCCTTGCCTATCTGCCCGTACACATCGTCCTGCGGGGCGCGTACGGGATAGGTCTCGTCCTGGTTCACGGACTCTATTGGCAGCAGGTTCAGCGGCACGTCTCCCCAGATGCGCGCCGCCCAGAAGTAGCAGTAGGCCCGTGCGAATGCAGCCTGCCCTATGGCCCAGCTGCGCTTGGCATCGGTCATCGGTATGCTTTCCAAGGGGGCGTATTTGAGCACGGCATTGGCCTGGTCGATGGTGGCGTACAGATGGGTCCATCCGCAGCTCGACGACGACGAAGTCATGATGTTCATGAGCACTTCGCTGGCCGTGTAGACCTTGTAGAGGTGGGAATAGCCCCACATATAGGAGCCGACGCGCAGCTCGCCCCAGTGGAGCACGTTGATGTCGCTCTGTACGAAATTGCCGCGCAGCTGCGCATAGATATTGACAGTGGATCCCTCGACCTGTTCGGAAGTTTTCCACATGTTGCTCGAGGAGAGCCTGTCGTTCTGTATTATGTCGAGGTCGGAGTGGCAGGATACGGACGCCGCCAGCAATACGACTAATGATAGTTTTGTAATGGTCTTCATGTTCCTGCTGCTTTAAAAGATTGCTTTAATGCTGAATAACACTTTTCTGGTGTTGGGCATCAGGTTTCCGCGGGTGTCCGATGAACTGTTGTTCGTGGATACTGCGGTGTACATGGAAGCTCCGCTCGACGAACTCATGCCCGTTTCCGGGCTGATGGCTCCCGTGACACCCGTGAAATAATACAGAGTGTTGCCGGATATGCCCACCGTGAGCTGCTTTATGCTGAGCGGGCTCACCCACTTTTCCGGCAGGTTGTAACTGAGCGTTACGTCGCGCAGGCACAGATAGTCGGCCCTCTCTACCATGAAGTCGGAATTGCCCCGCCAGTTGCGGTTGCCCCAGTCGGAGTCGTTGGGAGTGTAGCGTGCATATTTGGCCCCGGTGTCTCCCGGATATTTCCAGCAGTCGTAAACCATGCGTCCGAGTATGGAGTTGCAGTCGCCCATGGTGTTCTTGAGCATCTGCGTCTTCTGGCCGTTGATTATGGAGTGCCCCAGGGCATAGTCGAAGTAGATGTTCAGGCTCAGCCGCCCGAAACTGAAGTTGTTGCCTATTCCTCCGGTGGAGTGGGGCATTACATTGCCGAGGTAGAACATGTCCTCGGAATTGATGATTTCGTTGCCGTTTTCGTCGCGTGCCGAGCCTATTCTGTTCTGCCACTCGTAGTCTCCGGCATCCTTGCGGCCCTTGATGCGCAGTCCGTCGCTTACGCGGTAGCCGTAGGACTCGTTGTCCCAGAGGGCGGCGTCAGCATCGGCGAGCGTCTGAATGATATGGTCTATCTTGTAGCCGTAGATGCGGCCCAGAGGTTCGCCCACGGCCGTGCCGCCGAAGCGGTAGCCGGATTCGGACATGGTGTATCCTCCTATGCGCCAGGCGGTGCGGCCTGTGGGATTGCCCCATTCGTCGACCTCGTCGTAGGCATATTCGTCAGGCAGCGAGAGCACTCTGTTCGCGTTGAAAGAATAGGTGAAATCGGTGGACCAGCTGAAGTTCCTCTTGGAGATGTTGGCGCTGTGCACCTCGAACTCGAAGCCGTAGAAGCGTGCGCTTCCCACGTTGGCCTTCACTGAGGAGTAGGGGCTGGTGTCGGGCAGGGTGATGGAGTACAGCATGTTGTCCGTCACCTTGTTGTAGTAGTCGAGAATGATGCGTACACGGTCTCTGGCTATGCCGATGTCGATTCCGAGGTCGAGCTGCGTGGTCGTCTCCCACTGCATGCCGGAATTTTGCATGGCGCTCGGATCGAAGGTGGACATGCCGGCATATACGCCGGTAACGAATGCTCCGTAGGTGTCGTAAAGCCCTATACCGTTGTTGCCTGTCTGGCCGAACGATGCACGCAGTTTCATAGTGTTTACGCTGCTGCGCAGCCTGTCCCAGAACGGTTCCTCGGACAGAATCCAGGCGGCCGATGCGGACGGGAAGAATCCCCACTGGTTGCCCTTTGCGAATTTGGACGAGGCGTCCGCCCTCAATGTGGCGGAGAAGATATAGCGCTGTTTGAAATCGTATCCGGCTCGCCCGAAGTACGAAATCATCACCTGGCTCTGGTCGTTGTTGGAAGTGGTGAAATTCACGCCTGACTGAAGCACGGGGACATCGTCCGACGTGGCTCCCGTGGCGTTGGAAGTGAGGTAGAGATAATGCTGCCTCATGTATTCGTAACCTGCCGTGGCATTCACATGGTGGTTCCCGAAGGCCCGGTTGTAATCCATGTGGGCCGTGAATGTGTCGCGGGTCATGGACGTGCGGGTCTCAGTCGTGGAGCGCGTCGTGCTCACCGAGTTGCTGGTCCCCTCCCTCTCGCCGTAGGCGTAGTAGCTTCCGACATAATTCTGTTCATAGAAATTGTACTGGGCATGGGCGGAGAGTCCTTCGATGATGTTCCAGTGCAGATTGAATGTGCCGGACACGCGGTTGGTCGTGTTCATGCGGTCGTAGAATGTCTCGTACCAGGCCGGGCTGTGTGCGTTGACATTCGTGAGAACGAGCTGGTTCCATTCGCCGTATGCGTTCTTCTCCATGGCCGTGCGCGGAGCTATCAGGCCGCGTCCTATCGGCTGGTAATAGTTGTCGTTGGGGATGTGCTTAGTCTGGCGGGATATGTCGAAAGTGGCTCCTGCCTCCAGCTTGGGAGTCACCTTGAAACTGGTGTTCCCGTGCATGGTGAACACATTGTAATTGCTCATCGCAACTACGCCGTCATCCTGCAGATAGCTTATGGATGCGGCATATTTCATCTGATCCGTGCCGCCGTTCACCCCTATATACTCCTTCTGCCAGAAAGCGGGGGAGAACCATTGGCTCTGCCAGTCCGTATCCGTGAAAATCAGCACTTTGGTGGGGTCTATCGGGTCGTACATCCACTGATAGCCCTCCGGCACCTCCGCCTTGTAGTCGAGGTAGCGTGTGGAGAATATGGACGTGGGCGAGGTGTTGCCCGTGCCGTATGCATTAGGGCCGTTCAGGAGCGTGCTCGCCGGATGCTGGGTGTCGAGGGCGAGTGAGGTGGCGATGGCGGGGCGTATAAATTCGAGATATTCCCGGGCATTCAGTATGTCCCACTTGGATGCCGGGGTCTGTATGCCCATCTGGACATCGAATACCACCTGCGGCCCGGTGGTCTTGGAGCCTTTGCGCGTGGTGATGAGTATGACTCCGTTGGATGCCCGCGCTCCGTAGATGGCGGCGGACGCGGCGTCCTTCAATACCTCCATCGACTCTATGTCGTTGGGGTTGATGCCGTTGAGGTCGTCCCGCACGGCACCGTCGACAAGGTATATCGGGTCATTGCTCATGGATACGGACGAACCGCCTCTTATAAGAAAACGGGGAGCCTCGCCGGAAAGGGCGTTGCTCGTCGCGATTCTGAGTCCTGTGACCTTTCCCTTCACTGCATCTCCCACGCTCGATACCGGGGCGTCCGCAAGGGAGTCCCCGTCGATTTTGGATATGGACGTGGTCAGGGTCTTGCGGGCCTGGGTACCATAGCCCACCACCACTACATCGTCGAGGAAATTCTCCGAATCCGTGAGAGTTATGACGAATGGAGCGGCTTCCTTGCCGCTGACGGGCACGGTCGTGTCCTTGTAGCCCATGAAGGAGACCACGAGAGTAGCGGGGAAGTCCACGCCGGTCAGCTCGAATCCCCCGTCTATATCGCATACGAGACCGCCTTCACGCCCGACGATTCGTATATAGGCACCTGGCATGGGAGCGCCGTCTGCATCGACTACACGTCCCTTGAAGACTCCCTGTGCCGGGGAGGACGCGGTCGACTGGATGTTTTGTGCGGCAAGCGGCAGGGCGATGGCCGCGAGCAGTGCCGCCAGAATAAGTTTTTTCATAAAATCATGTGCTGAATTCGTTTCAAATCGCCGGATGCTACCATTCGAAATTGTCCATGTCTCCTATGTCCTCCAGGGTGCCGCTCACGCAGAGCAGGTCTTCCGGGAACAGTACGGACGGACAGGCATCGGGCCTGCAGTAACTGAGTTTTTCTTTCATTCTACTTGTTGAAAATCATTTTTCGCAACCAGGAAGGCTCGTTCGACATGAGGAGGTGGAATTTCGACCAGTTCTGTACATAGTACTGCACTCCCGCAGGGGAGTAGACCGAATTGTCGGAAGCATGCGAGACAGTGTTTTCGTAATACAGGGAATTTGCGTTGTACCAGTCCCTGTCTATCGTGAAAACGCTGATCTTGTAATCCGCCGTGAAATTGTCGGGGTTGATGCTGCCCTTCCCTCCGGCTCCGGAAAACATCTGGGTAGGTGCGCATGCGCTCAGCCATTTGCTGCATCCGGATACGCGGCTTTTCGTGCCGTTGTTGAGGGCGAGGGGGATTCCGAGCTTCTCCACATAGGGCCAGAGATTCTCATATACCCCGTAGAGACTCGTGCTCATCAGGTCTACGAAAGCCGTGGCGCCCTTGCTGACGGCCATGTCGGCGGCGAGTTTGCCTGCACGCAAGTCCCATGTGCCGTCCACGGCCTTTATGTCGAGCTGTAGTTTCGTACAGCTTCCGCTTACCATCACGGCATCTATCGCATCTTCGAGCACCGGTACGGGCTCCCCGTTGGACAGCGTGCCGGCCGCCCTTATCTGGGCGAGGGTGCTGTTTCTCGGCAGCAGCCCGTTCACCTTTCCGTCGCTGTCGGGGTGGCATACGATAATCCTCTCGTCGGCGGTCAGGAGTATGTCCACTTCCGCTCCTGCGAAGCCTTGCCGGACGCAATACTCGATGGCGGCTATGGAATTGGCAGGTACGCCGCTGACCTCATGGTAGCCTGCGCGGTGCGCACAAATGTTGTTGTCCGCTTTCTCGGGGGCGGAAGGGCGCTCCCAAACCGCACCTGCCGTGATGTTGCCGAGGGCAAGGCCCCCGCTCCGGGGAATGCTCGCGCTCTTGGCTGTGGTCTTTACGGAAGATGAGTACACCTTGCTGTGTACGGTGACGGTGAAACCCTTGGTGAAGTTCACCGGAGACAGGGCCATGTAATAGGTGCCGGCTTCAAAGGTCTTGCCGCCGGGGGCGGTCAGAGATACGGAGGTGCCGCTGCACGTATTGCTCCCGTCGGCCTTGAGCGTCGCTACCCCTGAAATCCGTTCTGCGTTGTTGCCCTCCAGCGTAACCATGTCCACGGCTCCGCTTCCGTCGAGGGTGAAGCTCACGAGTCCGAATGCATTCCTGAATTCGAGCAGGTCATTGTCGCAATGTGCCACGGCTACAAAGCCCTCCTTGGGTATGGAGCCTTTAACGGCGACTTGCGAGGACGGGAGCGAACTTATTATCTTGCCGCCGGCCCAGTCTATGAAAGCATTGGCGTCGAAAGGGTAAACCGCATAAAATTCGGTGGCGCCGGCCGATGCCGTGCCTATGAACTTCGCCTGTTTCCCGCCGCCTATGCAGTAGAATGTGCGTATGGTTCCGGGGTCGATATTGTCGAATACCCCTATCTTGTCGCCGGACGTCCATTCCGTCTTGAATCCGCTGCCGTTGGGGGACAGGCTGAGGCGAGTGTCCGCCTCAGCTCCCCATACGGCGCTCAGCTCCGTTTCGACAAGCTCCGGACAATAGTCCCGTGAAATATCTTTCCGGCAGCAGACTGCCGAAAGAAGCATGACTGCCGCCGGAAAGAGAAGAATGAGGCGTTTATTCACCGTAAACGTTGTTGATTGATACTACTGCGGCAGTCGTGGCCTCTCCTGTCACTACCCACGGATTGGCCTCGAGGGCGGCCTGACTGTCTATGGTCACGGCTCCGTTCTTTGCAGAAAGCACCGTGCCGGCGACCTTGCAGTCGCGTATGGTGATAGCGTTGTTGGGACGTCCTGCGATGAGTCCGCAGCTTCCTTTTTCTCTGGTGTGGACGACAAGGCAGCCGGCTGTGGAGCGGCAGTTGCGTATCACGGAATTGGCTTCAAAACCGTTCGTGCATATACCTCCGAGCCATGAGTTGTAGGAATTGTTTCCGTCGGAGTCATCTATGGTACCGCTGAATGTGCAGTTCTCGATGATGCCGTTCCTCGTGGTCTCGCAGAAGCCCACGATGCCTCCTCCGCACTGCTCTCCGGTGTTGGTGGCGCCGAGGGTGATTTTTCCGCTGAAGTCGCAGTTGCTGATAAGGAATGCTCCGTTGGGGGTGGCGGAGATGCCGCCGCCTCTTGTCTTCTGTCCTTCAAGCCTTATGTGCATGGATGAGGAGCATCCGTCGAACACATTGTAGAAGCCCTCGCCTCCGGACATCAGGTAGGTAGCGGCGCCGGTGCGTCCTGCTATGCCTCCCACATATCCCCAGGTGTCGAAATACTGCCTCTGGATTATGGTTCCTTCGCTGTGGCAGTTGCGTATGATCGTCATGCCTGCGGTGCTGTTTCCGGAGCCTCCGAGGATGCCGCCCATTATAATCTGACGCCCGTCTGAGGCCTTTTCAGTCTCACAGGTTATGGTGCCGCTGAATGAGCAGTCCTGGACGGTGCCTCCGTTTGCCTGTATGAATGCGACGATGCCGCCTATCTGCGATACCTGTCCGCCCATGGCGAGATTGTCGACGTCTTCTATTCCGAGCGATGCATTCACGTGGCAGTTTTCGATGATGCCTCCGTTGAGGCTTCCTGCGATGCCTCCGACCCTGACTTCGTCCTTGGTAGTGCGGTTAAGGCAGGTAAATTCACCCTCCACGTTGAGGTTTCGTATCGTGCCTGTCACAATCTTGAACGGAGCAGGATACTTGGCGCCTCCGCGATAGGTGACGCTGATGGTATGTCCCTGTCCGTCGAAAATGCCGTTGAACGTGTCTTCGCAGCTGCGTATGCCTTTGGTGAGTTCCACATTCGTGTCCAGATACACGATGTCGTTGTTGCCGAGGCTCTCGCATCCGCCGGACGTCCAGAGGGTCTGGAGCTCTTCGGCGGAAGTGATGTGTATGGCACGGCCGAAGGTCCATCCTGCGAGGGTGCCGAGGTCGGCTCCGGCACAGCGGGGTGCCGAAAGCGCGCTGTTGGCGCTCTTGGATGCCGCTCCGCCCTCCGACTTGAAGAGCGTTACCGTGATACCGCCGGAAAATTCAGTGGGCAGTATTGCCGCGTAATAGGTGCCGCTGGCGAAAGTCTTGCCCCCATTCGGCTTGATGCTCACGAAACTCGCGGAGCCCGCCACCTCTGAAGGGGTCTCGGAATAGGTGACTGATGATGCGCCTGCGATGAGCTGGTCTCCGTTGGTCTTTATCTGAACTTCAGACACATCTTCGGCTCCGCTCAGGGTGAACTTGAGCATGGAGCATACATGGCGGAAGACGAAAGTGCTGCTCTCGCTGTAAGAAACGGTGACAAGGGCATTCCCGTCCACGTTCCCGGCTTCGGGATACTGGGTCTGGGGAACGCTGGCGCTGATGACTCCGTCCGTGAAATTGCAGTCGATGGCAGCATCGGCGGGGTACACGGCGTAGAACTTCGAGGCTCCGGCGCTTATTTGTCCGCTGAATGTGGTGCTGGCCCCGCTGCCGGATGCGGTGAAAACGTGGGGCGTGCGCGGATCGACGTCATCGTAGACGGCGATTTCGTCCCCGGCGTTCCACAGAACTTTGTACACCCCGGACTCATAAGAAAGGGAAGTTTTGGTGTCGAGGGCATTGAACGATGCCTCGAATGTCTTGTTTACAAGGGCCGTGGATTCTGTAACGACCGGCTCTTTCGCGCAGGATGCGGCTGCCGCAATCGCTGCTGCTAATATGAATAATTTTTTCATAAGTCTACCAGTTATACTCGGGAAAGTCCCCAGTGAAATCTTCGGTGCTCCCTTCTCCGGAAACACAAATAAGCTCTGTGCCGCACAACGGACAAAGCTCGCAGTCCGGTGCCTGATAGAAGTCGAACAAGTTCTTTTTGCTCATAATGCGTTGTCTATAATAGTTATTTGGATAATACGGTTCCTGTGACCGTGCCGGTATTGGCTCCCCACAGCAGTCCTTCAAAATTGTCTGTACTGAGCGTCACTCCGTTCACGGAGCCGGCCACTTTCTCTCCGGTGAACGTGCCTTTTGCAGCGTTGCTACCGGCTAATGCTCCTGCATATGCATTTGCGGCGGTGACCGATACGGCGCAATTGCTGCTGTCTCCGCTTGCCGACTTGGTGCCGGCCTCGGAGTCTTTGAACTGCCCCACAATCCCTCCGGCATAAGAATCGGCACTTCCGGTATTGTCTATGGTAACGTCACCTGTATTGATATTCTCAGACAAATCTATGTTATGTACGGCGAGACCTACAATTCCTCCGGCATTTATCGCATTGCCGCCGCTTAAATTATTAGGCATGGAAATCGTTACTGCATTCCGATTTTCACATTTCTTGATAACGCATGATGTGGATGCCTGCTGGAAGCCGACTATACCGCCCGCCGCCTGCCAGTTGCTGTTCGCGGCAGAGCGGGATAGCGTGACCGTGCCGTTGTTGATGCAGCCGGAAATGGTGTTGGCCCCGGAGTTTACTGTACCGACTATGCCTCCTATGCGGTTGACCTGGTTCTTGTTTGAAGAAATATTGCCGTTGTTGGTGCAGTTTGTGACACTTGATGATGGGGCAGTGTACATGCCGCCGGCGATGCCTCCGATGAGCAGGGCCCTGCTTCCGACATTTGCGTTGAAGGCAATGTTTCCCTCATTGACACAGCCGTCGATATCTCCGCAATTGGCTCGTCCGACAATGCCTCCTATATTTCCTGTAGTAGGGCCCGTAACTTCGATATTTGAGTGATTTACGCAGTTCTTAATCAATATGCCTTTGACTCCTCCTCCGTTCAGAAGCCCTCCGATGCCACCGACATATCCTTCTTTGTTGCCCGTTGGCGCATTTACTGTGTTGATTGCTACATTTGCATAGTTGTGGCAGTCTGTAATTACTGCCAGATTCTTGCTTGGACAATTTGAGACTATTCCTCCTACTGCGGTGCAGAAAGGATCCGTGGATATGACCTCGCCATAATTGTGGCAGTCTACAAAATAGATTGTCTCTGACTCGCCGGGATTGCAGCATCCGAGGATGCCTCCGAACAAAGACTCATATTCGTCTGTTTTTCCAGAAGCATCAGAACTGACTTTCGCGTAATTGTAACACGACTCGACCTTGGACCCACTGCCGAAACCTCCACCGAAGAGTCCTCCTACACGAACTTTGCACGTACATGAGGAAAGTATGCTGACTGGAACATAGGTGCGGATGCCTGTGGCATTGCTGTTGAGTCTCGCAATTGCACCTGCATATACCCAGTTCTCGGATGAGCCGTCGACTGTGATGATACTGACGCCATCATAGGTCTCGCCGTCGAGCGAGCCGAAGATAATGTTGCTTACATCACCTTTAGTATTGTTGAAGAAAGCGGCATTGGCGCCGGACCTTTCGGACTTGAAGCAGGCGATGCAGTGGTTCTGTCCGTCGAAACTACCATCGATATCGAAGGGTGTGTGTGCGGCTCCGCCCATGTCGATATCATCACCGAGGAAAGTGATGTCCGAGCCGCTGACAGTGCCGGTTCTCCATTTGTTTATGTCTTCGGCATTCTGGATATAGCGGCAGCGGCCTTCCAACGAGGCCACGTCGAAACTGCCGAGGTTCAGGCCTGCGTTGCGCACGAGCGTGCGGGACGATGAGGTCTTGCGGAAGCTGGCAAGTTCCTCGCCGTCGCGCTTGAATATTGCCTTGATGCCTTTTTCAAGAGTTGCAGGTGCGGCAGCGATGTAATAAGTGCCTGCTTCCAGATTGCCGGAGGCGGCAGTCAGGGTGACTGCAGTCTTGCGCCCGCTGACGGTGACGGAGGCATCGTCAGGGTCTATGCTCACAGGTCCGGAGATTACTGGAGCCAGGTTCATGCCGTCGGCATTGCCCTCGAAAGAGACGGACGACACATCGGAATCTTTGACGGTAACTTTGATCAGGCTGAACGCGTTCTTGAGCGTCACTCCTTCCTTGAGTGTCTCGACGTCGTCTGCCTTAGCCACTGATATAAGTGCGGAGGGGTCGCAGCCCTTGGTTCCTGCCGTCTGGATGGAGGGAAGCACGGTGCGGATTCTTCCACTGTCTATACTCAACTCGGCGCTGTAGGGGGAGACTATATAGAAAGGTCCGGATGCACTCTCATCGAAATCCTCGCAGATAAATGCTTCCGAAGCGGCATCATACACGAACTCCTTTATGGTGCTGCCATAGCAGACTGCAAGGGATTCTCCGTTTTCCCACAGGAAAGCATTCGATTCTTCGTCCAGATAGGTTCTGGTGGTAAGCTCCCTGGCGGCGGAGAAAGAGAAAACACCGGCGGCGCCGTTGTTCTCGTCCGTCTTTTCCCCCACAGCAGGGGACTCGACCTGCTCCTTATTGCAGGAGACAAGGGTCAAAACGGCCATTGCCGCTATGATGCAAACAATTCTTTTCATCGCTCATCTCCTTTGTTTAATCATCCCAATCATCGACATCCTCGAAACCGGAGAATCCTTCCGGAAGAAGCTGTTCAAGGCTGCCGCAGATGACTGCGGCCGGGGTCATGGAATATACTCGGCAAATGGGAGTTTCATACCTGCCCCTATTAGTCAAATCGTTAATAATTAATGACATGGTGGTTATGTTGAATAATGTTTCAGTTTGTTACCAATTAATCGCGCCCATCAGGGCCCTGGGATAGTTTGTCATCAGTCCCTTCACTTTCTCCTTATGGGGAGAGCAGGCGCTGCGAAGCTCATCCGTGTCTATGTTGTAAAGACTCAGCGACACCGAATACTGTTGATAGTCGGCGACGATGCCGGCGATGTCGGAGGCCGACTTGGACGTGACGTCGTAGTTGCTCCACTCATAGCCGTTGGATTTCATGGTGGCGGCGGAGTTGGCCGTGGCCATGGAGCAGCTGTAGCCCTTGGCCTTGATCAGGGGATATATCTGCTTGAATACGGCCGAGCGCCCGGTGCCGTTGAACTCCACGAATTTCTCGGCCTTTTTTTCGGCTATGATTTCAAGGGACCTCTTTACGCCGTTGATTATTGCAGCTTCCTGAGCGGACGGCAGCAGCTCTTCATTGGTGATGTTCTTTGTCTCTATCCAGAGACGGGTGCAGTTGCCCTTGACGCACACCGCGTCGAGGAAGTCTTCGAGCGTGGGGATTTCCTCTCCGTTGGAGAGTTTGCCCGCGGCCCTTATCTGTTCGAGGGTGTGCTGGGAGGGGAAGAGTCCGTTCACCTTGCCGGAACTGCCGTGGTGTACTATCACATTGTTGTCGGATGTGTAATAGATGTCTATTTCGGCGGCGTAGCAGCCGAGCCTCATCGCATATTCGAGGGCGGCGAGGGAATTGTCCGGCAGGCCGGCTTCCTTGGCGCCGCAGCGGTGCGCGACAACCCTGTTGTTGCATTCGGCAGGCTCCAAAGACAATTCAGGCTTCTCTTGATCGCCGCCACCGTCTTCCGGCGGCGTGAATACGGGCAGTTCGGGCTCGGCCCCCTCGCAAGCGAAAAGAAGTGCCGCGAGGGGAAGAGTCCAAAGTAATTTCAGTGCTTTTTTCATTACCATATCACAGTGCCGCTGATTGTGCCTTTGTTGACGCCGGCCGCAAGGCTGACGAGATTGTCGCTGCCGACGCTCGTGCCGTTAACGCTGCCGGCTGCGGAGCATCCGCTGAAGCTGCCTGCATTGCTTCCGACGAGTATGCCGGCTGTGGTGCAACTGACCGCCGCACGCACCTTGTCACCAGTGCATTTGCAGCTTGCAGCGTAATTGTAACCTACCAGGCCGCCGGCGAACTTCTCCACTTCGCCGTCTATAGTGGCGGTGACATCGCCCTCATTGACATTGCCGCTGAAGTTCATGTTGAGCTTGCAGGTCCCCATGATGCCGCCTGCCCCGATGCCGTTGACATGAGTGGTGTTGCTCGGGCAGATGATGGTTATGGCTCCCTTGTTGGTGCAGCCCTCGATAGTGGCTGCATCGGAGTTCTCCTGATAGCCGCAGATGCCTCCTATGCCCTGCCAGTTGGAGTTGGGCGTGCTTCGTATGATGGATATGGGGGCTTCGTTGGTGCAGTTCTTCACGGTGCAGACACCGGAACTCATGGTGCCGGTGATGCCGCCCATGCGGTGTACGGTGCTCTTGTTGGAGAGTATCGCTCCCTTGTTGGTGCAGCCTTCGATGGTGCCGCCGTCGTACATGCCGCCGCTGATGCCACCGATGAGCAGGCCCTGTGCGGTACCGCTGCCGTCGAAAGTAATGGAACCTTCATTGACGCAGTCGACAATCAGTGCGGGGCGTCCGCGACCGAGTATGCCTCCGAAGTCGCCGAGGGTGCTCCCGCTGGCGCTCAGGTCAGCATGGTTGACGCAGTTGCGTACCACCACACCGTCGGTATTGCCGCGGAGCAGGCCTCCTATGCCTCCGGCATAACCTTCCTTGAAGCCGTCGGGCGCTGCGGAAGAGTTGATGGCGACGTTGCCGAAGTTCTCGCAGTCCGTGATGCGCACGAAGTGGCCGCTGGGAGTGTTTGCCACTATGCCGGCTATGGCCGTTGTGAAGGGATCCTGGCTGATGATGTTGCCGTAGTTCTTGCAGCCTGTCACGTCTATGGCGGCCCCGGAGCCGGGTTCGCAGCGGGCGAGTATGCCTCCGTAAAGAGATTCCTTGCCGGAAGTATTGTCTGCCGTGGGAGCAGTGAGGTCTCCGTAGTTGACGCAGTTCTTTATGGTGATGCCAGCCACGTTGACGGTGCCGATGAGCGGTGCGGCGTAGAGATTGGCCCCGCTGTCGGTGGAAATCTTGATGCTCATGAAGTTGGTCACGTCGGTCACATCGCCCTGGCACTGGGAAATCATGCCCACATGATATTTTCCGCCCGTGCCGGAGAAGTTTATGACGCTCTCGCCGTCATAGTTTTTTCCGTCGGAAGAGCCGAAGATGAGGTTGCTGACGCTTCCGGACATGATGCCGAAGAAGCCGAAACTTTCCTCGTTGGCATTCTGCACGAAGTTGTAGATGCAGTGGCCCTGTCCGTCGAACTTGCCGCTGAAATTGATGGGCTTCCAGTCCACGCCATCCATGTCTATGTCGGCATCGAGATAGATGCAGTCGGCATCTGACCATTCGGACTGGTCGGCCACCCACGCGAGCAGGTCGTCGGTGCTGGCGATGTGCACGTCATCGGGTATCTCTCCCTTCTGCCTTATCCTGAAGTCGACGGTGCTGCCGTCGGATAGCTTGAAGCGGAGCGTCGCCGTGCGGCTGCTGCCGGAATTGGGCTTGAAAGCCATGATGATGCCGCTCTCGGCGATGGTGTAGTCCTTGCCGGAATACATGTCCGTGAACAGGCTTTCCATCCTCACAGAGCTCTGGAAATCATCTATCCAGGAGGGGTCGTCCACCAGTTCTGCTGTCCAGCTGAGGTCGTCCGCAAGGGCGCTGCCCCTGTAGACCTTTACCACGGCCTCGTACTCGGACTTGTCGTCCGCTGTGCGGCCATTGGCCTGTATGGTTCCGAGGGCAGGGGAGAGCACGACCCTGAGGGTGTCTTCCACGGGGGCCGGCTCGCTAATCTTGCTGCAGGCGCCTAAGGCGAGCAGCACGCAAATCATATTTGTTATTCTGTATTTCATAATGCTAACTCCATCCTTCGGTTTGTTTGAGCTTGTTGTTGCGATTGATGGCGCTGTTGGTCAGGGGCCAGAGCAGAATGTTGGGGTTGCTGGCCTGCTTGGCCTTCAGATCGGGGTTGTAATCCCATATCTTGCCGAGCCTTATCAGAGCCCACCATATTACGCCTTCCGCAGGAAATTCCAGGAAGTACTCGTTGCAGAGTGCCTGGAGCACGTCGTCTTTCGTCGCTGAGGTGTAGACGGACTTGCCGTATGCACGGTCGGCTATGATGTTGAGCGACGCGAGGGCGCCCGCGTAGTCCTGGCGGTAGTACTTCAGTTCCGCATCGAGCATCACCGCAAGTGCATGACGGTAATAGAGAAGGTCGCAGTCGAGGGTGACGAGAGAACCCGTCATTTCTCCGAGGAACTTGTTGGGCCAGGAAAGCACGCGGCCGTCTCCGGCTCCGTAGTTGCCTATGCCGAGGTTGGTGGCCACGCGCCTGTCATTGTTGTCTTTCTCGCTTGCCTGGAGTATGTCCACGAAGTTCTGCGAATAGCTCCACCACTGGGTCTTGTTCACGGGGACGGGGTTGTTGACATACTTTCCGTCGACCGCGGAAGTGGGATGATAGAAGTAGAGGTAGTAGCCTCCGGTAAGTTTCTCGCCTTGATCGTTGCGCAGGGCGAAAATCACTTCCTTGCCCTTCTTCTTGGTGCGGTCGAAGATGTCCGCATAGTTGTCGGAGAGCTTGCTGCGGTTCACTCCGAGGGCGTTTATGGCATCCCCGGCCCTGTCGAGATATGCATTTCCTCCGTTCTGTGCGGCGTACATCCAGAGACTGTATTCGGCATCAAGGATGTTGACTGCCGCGGCAGTTGCGAAGTAGGCGTCGCTGCCGAGCTGGGCCGAACGCTTGCGGGCCTCTTCGATGTCGATTCCTATCTGTGCATACACATCGGCTTTCGGAGTGCGCTCCGGATAGGTCTCGGGCTGGTTGGTTCCTTCTACCGGCACGAGGTTCATGGGAACGTCGCCCCAGAGCCGCGCCGCCCAGAAATAGCAGTAGGCGCGTGCGAAATAGGCCTGCCCGAGGCAATATTCGCGCGTGGCCTCGTTCATCTCCACTGTGGGGGCGTATTTTATGACCTGATTCGCCTGGTCTATGGTGGTGTACAGGGCGGACCAGCTGCACGAACCCGTGGCTCCGGTCATGTTGCTCAGGAGCACGGCACGCTTGTTGGCGTCGGTGGCCTTGGCGTCCAGGCCGGGTCCCCACATGTACTCGCCCACGCGGGCTTCGCCCCAGTAGAACACGTTGCATTCGTCCTGCACGAAACAGGACCTCATGCGGTAGTAGATGCCGTTGGTGGATGTGACCACGTCATTGGCATCCTGCCACATGTTGCTGAAAGATATGGCGCCGTCCTGGGTGATGTCCAAAAGCCCGTCGAACATGTCGCATGAAGGAGCGGTCGCGGCTGCGGCGCAAATCGTGAAATATGTAAGCAGTTTCTTTATTTTCATAATTCTTCCCTCCGTTTTAGAATGATATCCTGAGGTTGAAGAGGAACTTGCGGGCGGTAGGAGCTATGCTCGAGTTCTCGTTTGCTCCTGTGCTGACGGAAGTATAGAAGCTGTCGTCGGAAGCCGTACCCATACCGGTCTCGGGGCAGATGGATCCGCTGACGCCAGTGAAGTAGTAAAGCGTGTTCCCGCTGATGCCGACGGTAATCTTCTTGATTCCTGCACCCTTCACCCACTTGTCGGGGAGGTCGTACATGATGGACACGTCGCGCAGGCAGAGGTAGTCGGCCCTTTCGACATTGAAGTCGGAAGCGCGTGAGAAGTTGCGGTTGCCGAAGTCGGGATCATTGGGGAAGAAGCGGGCGTACTTTGCGTTGGGGTCGCCGGGATAGCGCCAGCAGTCATACACCATCTTGTCCACGTTGGCGTTGCAGTTGCCGAAGTTGTTCTGGAACATGCGGCTCTTCATGTAGTTGTAGATGGAGTGTCCGAGTGCATAGTCCATATAGATGTTGAAGCTCAGACGCTTCCAGCGCACTGTATTGCCGATGCCGCCGTTGGCGAAAGGCATTACGTTGCCGAGATAGAACATGTCTTCCGCATCTATTTGCTCGCTTCCGTCAGACCTGCGGGCTGAGCCTTCGCGGTTTTTCCACTCGTAGTCGCCCACGTCCTTGCGGCCGAGTATGCTCTTGCCGTCGCTGCGGCGGTAGCCTGCGGCCAGGTTGTCGTAGTATGCCGCATCGGCTTCCGCCTCGGACTGGATGATGTGGTCGATCTTGTAGCCGTAGATGCGCCCGAGAGGCTCGCCTACCGCAGTGCCGCCAAAGCGTTCTCCGCTTTCGGACATGGTGTAGCCGCCGATTCGCCAGGCATCCTTGCCGTTGAGGTCGGTGTACTTGTATTCATCGGCAAGCGCAAGCACCTCGTTGCGGTTGTATGACCAGGTGAAGTCGGTAGTCCAGCTGAAGTCGCGCTTTTCGATATTGGCGGTGTGGAGCTCGATTTCGAAGCCGTAGAAGCGGGCGCTGCCCACGTTGGCCTTGGCGGAACCGAAGGTGCCGGTGTCGGGCAGGGTCACGTCCATGAGCATGTTGCTTGTGACTTTGTTGTAGTAGTCGGCCATGAGCCGAATTCTGTCGCGCATGAAGCTCAGGTCCAGACCCAAGTCGAGCTGAGAGGTGGTCTCCCATTTGAGCCCGAGGTTCACCATTGCCGAAGGTATGGTGACGCTCTGTCCGGCATACACATTGGCGGTGGTGTAGGAACCGTAGGTGTCGTAGCGGCCTATGCCGTTGTTGCCGGTAAGACCATAGGATGCGCGCACCTTGAAAAGATTGATTACTTCCGGGGACACGGGCCAGAAAGGCTCGGATGAGATGATCCATGCCGCAGAACCGGAAGGGAAGAAACCCCAGCGGTTTTCGGGAGCGAACTTGGATGAGCCGTCAGAGCGCACGGTCGCGGAGAGTATGTAGCGTCCTGAGAAATCGTAGTTGACGCGGCCGAAGAAGGAGAGCAGGGCCTCTTCCTCGTCCCTGTTGGACGCCGTGAATGCGGTTCCGGACTGCAGGTGGGGCACCTTGTCGGAAGTGGAGCCGGTGGCGTTGGCCGTAAGATACCAGTACCTCCAGCGCATATAGTCCGTACCGGCCATGGCATCTATGCTGTGCTTGCCGAAGGTCTTCTTATAATTGAGGTAGGCCTGGAAGTCGTTGCGGTAGGTTTGGGTCCTGGTCTCGGTGGTAGACCGACTGGTGCCGCCGTAGTAGTTGGGAGTGCCGTTGACCTCTCCGTAGGCGTAGTAGCTGCCACGGTAGTCATTGTTGTGTACGGCATACTGGCCCACGAGCCTGAGTCCGTCGCTTATCTTCCACTTGATGTTCATGTTGAAAGTGGTGCGGTCGTTGGCGGCCTCGCGGTCGTAGAATGCCTCATAAAAAGAAGGAGTCTGCTGGGCGACGTGCGTGCCTCCTGTGAGCCAGCGGCCCTCGGAGTCGAATTCGCGGTGGGTAGGGGCGAGGGTTATGCCTCGTCCTATCGCGTTGTAGTAGTTGCCGGTCAGAGGATTCTTTACGGTGTGGGAATAGTCGAAAGTGGTGGAAGCCTCGAGGTTCTTGGAAATGTTGAAACTCGCATTGGTGTGGGCGGTGAATGCTTTCGCATGGCTCATGACCACGATTCCGTCATCTCCCATGTAGCTCAGGGAGGCCGCATACTTCATATCCTTGCTGCCGCCGTTGACTCCGATGTACTCCTTGTGCCAGAGAGAGTTGTGGAACCACTGGCTCTGGTAGTCGCTCTCGGTGAAGGTGAGCACCCTGCTGGGGTCGATCGGGTCGTACATCCACTCCCATCCATCGGGAATGTCATCCAAGGAATTGGCATAGCGGGTGGTGTAGATCGAGTCTTCTCCGTTGCCCGTACCCGCACTGTAGGGGCCGTCCACGAAACTGGCGTAAGTGGGGTTTGGAGTGCTGGGCATGGTGTTGAAGGTGGCGTACATGGTGGGCCTGATGAAAGACAGGTATTCCCTCGAACTCATCATGTTCCATTTGCGTGAAGGCTGCTGAAGGCCTATCTGCGTCTCAAAACTCACCTGCGCCCCTTTGGATACATTGCCCTTGCGGGTGGTGACGAGTATGACGCCGTTGGATGCACGTGCTCCGTAGATGGCTGCCGAGGCAGCGTCCTTGAGCACTTCCATGGACTCTATGTCGTTGGGGTTGATGTCTGACAAATCCCTTTGGATGCCGTCCACTATGACAATGGGATCGTTGGACAGGTTGATGGACGAACCGCCACGGATGAGCATTCTCGGGGCCTCGCCGGAGAGCGCGTTGTTCGTGGCTACCCGCACGCCGGTAATCTTGCCCTTGAGGGCCTCTCCCACGGATGCCACGGGGGCATTGTAGATGGCGTCTCCGTCGACTTTGGACACCGAGGTGGTCAGCGTCCTTCGACTCTGGGTTCCGTAACCGACGACCACTACGTCGTCGAGGTAGTTGGCAGCATCGCTCATGGCGATGATGAAGGGGGCGGGTTCATTTCCGTAGATGGTCATGTTCTTGTCGGCATAACCGAGGAAAGAAACCACTACGTTCACGGGAAACTTGGTCCCGCTGATTTCAAAATTACCATCCACATCGCAGATGAATCCGGTTGAGGTGCCTTCCACCATGATGGACGCACCTGGCAGCGGCTCTCCGTTCTCGTCCACAACCCTGCCGCGCAAGGCCCTGGCATTTTGGCCATAGGCTGACAGCGGCAGCAGGAGCATCGCGGACAGAAACAGCAATATCAGTTTCTTCATATATTTATTCCTTATTAGTTTGCAAGGGTGGCTCCGGTGGCAGGGTTGCCGAGACCTACGGCCAGTGTGCTGAGGTTGGAGGAAGTGATGGCGACTCCGTTCACGCTGCCTCCGAGTACGGGAGAAGCGATGACGGCATCGTTCTTTCCGGCAGCCGCTCCGGCGTAATGCCTGGCGGAAACAGCGCATACGGACTTGTCGCCGGTGGATGTGGCGTCTCTGATTTCGCCCGCGATGCCTCCGGCGTAGGTTTCAGCGCTTCCGGAAGTGTTGGCGGAGACGTCGCCATTGTTGACATTGCCCTTGAGAGTGAAGGCCTTGACGCAGAGTCCGAGTATTCCTCCGGCATGTATCTGGTTGACGTGTGTGGTGTTGTTCTCCATCTCCACGGATACCTTTCCGTTGTTGGTGCAGCTTTCGATGGTAGCCGCATCGGAGGCCTCCTGGAAGCCGACTATGCCGCCGGCTGACTGCCAGTTGGTATTGGCGGCGCTGCGAGCTATGGTGCATTTGCCGTTGTTGGTGCATCCCTTGACCACGCAGGTGCCGGAGTTGAGGGTGCTGACTATGCCTCCGAGACGGGACACCTGGTTCTTGTTGGAACTGACTTCACCGTTGTTGGTGCAGTTCTCTATGGTGCCGCCCTTGTAGATGCCGCCGGTGATGCCGCCGATAAGGAGGGCCTTTCCGGTCACGTTGCCGTCGAAGCGGACATTGCCGTTGTTGGTGCAGTTGGTGTACTTGCAGGAGGTCACGCGACCTGCGATGCCTCCGACATTGCCCACGGTGATGCCGCTGACGATTATGTCGGCCTCGTTGGTGCAGTTCTTAAGCTCGATGCCGAAGGTGCCGTTGCCGTTGAGCAGTCCGGATACGCCTCCCACATAGCCTTCCTTGTAGTCGGACGGAGTGTTGACTGTGGCGATGGTGATGCTGCCGTAGTTGTGGCAGTCGTCGAGCACTGCGAGCTTGGTGCTCGGGCAGTTGCTGAGCACGCCGCCTACGCAGGTGGTGAAGGGGTCGGAGGAGAATACGTCGCCGTAGTTGTTGCAGCGGGTGAAGTAGATTATGTCGCCGGCTTCACCGCCGTCGCAGCAGGAGCAGAGACCGCCGTAGATGGTCTCCATGTTGGCGGTCTTTTCAGGCTGGTCGGCCTTGACGCTGCCGTAGTTGGTACAGTCTGTAACCTGAATACCGGCCTTATTGGCGATGGCGATGAGTCCTGCGGCACGAATCTTCGCGGTGCTGCCCGGATCGATTTCTACGTTGATGAAGTTGGTGACGTTGGTGAGGTCTGCCCTGAGCCTTGCGATTGCGGCCACATAGCGCCAGCCCTCGGTGCCGCTGAAAATAATCTTGCTGGTTCCGTCATAGGTCTTGCCGTCCTTGGAACCGAAGATGAGGTTGGAGACGGGGCCGTCCACGTTGCCGAAGAAGCCGGCATTGGCGGACTCTATGCGCTGCACGAAGTTGTAGATGCAGTGTCCCTTGCCGTCGAAGGTGCCGGAGAAGTTGACGGGAGTCCAGTCCGTGATGCCGGACATGTCGATGTCGGCCTCGAGGGTCACCTTGTCATCGGCTGAGAACTGGTCGCGCAGGGCTGCCCAGGCCACGAGGTCGGAGGCTGATGCTATGGCATACTCGCGGGCTACCTGTGTGGCCACGGAGTCGATGCGCGCCACCACGCCGCGGTCGATGGTGATGGGGGCGGTGGTATATATGGTGCTGGCGCCGCTGGTGGAGATGGTGGTGAGCCTGAGTCCCTGGTAGGAGGTGGGGGCCACCGCCACGAGATAGCTGCTGCCTGCGCTGATGTTGCCGCTGACGGTGATCTCGCTGGCTCCGGAGACCTCCTTGAGCCTTCCTGTCTCGGGGTTGACGCTGAGTTCTCCGGCAAGTGCGGAAGCGTCGGTGGTGCTTATGCTCACGGATGCGAGGTTCTCTTTGGCAGTGAACTCGATGTAGCCGACGGCATTTTTCATGTCGATGACTTTGGATTCGGCAGTTCCTTTGCCTACCGCGATGACAGCAGGCTTGCCGGCGCTCTGGGCGGCGGGCAGTTCTATCGTTGCAGCGGAGCTGGTGATGGACTTTACGGCAGCGGCGGGGAAGCCGGCTACGTAAAATTCAGCTCCGAATGAGGCCTGTCCGGTGAGGGCCGCCGTGCTTCCCGAAGCTGAGACGCTGAATTTGCCGGCCTGGAATCCGTCATAGACCGAGACTTCGTCTCCGGTCTCCCATGCGGGGGTCAGGTTCGATACCGAAGCCCTGGACTCCGGAGAGTACTCGAATGCGTTGAGTGTGGCGGAAAGGGTCACGTCCACAAGATCTTCGGGCTGGGGCCCTTTTTCTCCGCAGGCCGTCAGCGCTGCGAGTACGATTGCAATGGCTGCAAATCGTGTGGGAGAGGATTGTTTAATCATAGAGTTTATTTTGTGAAAAAAATGTGGTATAATCCGAGAAATTGCAATGTCAGACTACTAATGTAAGGCAAAATCTGTAAAAAGCCAAATTTTTCTTAACTTTGTCTGCGCCTTATGAGACTTTTTCTTATCGACGGCCACGCGCTTGTCTTCAAAATGTACTACGCCTTTCTCGGAAGGCCCATGGTGAACTCGAAGGGTGTGGACACTTCCATACTTTTCGGATTTTCCAAATACCTGCTGGAATTGGTGGACAGGGAGAAGCCTACCCATATCGCCGTCGCCTTCGACCCTCCGGGCGGGACTTTCCGCAACGCCCTTTATCCGGAGTACAAGGCAAACCGGGGGGAGACTCCTCAACTGGTGATAGATGCCCTTGAACCGCTTACGGCCATAGTCCGCTCGCTCGGCATGCCGGTGCTGATGATTCCAGGATTCGAGGCTGACGACGTGATAGGGTCCGTCGCCGTGCGCTGCGCCTCCGAGGGCATGGACGTGTACATGGTGACCCCCGACAAGGATTACGGACAGCTGGTGTCGCCCCGCATCTTCCAGTACAGGCCGGGAAAGTCCGGGGCGGACAACGAGGTGCTGGGCGAAAGGGAGATTTGCGAAAAATGGGGCATAGACAGCTGCCGGCAGGTGATAGACATGCTGGCGATTTGCGGAGACAGCTCCGACAATGTGCCGGGAGTGCAGGGGGTAGGCCCCGTGGGCGCTTCCAAGCTGCTGCGCAAATACGGCTCGGTGGAAGGAATATACGCCCGTCTTGACGAACTCACCCCGCGCCAGCAGGACCTGTTCCGTGCTGCGGAAGACCACATGGCGCTTTCACGTGAGCTGGTTACCATAAAGACGGATCTTACCGTGGACACGAAAACGGAGGACATGAGACTCTCCCTCGTCCTGACCCCGGAGGCCGATGCGCTTTTCAGTGAATTCGAGTTTCCATCCCTGCGGCGGCTTCTTGCGAAAATTTCTCCTGCGCTTTCAGGCGGCAGGCCCTCTGCCGGGGCGGCGGCAAGGGAAATAGAGGTGAAGCCAGTGTCTGCGTCGGAAGTGAAGGGGAGCCGCATCGCCATGCATCTTGCCGACGGCCTTTTGTACGTGTCCGATGGCAGCGGCGTGGCATTCGGCGAGCCTGCGGAGTTCCGGGACATTCTTGCCGACGCCTCCGTGACCAAGACGGGAATTTCTCTTAAGGCGCAGATGCGGGCGCTGTCCCTCGGCGGGATAGAAGTTCGCGGCAGGCTGGAGGACGTCGAGATACTGCACTATCTGCTCAACCCGGAGAGCAGCCACAAACTGGAAGACATGGTGTCTTCCGTTCTCGGGGCGGAGCTTTGCGCGGCAGATGAGGAAGCCTCGCTGTTTTCGGATGTGTCTGCCGACCGCAGCAGGGAAGCAGCGGCGCTCATCCCGCTTGCGGATGCGCTGTTCGAAGCCCTTGACGGCTGCGACAAACGGCTGCGCGAGCTGTATGACGGCATGGAGGAGCCGCTGATAAAGGTACTTTGCCGCATGGAAGAGGCTGGAGTCAAAGTGGATCTCGGCACTCTCGACAGTTTTGCGGGCACACTGCGCTCTCAGGCGGCAGCAAGGGAGGCGCAGATACGGGAAATCGCGGGAGACCCGAATCTCAATGTCAATTCTCCCAAACAGATAGGCGAGCTGCTGTTTGAAAAGATGGCAATCGACCCCAAGGCGAAGAAACCGCGCAAGGGCAGCTGGCCGACCGATGAAAAGACCCTGTCCGAACTCTCGGACCGCAGCCCTGTGATAGAGGCTATCCTGGATTACCGTGGCCTGCGCAAGCTGCTCGGCACATACATAGAACCTTTCGCCTCGTGGGTAAGTCCGCTCGACGGCAGGGTGCATACGACTTTCAATCAGGCCCTTACCGCCACAGGACGGCTGTCGAGCTCCAATCCCAATCTCCAGAACATCCCCATACGCACCGACCAGGGCAGGGAAATACGCAAGGCCTTCGTGCCGGAAGACTCGTCTTCAGTAATCATGAGCGCGGACTATTCGCAGATAGAGCTGCGCATCATGGCCCATCTGAGCGGCGATGCGCATCTGTGCGAGGCATTCAGGGAGGGGACGGACATACATTCCGCCACGGCCTCGAGGATATTCGGCGTGCCTGTGTCCGGAGTGACTGCAGAGCAAAGGCGCATCGCCAAGACCGCCAATTTCGGCATCATGTACGGCATATCCGCTTTCGGCCTGGCGCAGAACCTGGCCTGCTCCCGCAGCGAGGCCCAGAAGCTCATAGATGACTATTTCGATTCTTTCCCCAGCATAAGGGCGTGGATAGACGAAACCCTGTCCGGGGCACGCGAGAAGGGTTATGTGCAGACCCTTTTCGGGAGACGGCGCTATGTTCCGGACGTTGTCAGCGGCAATGCCACGGTGAGGGCGTTCGCGGAACGCAATGCCGTCAATGCCCCCATACAGGGAACGAGCGCCGACATAATCAAACTTGCGATGGTGTCTGTGGACAGGCGCCTTCGCGAATCTTCCCTGAAAGCGCGCATGGTGCTGCAAATCCACGACGAACTGCTGCTGGAAGTGCCGCGCACGGAGACGGATGCGGTGCGCGGCCTGCTCGTGGAAGAAATGCAGGGCGTTGCCGCGCTGAATGTTCCGCTTACTGTAGAATGCAATTATGGCTCAAACTGGCTCGAAGCACATTGATGAACTGGTGCGGCGTGCCATCATAGGCGACGGCACGGCCTTTACGGCACTGTGGGATGCGAACATAGGTTCGGTCCGAACTTATCTGCGCACGAGCATGAAACACCTCGACCGCTTCTATATAGAAGATATCTGTTCCAAGACCTTCGAGAAAGCGTTCAGGCAGATAGGTACATACGACCCTGCCCTCGGACGCTTCGAGGTGTGGCTGAAGCGTATAGCCCGCAATACGGCGCTGGATGTCATAGACCAGGAGATGCGGCGGCAGCGCGGGTGCATCTCCTTCGACGGCGACCCCGGGGCCCTCAATGCGGTGGATTCCATAGGAAACGGAGCCGAAGATGCCCTCGAGGGCATAATAAAAACCGAGGCGCGGGAGGAAAGCGAGGGGCTTGTGGACGGGCTGCCGGAGCTTTACCGGGACGTGGCCCGCAAACGCCTTATAGAAGGCATGCAATACAAGGAAATAGCTGAGGAAACGGGACTGGAACTCAATACTGTACGGACCCGTATCCGCAGGGCGAAAATAATTCTCGATAAAATGAAAAATGCAGTAATCATCATCATCGCGGCCTTGGGAATTTCTTTCCAGGCCATTTCGGCCGACTGGCACTACATCAGCGTAGATACCGGCAATACCTCGCTCGTTATGGTGGGCAAGCAGGGGAGGCCGCTGAATTTCAGGCATTACGGCCCCAAAATCGCAAATGCCGGAGACTTCGCCGGATACAACGCCTATACGGATTCGCATTCCGTCGGAGCCTTGCAGATGTATCCTGCTGCGGGCGGGCGTTTCGTCTATGAACCTGCCCTTGCCGTCACCTGGCCTGACGGCGGGCTTAATACGGAGCTGCTTTATGAATCGCATTCTTCGGAGACCCTCCCTGACGGGGCAGTCCGCACCACGGTGCTGCTGCGTGACTCCAAACAGCCCCTGCTTGTCAGGCTGGTATTCGATGCCTACGAGGCGGAAGACATCATAACGGCGCATTCCGAAATCGTCAACGAGGGCAAAAAGAGCATAATCCTGCGCGACTATTATTCGTCGTGCCTGCCTGTTTATGCCCCCAAATATGCCCTTACGCATTTCCACGGGGCCTGGGCCCATGAAATGTATATGGAGACGGAGGTGCTTACGCACGGCGTGAAGACCATAGAGGTGCGCGACGGTGTGCGCACCAGCCAGCGTTCCAACCCTTCGTTCATGCTGAGCATGGGGTCCGAAGTGCTGGACGAGCGCAACGGGGAAGTCATCGCCGGGGCGCTTCGCTGGAGCGGCAACTACAAAATGAATTTCCAGATGGACGAGGCCGGACATCTTTACATACTCTCCGGCATACATCCTTCCGGTGCGGAATACACCTTAGGCAAGGGGGAGACATTCGTGACCCCTGAGATGGTGTGGACCTACAGCCTCCGCGGGGCCGGCCAGGCCAGCCGCAACCTGCACGACTGGGCGCGCAGATACGGCATGTATGATGCGTCCATGCATACCCCGACCCTGCTGAACAGCTGGGAGGGAGCCTATTTCGCGTTCAACACCAAGACGCTCACCGACATGATAGACGACGCCGCTTCGCTCGGGCTCGAGATGTTCGTGCTAGACGACGGGTGGTTCGGCACGGGTGAGTATGCGCGCAACAACGACAAGGCAGGACTCGGAGACTGGGAGCTGAATGCCGAGAAGATTCCCGAGGGAATAGGGTATCTTGCCGACTATGCCCATGCCAAGGGACTTAAATTCGGTATATGGATAGAGCCGGAAATGGTGAATCCCAAGTCCCGTCTGTATGAAAAACATCCGGAATGGGTGGTCGTGGAGAAAGGGCGCGAGGCCTATCCGGCCCGCAATCAGCTGCTGCTCGACCTCAGCAATCCGCAGGTGCAGGATTTCGTGTTCGGGGTATTCGACAGGACCATGCAGCTCGGCGACATAGACTACATCAAATGGGACTGCAACAGGCATGTGTACAATGTGGGTTCGGATTACGAGAGCCATCAGGCCAATTTCTGGGTGGACTACATAAGAGGATACTACAACGTGCTCGAGAGAGTGCGGGCGAAATACCCTAAAGTGCTTCTCCAGTCCTGCTCGTCAGGAGGCGGAAGGGTCGACTACGGAGTGATGAGCTGGGCCAATGAAGTATGGACCAGCGACAATACGGATGCATTCTGCCGCGCCTACATGCAGTACGGTGCCAGTTTCATATATCCTGCCCAGATGATGGGGTCCCACATTTCCGCTTCGCCCAACCACCAGACAGGACGCATGACCCCGCTCAAGTTCCGCTGCGACATGGCCGCGAGTGCCCGTCTGGGCATGGAGATACAGCCGAAGCTGCTCAACGATGAGGAAAAAGAGTATGTCAGGAATTATCTGGCAGCCTACAAGGAGTTCCGCGACATAGTCTTCGACGGGGACCTTTACCGTATAGGCTCGCCTTACGAGGGCAATCACTATGCCATGTCCTATGTCTCGAAAGACGGCAGGCGGGCCGTGCTCTTCGCTTTCTGCCTTCAGTACGGCGGACGCGCTCCTGTCCCCGAGTTCAGAATGGACGGGCTTGATCCTGCTCTGCGCTACAAAGTGACCGAGCTCTGCCCTGAGCGCAAGTCCTTCTGGGGCGACGGCAAAGTGTTCGGCGGAGATTACCTTATGAATGCAGGGCTCAACATGGACCTCAAGCGTCCTTTCCAGAGCGCAGTCCTGCTGATAGAGGCGCAATGAGAAGCCGGGAAGCGGACTTTGCCACGGCCGTCGCCCTGTACCGCGAATGGAACGAGCGCATAAACGTGGTGTCGCGCAAGGATATAGACGCCCTGTACGGGCATCACATACTGCATTCGCTGGCGATTGCCAGATATCTCGAACTGCACTATCCTGCCGGCGTATGGGACGGGGCCTCGGTGCTCGATTTGGGCACCGGCGGCGGCTTTCCGGGCATTCCGCTCGCGATGGAATACCCCGATACTTCATTTACGCTCTGCGATTCCGTGGGAAAGAAGCTGACGGTGGCAGGGGCCGTGGCAGCCGGGCTTTCGCTTGGCAATGTGCGATGCATGAATGCGAGGGCGGAGGCTCTCGGAGAATCGTTCGACTGGGTGGTGACAAGGGCCGTGGCCACGCTCTCCAAACTTTTCCCCTGGGTGAGGGGGAAGTTCAGGCACGGCATCATCTGCCTCAAGGGCGGGGATGTGCACTCTGAGATTTCTGATTTCTGCCGAAAGTACGCTTATCCTTCTTCGTCCATCAGGGTATGGAGCATATCGGAATGGCTTAAAGACGATTATTTTGAAGAAAAATTTGTAATTGAGGTCAGAAAATACTAACTTTGCCCTCCCGTTTTTGAATAATTAACAAATTAGATATGAAACGTACATACCAACCCTCAAACCGCAAGAGAGTCAACAAGCACGGATTCCGTGAGCGCATGAGCACTCCCAACGGCCGCCGCGTGCTCGCCGCACGCCGCCGTCACGGACGCAAGAAGCTCACCGTCTCCTCTGAGGACCGCTTCTGACAAAGTTTGTCGGGGACACACTCTCCTACGCGGGACTGCATTGCGGTCCTGCGTTTTCGTTATGCCGGCCTCAAGGAAAGTTCCCTGTTTTTCACTACATTTGCATATTATTCATCCATACATGAACATCGCCGTAATATTCGCGGGAGGGACCGGCCAGAGAATGAACGTGGCTTCATGTCCGAAACAGTTTCTCAAACTCAACGGGAAACCCATCATCATATATACCCTCGAAATCTTCAATGAGCACAGCGAAATCGACAAAATAGTCGTTTCCTGCATTTCCGGATGGATTCCCTACCTTGAAAGACTCGTCAAGAGCTATGGCATAGGAAAAGTCGTGGACATAGTGCCCGGCGGAGAGACCGGCCAGGATTCCATATTCAACGGCCTTTCGGCCGCCGCCGCACATGCCTCCGAAGACAGCATCGTGCTGATTCATGACGGTGTGCGCCCCTTGGTGGAAAAGGAGGTCATTTCGGAATGCATCGCTGCCGTGCGGGAGTACGGGAATGCCATCACATGCATACCGAGCAGCGAAACGTTCATCATCAGGAATGATGACGGGACACTGGACATCCCGCCGCGGAAAGATTCATATATAGTGCGCGCTCCCCAGTGTTTCATACTCGGCGACATACTGGCCGCACACAGGCGGGCGGCAGCAGAGGGGAGGCACGATTTCATCGACTCCTGCTCCATGATGACGGAGTACGGATACGACATGCACTTGGTGCCCGGGTCTCCGTCCAACATCAAAATCACGACGCCCGCGGACTTCTACATGTTCAAGACCCTGCAGGAAATCAACGACAACTATCAGATTTTCGGCTTTGAGATATGAATGAAGAATTGCTGTCGCGCGATATAGACGCCATGGCCGGGGCGATTCCCGATATGGGGAAACTTCGCGGGGCATCTGTCCTCGTGACCGGAGCCGGAGGTCTTGTCGGCAGCCTGGCCGTCCGTGCGCTGCTCCGTGCAGACATGTTGAACGGGCTCGGCCTGACGGTATATGCGCTCGGACGCGACAGGCGGAAACTGGAACATGCCGTGGGCGCTGAATCGGAGCATCTGCGTCTCTTTACATGCGACCTGGCAAACGAGCCTATCCCGTGTCCCGGAGCGGATTACGTGATTCACTGCGCTTCTCCTACCGCCTCGTCCTTTTTCTGCGACCACCCGGTAGAGACTGCCGGGGCCATACTGCACGGGACGGAAAAAATCCTGAAGCATGCCCTGCGGTACGGAGGCGCCAGGAAAATCGTTTTCGTGTCTTCAATCGAAGTGTACGGAGAGATTCACGAGGATGTCCTCATCAGCGAATCCTGTCAGGGCTTCGTGGACCCGCTGCAACCGAGAAGTTCCTATCCTATGGCAAAGCGCATGGCGGAGAGCCTCTGCAAGGCCTATTGCTCCGAGTACGGCGTTCCTGTGGTGATTGCCCGTCTCACGCAGACTTTCGGCCCGGGCGTTGCGGAGTCCGATAGGCGGGTATTCGTCCAGTTCGCCAAAAGCGCCCTGGGCGGCAAGGATATAGTGCTGCACACTCCGGGGCGCTCCGCAAAACCGTATATTTATACCGTAGATGCCGTTACGGCCTTGTTCTATCTGCTGCTCAGGGGAGAATGCGGCATTGCGTACAATGTCGCCAACGAAGACACCTTCTGCTCTGTCAGGCAGATGGCGGAGCTTGTCGCCGGGCTTGGGAAGCGCCCCGTCGATGTGGTGACCGAAAGTGGTCACGAGTCCGTCTATCCTCCGGAAAGCCGGCTGCGCCTGGACTGTTCGAGGATTCGCGGTCTCGGCTGGGAAGCGTCTGTCGACCTGGCCGGCATGTACCGGCGCCTCATGGACAGCATGGATGAAACGAAACGAGACGAGACTTGTTATGATGAGTTTAAAAGAATTTTGGCATAAGGTATATATCGACCCGCGTAAACGGCGCATCCTGCGGCGCTACGGACTAAAGGCCCTTGGCATCGTGGACGGCGCAATGCGGACCTGCGGCGTTCCGTATTCCCTCCATTACGGGACCCTGCTGGGCTCCATGCGCGAAAAAGGTTTCATCGCGCACGATTTCGACATAGACATAGCGCTTTTTGCCGATGAGGACTATTCCGGCGTGTACCGTATCCTGCTGGAAAATGGTTTCAGGCACAGGAGGCAGATTCTTGTGGACGGGGGGAAATTCGGCAGGGAAGACACCTTCAGCTATAAATCGGTGCATATAGACCTGTTTTATCTGTATCCCGACGGTGAGGGCGGCTATTACGGGACTGAGTTTTATCCGCAGGACGGATGCAGAGGCATAAAGGACTCCATAGCCCTGAAAGGCGGCCTGAAGGTGCTTGTCAGTCACTCTCCGGTGAGCAAGAAGACGCATTATGTGCCTTTTGAAAACACGACCTTGCCGGTCATGGACTCTGCGACAGCTTTCCTAGAAGACCACTACGGACCGAACTGGAGAATTCCCGATCCGGATTTCAAGTATCCGCGCACCGGCGTAAACCGCTACGAGATTCCTGAAGACAAGATAGCCGTCATCCATGACGGCGGACATCTGCCTGTGAAAGACTGATGCCGTCTCGGCGAAAATGCTTATCTTTGGCTCCGAAACTATTACCGCGCAATCTGACCTATGGATATCGTTATTGCATATGTGGACGGCAATGACCCTGTGTGGAGGGCCGATTATGAGAAATACACCCGTCGTCCGCTGCTGGAAAAGCGTTTCCGGGACTGGGGGACACTGAAATATTTGATGAGGGGCATAGAGAAGAATATGCCTTTCATCAGAAGGGTATATCTGGCGGTGTCCCACGAGAGCCAGGTGCCTGCCTGGATAAACAGGGAGAAGTGCCATGTCGTACTGCACAAGGATTTTATCCCCGAATCCCTGCTGCCGACATTCAACTGCAACCCTATCGAAACCCATTTTCAGAATATCCCAGGCCTGGATGAGCAGTTTCTGTATTTCAATGACGACCTTTTCCCCGTGAGGCCATGCCGGCCGGAATCTTTCTTCGCTGGCGGCAAGGTGCGCGTCGGTATTTCCAGACACCTTCTTTGCAGGGGAATGTTCAGGCAGATTACGAGAACTTCGGACAGACTTGCCCGCAAGGCGCTGAATATGAGACCTTCATTGTGTTTCCTGCGTCCGCAGCATATCTGTACGCCCATGCTGAAAAGCGAGATGAAGGCCGTTTATGAGCAGGTCGGGCAGGAAATTCTCTCGTCCCAGACTATGGTCAGGGAGGCCTGCAATGTGAATCAGTACTTTTTTACCGATTATCTTTTTTATAAAGGGATGGTCGATAATTCCAAACTTTCGAAAAAGCATATCTCTCTCGGCACGGCATCCGTGGGCAAGGTGAAAAAGGCGATCTGCTCACCAGACAGAGACCTGCTGTGCCTCAATGACGTGCAGATGGGAAAGGGCAGGTTCGAGAAACTGAGGAATGCGATTATAGATTCATTCGAGAGCCGCTTTCCGGAAAAATCATCTTTCGAGCTGTGACTCTTCACCCGTCGTTTTCCGTTATTGTCCCCGTGTACGGCGTGGAAAGGTACATCGAACGATGTGCCGAGTCATTGTTTGCCCAGACCTACGACAATATCCAGTTTATCTTCGTCAATGACGGGACGAAAGACAGGTCCATGGAACTTCTGAGGGCCTTGATAGACACGAAATACAGTCATCTGAAACCTCGGATAGTTCTGGTGGACAAAGAAAACGCGGGACTTCCGGCCGCAAGGAAGACGGGACTGGAGCATGCCGTCGGAGATTATGTGCTTCATGTCGATTCGGATGATTACCTTGAACTTTCGGCGGTCGGGAAATTGGCGTCTGCGGCGGAAAGAACGGATGCGGATTTGATTTATTTCGATCTTGTAAAAGAGTATCCCGCCAGGACTTCGTACAAGAGAGAGAAGGACTATTCGGACTGCGGGAGAGACAGATTCATTCTCAATATCATTAATGGGAAGTCAATGGGTTATCTGCACATAAAATGTTTCAAGCGAAGCGTTTATACCGGGCAGCCCATTTATTTTGCCCCCTGTGGATGTTATGAGGATATCTATGCTTCGATTCAGCTCATCTGGTATTCCCGCACAGTCTTCCACCTGCGGGAATATCTCTACCGCTACGACAGGAGCAATCCTCTCGCCCACACCCTCCAGGACAAGCGAAAGCGACACATCCAGTTTTGCGAGAACATGCTGGACCTGTACAAGCACTTCGCACCTGATTTGAATGGAACTCCTGCCGAAGTGGCAGGACCCTCACTGCTGTTCAGGGTAGCGTGGTACACGTGGATTCACAAACTGGATTATTTCAAATCGGAGCCTTGGTTCGCCGAGGCGATTGTGCTTGCCCCTTGCAGTACAAACTATTATATACCAGTTGCGGTGCAGCTGATTCTGAAACTGATATGCCGCTTGAACGTGAATGGCCGTCAGGAGGTTAAATCCCTGCGTCTGTAAGCGCACGTTTTACGCTCCTGAAAGGGGGGCTGATTGTCCGTATGAGCGATTCAGACGATGTCGCGGAAGCGCTCCGGTATCCGCACGAGGATGTTGAGGTTGAACATCGCCGGCTTGTTCCATGAGTGGGGCTGTCTGACCATGGTCTGGCATATGCGGGCGAAACGGGCCCACACATCGAAATCGCGGGCCTTGCATTCGGTGGCAAGCCGTATGGTCCTCGCTCTTCTCTCCATGTGTTTCCCCCAGCCCTGCGAGAGCCTGTCTGCATCGTTCATGCGTTCCTCCGTCAGTCTTTTGTCAAAATAACCGAAGTGAAAAAGGTACAGGTCCTTGGCTATATGGAAGTTATGGCGCTTAATCCGGTGAAAGCCCGAACCCCAGCGGCAGGGGCGTGAGATGACCGAGGGCTTGGTGTAGCGGGTGCCGATTCGGGCGTATTGCCTCTGATTCAGGAATGGCAATTCGTCGGTGATGTCTCCCTCCTCTCCGATTTTCTGCCCGAAGTCCATGCCGAGAGCCGAAATGGATGTCCGTATCCGGGCTTCGCTCAAATACTCTCTCAGGCTCTTTCCGGTCTTGGGGTCGACGACGATAAACTCATCGACATCCACGCCGATGACTATGTCATAATCGGAAGCAAGCAATTCGGCGGCCCTTTCGGAAAGGAACACTATCCGCTCTTTGTCGGTGGAAACTATATTGCCGCGAATCTGGCTTACCAACTGGGTTTTCGTCCCCTCGCAGAAGGGTTCTATTTCCTGATCCAGCCCGTCGAAAAAGATGTGCAGATTCTCCTTCCCGAGTTCGCGGCCGTAGTAATCCACCCATTTTTTCAGGAAAAACCGGTCATTCCTGACCATGGTAAGCGCTGCGATTTTTTTCATAAAAGCATCTTAATCGGCTAAACTAAGAATTTTTCGCCGAAAGACAAAAAACAAGCACCTATAAACTGTAAGTGCTTGATTTTCTGTTGTGGGAATTATTGGACTCGAACCAATGACCCCCTGCTTGTAAGGCAGGTGCTCTAAACCAGCTGAGCTAAACTCCCTGCTTGGGCTTGCAAAGGTAGTCAAGATTATTGGATTTTCAAAGAGCGCATTGTCCATTTTCTAATAGGTGGAGCTTTCGGCATCGTCAGGGCCGTTCACGGTAATGTCCACGTATATGGTCGAGTTTCTGTATACCGGGGGAAGTTCCACGGGGAAACGGCAGGTCTTTCCGCTTATCTCGCACTCGAGCATCAGAGCGGTGGCCGGCGTCCCTATGGTGGAGGACGGCGAGTCGTTGGGATAGCAGAACAGCTCAGTCCCTGGATTCTGGGCGAATATGCCTATATCATAGGGAAGCCTGGTTTTTCTTTCCCCGTAAAGGAACTCCGAGGGCCGGAAGCCTCCGGTACGCAGAGCTTCTGCATCGGCATTCATGTTTGTCAGCCATATTCTCGGCTCTTCCAACCTGACATAATTTTTCATGGTATTGCTTATCTCGGCGAGGACCACCCTCGCCATCAGCGGGGTCAGGATGAGCTGCGGGCTGCTTCCTTTCTCGAGGTTGCAGACTCCGCTCATCAGCGGCATCTGCGGCGAATCCTCGTCGAATTCATAGCACAGCAGTTCTATGGAGTCGTACCTCTCTATGGCCGTCCGGTTGAAATTCCTCGGGGAGTTTGCAATCGCCACTGCGATTTTTGAAGTCCCCGTACTTTTTATCGTTATACTGTCCGGCAGAGCATCGAAGTGTTGCCAGCTGTCGAGCTCCTTCATCCCGTCGGCCTTGTATATGAAAAGATCCAGCCTGCTTACCATGTGCGTACTGTCCGAGATATTGTCCGCTACGTGAACCCCGATGGTGTATGATACGCTGTCTGCGGGGACGCTTATGAACTCGTCGTCCGGAATGGCGTCGGCAGGCAGGTGCCTGCATGAAGAAACCAAACAGACCGGTACCGATATAAGCAAGCTGAACAAGAAAAAGCGGAGCAGATCGCTCCCCGGCGGGCGCCGTGATGAGAAGGTGACCGACCGGTCCGTTTGATTCCGTTTTGTTTTCATAGCGCTGCAAAGCTACGCGCAGCATTTTGAAAGCCGATGGAATCAAAAAAATCGTAAATCGTTTTTTGCGATTTTTTTAAGAAACTGGGACCGGCGGCGTGTTTTCACCGTTCTATAATATTCAGCCACTTGCTCAGAAAAATATTTTTTTCAAAGCTCTTTTCAGCGTTTTCACGGCTCTTTCTGCCGAATTGCTGTCTTTGAGCCGCAGTCGTTCCGGCAATCCTGCACAGTGCGCTGGATATCGAGGATATGTCCCTTGGATTGAAAAGGAATCCGTTGACTCCGTCCGCGACATAGCAGGAATTGTCGGACACGTCGGATACGGCTGCCGGCAAGCCGCAGGAAAGGGCTTCCGCAAGGGAGTTCGGGGTCCCTTCGTAGAAGCTCGGCAGGCAGAAGAAATCCGCAGTTCTGTAAAGCTCCCTCACATCCGCGGCCGCATCATGTATCAGGAAGCGGCCGGAAAGTCCGTACTTGTGTATCAGCCCGAGGCATTCGTGCCTGTAGCGGCTTTCTTCCGCCGCACCGTACCAGTCGAAACGAAGATTGGGGCAGGAGCATTCTGCCGCGGCCCTTATCAGAGCGTGGGCATTCTTCCTCTTGTCGAGACGGGCGGTGACAAGTATCCTTATGACCTCGCCGCCATTGCTTCCTCCTCCGTCCGCAGGACTGAAATACTCCGTGTCCGCGAAATTGGTGACAGTGCAGAGGCGCCTGCGCAGGGGAGGGAAGTGCTTGCGGATGAACGCTTCCTGGGAGTGGCTGTTGCAGACCGTTTTTTCCGCCCTGCCGTACATGCAGAATCTGAAAATGTCGTGGGGGAGAAGCACTCTGTTGTTATTGCGCTCGGAGACGATGAGCCTGACTGATGGACAGCGCCGCTTGACCATGCAGGCCTTGACGTTGGTGCCGGCAAGGAACGAAATCAGCAATTCGCAGCCGGTCTGCCGAAGATGCGCCGCAATCCTTTTCACAATCATGAAATCGCCTCCGCCCGTGGGGATTCTCACATTCTCCACTCCGGCATCCTGCAATACGGAAGCGTAGAAATCTCCGTCCCTATAGGTGATGACCTCCACATCGTGTCCTGCCCGCCTGAGCATGGCCGCAAGCCCGGCAAGCTGCCTTTCGGCGCCGCCGAGCCTGAGAGATGCGATGATGCAGCAGATTTTCATGCGCGGGCTCTTTGTCCGTTAGTGCCGGACACCGGCAAAGGTACGAAAAATGACCGGTATTCTATTATGCGAAAACGACCCCGGCGGAAAGGGCAGGGGTCGTTCTCTTTTGTGCGCAGGCCGGGATCAGCCTCCGAAATTGTCGTACAGAACGTTCTCCGGTGCGACTCCGAGTGAGTCGAGGAGCTGGTTCACGGACGCCACCATCATGGGAGGGCCGCACATGAAGTACTTGATGTCCTCCGGAGCTTCGTGATCCTTGAGGTAGGTCTCGTACATCACGTTGTGAACGAAGCCGGCCGTATATTCCACGCCTGCGGCATCAGCGGCCGGATCGGGCCTGTCGAGGGCAAGGTGGAACTTGAAGTTGGGGAACTCCCTTTCGATTTCAGCAAAGTCTTCAAGGTAGAACGCTTCAACAAGGGCGCGGGCACCATAGAAGAAGCGCACTTTCCGTCCGGTACGGAGGGTCTTGAACAGCTGCATGATGTGACTGCGCAGAGGAGCCATGCCGGCACCGCCTCCCACGAATATGTATTCCATGTCGTCGGGGTCGTTCTCCGGCAGTAGGAATTCTCCGTAAGGGCCGCTTATCGTCACCTTGTCGCCCGGTTTGCGGGTAAACACGTAGGAAGACGCTATACCGGGATTCACCGGCAGGAGCTTGGGTCCCTGTTCCTTCGGCACGCTGCGGTCGAACGGAGGGGTCGCTATGCGGACGTTCAGCTTGATGATGCCCTTCTCGCCGGGATATGAAGCCATGGAGTAGGCGCGTATGGTAGCCTCAGGGTTGACGGATTCCAGGTTGAAAAATCCGTACTTCTCCCAGTCTGAGCGGTACTCGGGCTCTACTTCTATATCCTTGAAATACAGGTGGTATGCGGGGATGTCTATCTGGATGTACTCTCCGCTCTTGAACTCGAGGTGTTCGCCTTCGGGCAGCTTTACCGTGAACTCCTTGATGAAGGTGGCCACGTTTTTGTTGGAAATCACTTCGCACTCCAGTTTCTTTACCGAAAGGGCGCTTTCCGCAACCTGTATCTTAAGGTTGTCCTTGACTTTCACCTGGCATCCCAGACGCCAGCCGTCCTTAATCTGCCTGCGGTTGAAGAACCCTGTCTCAGTGGGAAGAATCTCGCCGCCGCCCTCGAAGACCTGCACTTTGCACTGGCCGCAGTTGGCCTTGCCGCCGCATGCCGAGGGAAGGAAAATCTTCTCGTCCGCAAGCGTGGCCATAAGGTTGCCGCCGGGGGTGACGTCAAGCTGCTTCTTGCCGTTGTTTATGTCTATCCTTACAGTCCCTTTCGGGGTGATGCTGGCCTTCACGAACAGCAGAAGGGCCACCAGAATCATAGTCACTATGACTATGACCACTATAGATGCTAAAATTGTCTGACCCATAATCTTCTACAGTTGAATACCCATAAAAATCATGAACGCCATACCCATGAGTCCCACGGTTATGAATGTGATGCCTATGCCCTTGAGGGGCTTGGGCACATTGCAGTAGGCCATTTTCTCGCGTATCGCGGCGAGGGCCACGATGGCAAGATACCAGCCAATGCCCGAACCGAGAGCATATACCGCGGATTCCCCGATGGAGGTGAAGTCTCTCTGCTGCATGAACAGCGAACCTCCGAGAATGGAGCAGTTCACCGCTATGAGCGGCAGGAAGATACCGAGTGATGAGTACAGGGAGGGCAGGAATTTTTCCACCACCATTTCGACAATCTGCACGAATGCCGCGATGACGGCGATGAAGATTATGAAACTGATGAAGCTCAAATCCACGTCCGCGAAATTCGGACCGAGCCACTTGAGGGCGCCGGGCTGAAGGACGAAAGTGTTGAGCACCCAGTTTATGGGAAGCGTGAACAGGAGCACGAAGATAACCGCGAGGCCCAGGCCGTTGGCTGTCTTGACATTCTTCGATACTGCAAGGTATGAACACATACCGAGGAAGTATGCGAAGATCATGTTGTCAACGAATATTGACTTTACGAATAAGCTGATATATTCCATAAGGCTCGGGGTTTATTTCTCTTGCAAATCCTTGTCGAATGCCCTCTGCACCCATATTATGCATCCGAGCAGGATGAGGGCGAAAGGAGGCAGGATTACGAGGTTGTTGGGAACGTACGCATTCGGAAGCACCTGGAATCCGAGCAGCGTGCCGCTGCCGAGGAGTTCGCGGAAGAATGCCACGATGATGAGGATGAGTCCGTAGCCGACGCCGTTCGCAAGGCCGTCGAGCAGGGACGGACCCGGCTTGTTGCCGAGGGCGAAAGCCTCGATGCGGCCCATGACTATACAGTTGGTGATGATAAGTCCTATATAGACCGAAAGCTGCTTGTCTATGGCGTAAGTGCCTTCGCCGGCCTTCAGAATCTGGTCTACCAGAATCACCATCATCGCTACCACGACCAGCTGCACGATGATTCGCACGCGCATAGGAATCGTATTGCGGAGCAATGAGCACACGAGGCTCGAAAGTCCTGTGACGAGCGTCACGGAAAGGGCCATTACCAAAGCTCCTTTGAGCTGCACCGTGACGGCAAGCGCCGAGCAGATGCCGAGGACGAGGACGGTAATGGGGTTGCCCTTCAGAATCGGATTGAGTATGGTTTCCTTAAGTTTCTTGTCCATGATTATTCCTCCTCTGCATTGTTGGTGGTTTCTTCTTCCGCTGCAGCGGCGGCGGCAGAATTCATGTAGTTCGCGTAGGCTCCCAGCCATACGTTGAGTGCGTCGTCAAGACCTTTCGAGGTCATGGTTGCGCCTGTAATCGCGTCCACCGCATCGGCACTGCCGCCGGCTTCGGCGTTCTTGGACAGATTGAAATAGGGCGCGGACGTGAAGTCCACCTGCTTGCCGGAGAACTTCTCGCGGAACCAGGGTTCGTCCTTTATCTTTGCGCCGAGACCGGGAGTCTCGGATTCATGGTCGAAGTAGGCGCCTTCTATGGTCTTGCAGTCGGGGCCGAAAGCTATGTACCCCCAGATGGGGCCCCAAAGCCCCGCGCCGTAGACGGGGATGACGCTGATGCCTCCCTTGAAACGGTAGACAGGCAGGGTGACGTCGCCGCCGTCCTTTATGCCCTTGTTCTGGGGCTTGAGCCTGTCCACAAGCTCTATGTTGCCCTCGGAAACCGACAGCGTGCCGTTCTGCCTGCCGTCGAGTCCTATGGTGATGGCATCTTCGATATTTTCCGAATAGATACGGAGGATGTCGGCGTTTTTCGCCTTGTAAAGCTCCTCAGTGGGCCTTATCCTGGCGGCACTCATCATCTGGCGCAGGGTTTCCGCCTTGGCATTGGCATCCTGGGCGGGACCGAGATTCGAGGCGACGAATGCGAGCACCGCCGCCACGATCACGACTATGACCGTAGTGTACACTACCGTGTAAACGTTGCTGTTCGTATTCATGGCTATGCGGTTTTGAATTTTTTGAGTCTGCGGGAAATGTGCATGCTCGTAACGCAATGGTCTATGACCGGCGCGAAGGTGTTGAGCAGCAGGATGGCGAGCATCATGCCTTCGGCATATCCGGGGTTGAACAGGCGCACGGTGATGCAGAGCATGCCTATGAGCACGCCGTAAATCCATTTGCCTGTCTCCGTTTGGCATGAGGTGACGGGGTCCGTCGCCATGAAGACCGTGCCGAATGCGAATCCGCCGTAGAGCAGGTGCATGTAGCAGGGAATGTCGCTGATTCCGGCGATTTCGCCTATCCAGCCGACGAGCAGGGCGCCCAGGACGCTGCCGCACATGATTTTCCAGCTGGCTATGCCTGTCCATATCAGGATGAAGGCGCCGAGCAGTATGGCGATGACGGAAGTCTCGCCGACCGAGCCGGGCACCGTTCCTATGAAGAGGTCCCAGAAGCCTGTCCCGTATTGGGCGGGGGCTCCGTCGAGAGCCAGGGGAGTAGCTCCGGTAAAGGCGTCAGCCACCGCGCTTTCGCCCTTCTTGAAGGCTATCCAGCATTCCGAGCCGGACATGTAGTTAGGGTATGAGAAGAACAGGAATGCACGTGTCAGGAGCGCCGGGTTCCAGATGTTCATTCCCGTGCCGCCGAATACTTCCTTGCCGAAAATCACGGCGAATGCCACGGCGACGGCGAGCATCCACAGGGGGATGTCCACGGGTACTATCAGCGGAATGAAAAAGCCGCTGACGAGATAACCCTCGCTCACTTCCTCGCCGCGTATCTGGCTGGAGGCGAATTCTATCCCGAGTCCCACTATGTAGGATACGAGGAAGAGGGGGAGGACTTTCAGGAAGCCGAACCAGAAGTACTCCAGAATATGCAGTCCGCTCTGTCCCATCGCGAGACCGTGCTGGTAGCCGACATTCCACATGCCGAATACGGCCGCCGGGACCGCGGCTATCACCACGAGGATGAGGAGACGTTTCAAATCTATGGCGTCGCGCACGTGCGAGCCCTTGAGAGTGACGGTTCCGGGAACGTGAAGGAATGTCTCAAAAGCATCGACGGTGCTGTGGAGCCAGTAAAGTTTTCCGCCTTTTTCAAAAATCTTGTTCATATCTTTTAAGCCATTTCTTTAAGCATAAGGTCTATGCCTTTTGCGATTATGTCCTGAATGTAGTTTTTGCTCGGGTCGGTAAATTCGCAGAGGGCAAGATCCTCGGGAAGCACTTCGTAGATGCCGAACTGCTCCATCTTCTCTATGTCTCCTGCAAGGCAGGCCTTGGCGAGGTACACGGGGTAGATGTCCATGGGGAGGACCTTCGCGTAGTAGTTGTCGTTCATCAGGAACGGCCTGGGACCTCCGTGCAGGTTGGTGTCCATGTCGTACCTGCGTCCGGGCATGAGCCAGCTGAAGTAGCTGCGGTCGTTGCTGAACTGCTTGATTCTGAAAGGACGCATCCATCCGAGAAGTTCTTTTTCGGTGCCCTCGCGTATGACCGAAATCTGGTCGTCGTGCCATCCGAGATATCCGTCCTGTCCGACGCAGGTGCCGCTCAGCAGGTCTCCGCTGACGATGCGCAGCTGCCCGTCGTCAGCACGGAAATGGGCGGAAAAACACCTGACCGGAGTGCCGGGCAGGGCCTCCACGTATGAAGGATTCGAGGCTGCCGGACCGGTGACCGCCACCTTGCGGCTTACGTCGTAGCGTCCGCAGCTGAAGAGGCGGCCTATGGCGGCAAGACCGTTCAGGCTGACCGTCCATACGGTGTCGCCCTTGAATATGGGGCTGATATGGCTGATTTGCACTCCCACGTTTCCGGCAGGATGCTTGCCTGAGAACCTGTGTATCTGACATCCTTTGAGTTTCTCGAATGCCGAAGACTGCAAGGCCCCGTCTATGCTGACATGCACCGGGGCGATTCTGGCAAGGGCGTCGACGCCTTTCTGTATGGCTTCGACCTCTCCTCCGAGCGTAAATTCAAGGTCTGCCGCGAGCGGGGCGCTGTGGAAAGCCGAGACGAAGATGCCCTTGGGGCTTGCTTCCGGGTCGGCGACGATTCCGTAGGGGCGCTGTATGAGCACCGGCCACAGGCCGCTTCTCAGCATGGCTGTCTTGATTTCGCCGGCAGACATTCCTGCGGGATTCATGGTGCCGAAGTCGACATGTTCGCATTTGCCGTCGGCTTCGATGAGCACCGCGAGAAGTTTCCGTTTCTCACCTCTCACAATCTCCTTGACCGTGCCGCTCACCGGGGCCGTCAGGAGAATGTCGGGGTTTTTCTTGTCGGCAATGACCGGGGAGCCGCAGAGCACGCGGTCACCTTCCTTCACCAGCAGCCTGGGAAGCAGTCCCCTGACGTCGCCGGGGCGTACCGCTACCAGGTCGGGGCTCATCGGTTTGTCGACACGAAGTTCCGCACATCCGCTTACCGGTATGTCCAGACCCCTTTTCAAAACGATGTTTTTTGACATTTTATATACAATTATGAGTATTTGCAAAAAGGCGATGCGAAGATACCACTTTTTTTTGTATTTTTGGCCATTATGGAGAATGTGAGTGCTATTTTCGGGGGATTGAATGATGAACAAAGGAAAGCGGTCGAGTGTCTGGATGGTCCCGTGCTGATAGTGGCCGGAGCAGGATCCGGCAAGACTCGGGTTCTTACGAGCCGTATAGCGAACCTGCTTGCCTCCGGTGCGGAGCCCTCCGGCATTCTCGCCCTGACCTTCACCAAGAAGGCGGCGGGGGAGATGAAAGAGCGCATAGCCCTCATGGTGGGAGAATACAAGGCGCGGCGCCTCGTGATGGGGACATTCCACTCGGTGTTCATACGTTTCCTGAGGGATTACGCCTCGAGCATAGGATATCCGGCAAACTTTACGATATACGACCAGGGCGATTCGGTTTCCGCCGTGAAGGCCGCGATACGCGAACTGCAGCTCGACGACTCGGTGTACAAGCCGCGGGACGTGCTGTCGCGCATTTCGAGCGCAAAGAACAATCTTGTGACGGTCTCGGCCTACAGGAACGACCGCAATGCGCAGATAGCCGACGCCCATGCGAAAAAACCTCGGCTCGTGGAGGTCTATGACCTGTATCAGAAGCGCATGAAGCAGTCCGGGGTGATGGACTTCGACGATATCCTGCTCAATATGAACATACTCCTGCGGGACGACAAACAGGCTCTCGAAGACATATCTTCGCGCTTTTCACACATCCTCGTGGATGAATACCAGGACACCAACTATTCCCAGTACCTGATTATACGCAAGCTGTCCGGCCTGCGCCGCAATATCTGCGTGGTGGGCGACGATTCGCAGTCCATATATGCCTTCAGAGGGGCGCAGATACAGAACATACTGAATTTCCGCAAGGACTATCCCGAATGCAAGGTTTTCCGGCTGGAGCGCAATTACCGCAGCACCCGCACGATAGTGGACGCGGCCAATTCCGTGATAGAACACAATACCGGCAGGATACCCAAGAAGTGCTATGCGGAAGGTGAGGAGGGCGAAAAAATCAGGCTCATAAGCGCTTCGACCGAGCAGGACGAGGCTATGGAGATAGTGTCCGGCATCCAGTCCCGCATACGACGCGACAGCGCTCGCTACGAGGACTTCGCCATACTGTACCGCACCAATTCGCAGTCCAGGGCCCTTGAAGAACAGCTCCGGCGCCGCAATATCCCGTACATGGTGTATTCCGGCAACTCTTTCTTCGAACGGGCGGAGGTGAAGGACATGATGGCCTACTTCAAGCTCGTGGTGAATCCGCACGATGACGAATCTTTCAAACGTGTGGTGAACAAGCCTGCAAGGGCGATAGGAGATACCACGCTAAGAGCCCTTGAGGCCGCGGCACGGGCCGCCGGCACCACTCTGTTCAGGGCTGCTTTCTCCGACGGCCTGGAGACCTATGGACTTCGCAGCGCGGCGATACAGAAGCTGAGGGCTTTCTGCGGGATGATAGACAGGCTTTCGCAGGCGGTCGCTGTGACCGATGCCTTCGAGCTTGCAAAAAGGATAGCGGACGACAGCGGCCTGCATGCGTTCTACAAGGGCGACAATTCTGTCGAGGGGCAGGCCCGTCTTGCCAATGTCGAGGAACTCGTGAACTCCGTGGCCTCGTTCGTCGAAGACCGCAGGGAGGAGGCCGAGGGTGCCGAGGATGCTGAGGGGGCCGTATATACGCTCGACGATTTTCTGGAGAACGTGTCGCTCCTGAGCAACGTGGATGTCGCCGACGAGGAAGATGCGGGCAACAAAGTGGCTCTCATGACGGTGCACTCTGCAAAGGGCCTTGAATTTCCGTATGTGTTCGTGGCGGGAATGGAGGAAAACCTGTTTCCGAGCCAGTCCATGATTCTGAGCCTGAAAGACATAGAGGAAGAAAGGCGTTTGTTCTATGTGGCTGTGACAAGGGCCAAGCGGGCCGTGGCGCTCTCTTTTGCCGGCACCCGCATGCGCCATGGCCGCCATGAATCCAACGCCCCTTCGCGCTTTATAAAGGAAATAGATGCCAGGTATCTCGACAGGCCGCTGGAACAGGATGATATCGGGACGACACAAAGGACCAGCCAACAGGGGGCCTTCGGCTCCGGACGGTTCACCGGGCGTTTCGGAGGGGAGGGCCGGCACACCGATTCCGCAAGACCGGTCCGCGCCGCATCGCCCGCTCCTGCCGCGGGGCCGCAGCGTGTCCTGCCTCCCGCAGACCCTGATTTCGTCCCTTCTCCGATGACCGATTTCCATTCGGGCCAGCGCATAGAGCACAACAGGTTCGGCCCGGGTCTGATATTGGAAATAAGCGGCGTCGTGCCGGAACTCAAGGCAAGGGTGCGCTTCGATGAATACGGAGAAAAGCTCCTGTTGCTCAAATATGCCAAGATGAGGCCTGAAAGGAAGGCCTGAGAATCAAAACGGATTTTATATGAAAGTATCTGACGTTATAAAGGTGATAGAGGATGCCGCTCCGCTGGGCTTCCAGGACGGCTTCGACAATTCCGGGCTCCAGGTCGGGTCTCCTGCCGCCGAAGCGAGGCGGATTCTGGTAACCCTCGACATTACTGAAGAAGTGCTCGGGGAGGCTGTGAGCCTCGGCTGCGACATGATAGTGTCGCATCATCCTCTCATCTTCCATCCTCTCCGGCAGGTGGGAGACGGCACATACCAGCAGCGCTGTGTCGTCACGGCCATCAGGGAGGGCATCGCGATATATTCCTCCCATACCAGCCTCGACAATGCCCCGGGGGGAGTCAATTATGAAATCGCCTCCAGACTGGGGCTTCGGGACCTCCGCGTGCTCGATGCCAAGGACGGCGGATGCGGGGCGGGACTTGCGGGCCGTCTCCCGGAGCCTTGCTCCGACAGCGAGTTCCTCGGCCTGCTGCAGTCCGTCTTCGAGGTCGGATGCCTGCGCCACAGCGGGACGACAGGCAGGCTCATATCTTCCGTCGCGTTGTGCGGCGGTGCCGGGGCTTTCCTGATGAAAAAGGCTGTGGAGGCCGGTGCCGACTGCTTCGTCACGGGAGAGTTCCACTACCACGATTTCTTTGAGAACTGCGGCATGCTGCTCGCCGAACTCGGGCATTACGAGAGCGAGCAATACACCGTGGACCTGCTCGAACGCATACTGAAGAACGGCCTGCCCTCTGCGGAGGTGTGCCGTACTTCGTTAAATACCAACCCTATATATAAACTGATACGGAAATGATACAAGACAAATACCGCGAAGACCTCCAGGTGCCATGCTATTTTACCGACAACTCTTACCGCCTGCGTCCTTCTTCCTTCTTCGACATCGCCCAGCAACTGGCCATGAAAGGGGCAAGCCAGCTCGGCGGCTCTGATTTCGTGCTGCACGAGAGGGGGCTCGGGTGGATACTCGTGCGCAACGCATTCCACTTCGACAGGCTGCCACGCGTTTTCGATGACATCAAGCTGGAGACCTGGCACAGCGGTGTCAAAGGACCATATTTCTCCAGGGACTACCGTGCGCTGAGCAGCACGGGGGAGACCCTGGTACGGGCCACGAGCTCGTGGGTGTTGATGGATATGAAGAACAGGGCCATAGTCAAGCCCGATGCAATCGTCGACATTTTCCCCCTCGAGGCGCAGTGCCCTGAGCGCGCCCTGCAGCCCGATGCCCCGAAAATCGTCATCCCCAAGGATGCAGTGAGGGAGGATGCTGGAGAGCATGTGGTACGCTATACGGACATAGACTATAACTACCACGCCAACAACGCGAAGTATCCGGCGTGGGCAGTGGACTGCCTGCCGGAGGAATTTACCACGGAAAAGACGGTCACAGACTTCTTCATCAATTACAACAGGGAAGTAAGGCTCGGCGGCACCGTCAGGTTCATGCGGGCCCGAGCCGCGGACGGCGCCTGGTTCGTGGAGGGGACTTGCGAGGGCCTGCAAAGTTTCATCTGCAAAATAGTGTTTGAAGATGAAGAAGCCCGATAAAGGCATTTTTCCCGTGACGGGCATGATGTGCGCATCGTGCGCCGCCACAGTGGAAAAGGCGGCCTCCGACACGCCAGGCGTTATATCGGCCTCGGTCAATCTTGCTTCCTCCGAGATTTCCGTGGAATGGGATGCATCCGTGACTTCTCCGGTGGCAATCGCTGGCAACATCGCCTCGGCGGGATACGGAATGATAGTGGAAGACACTGCCGAGAAAGCGCTCGCTGAAAAGGAGAAGATCGACGCCGATGCCTACCGGAGGATGAAAAGGGAGCTTGTCGCGGCATGGGTGCTGACTCTCCCGGTTTCGGTAATCTGCATGGCGCACATACATTTCCCTTGCGTGAACTATGTGCTCATGGTCATGACTTTCGCCGTGATGGCGTTCTGCGGGAGACGCTTCTATTCGTCGGGGATTCGCAATCTTTTCAAGGGGCATCCCAATATGGATTCGCTTGTGGCCGTATCTACTGCCGTGAGTTTCCTGTTCTCGCTTTTCAACACCGTGTGGCCGGACTTTTTCGCCTCCTATGACATGCCTTCGGACATATACTACGAGGCCGCTGCTGTCATAATAGCATTCGTGCTCACCGGCAAATTTCTGGAAACAAGGGCGAAGCACAATACCGGTTCGGCCATCAGGTCTCTTATGGGCCTGCAGCCTGACCGGGCGCTCGTGTCTGGCCCAGACGGGCAGGTGCTAACCGTGCCCATCAGTGCCGTAAAGCCCGGAGATATAGTGCTCATACGCCCCGGAGACAGGGTGCCTGTGGACGGGAAGGTGGTATCGGGGAACTCCTCTGTGGATGAGAGCATGCTGACGGGAGAACCAGCGGGGGTGGAAAAAAGTGCCGGCAGCCGCGTGTCGGCGGGCACCGTGAACCTTTCGGGAAGCATCAGCGTTGAAGCGACCGAAGTGGGACAGGCGACAGAACTCTCCCGCATCATACGCTGCGTGCGTGAGGCCCAGGGCTCCAAGGCCCCCGTTCAGCGACTGGTAGATAAAATCAGCGCCGTTTTCGTGCCTGCCGTCATAGGCATATCCCTGCTGACCTTCGTGCTGTGGATGACCGTCGGAGGAGGCAACTTCCCGCTGGCGCTTCTGACATCCGTCTCGGTGCTCGTGATAGCCTGTCCCTGCGCCCTCGGCCTGGCCACTCCCACCGCAATAATGGTGGGCATAGGCAGAGGGGCCGTGAACGGAATACTCATCCGGGAGGCGAGCGCGCTCGAACTGCTCGCGAAGATAGACACCTTGGCCATAGACAAGACAGGCACACTGACTGAGGGCATTCCGCAGGTCGTGGACGCACGTTTGTCGGCGCTCGTGGATGACAGGTTCACGGCGGCGGTAAAGTCGCTTGAAGAACGCTCCGCTCACCCGCTCGCATCCGCAATCGGCAGATGGGCCGCCGGCAGGCTCGGAGAAAAGGCCCGGGACTTCGTAGGACTTCAGACCGAGTTCGAATATTTCCCCGGACTCGGCATACGGGGAAACGTCGGGGGGCTTTCCTGCTGGATAGGCAACGGGAAGCTGGGCGAAAGTGTGTTGGGGAAACTGCCCCCGGATTTCGTCAGGCTTGCGGAGGAGTGGAGCTCCGAGGGGGACGGAGTCGTATTCGCCGGCACTGACAATGAGGCGGCGGCGCTTTTCAGGGTAAGCGACAGGCTGAGAGACGATGCCGAAAAGACTGTGGGAGAATTGCATTCTATGGGCATAAGGACCGTGCTGCTCACGGGGGACGGCCTGAATACTGCGAAGCATATCGCCTCTGCGGCCGGCATAGGCGAAATTCATGCGGGGCTGCTGCCTTCCGACAAACAGGACATGGTGCGTGAGCTTAGGGACGGGGGACATTTCGTGGCGATGGCCGGAGACGGCATCAATGACTCGCAGGCCTTGGCCGAGGCGGATGTGTCCATTGCCATGGGAGGCGGAAGCGACATAGCCATGGAGGTGGCGCAGCTGACCGTCGTATCCGGCCGACTGGCATTCATCCCCCAGGCTGTCCTGCTGTCAAAGGCCACGCTTAAGGTGATACGGCAGAATCTGTTCTGGGCCTTTGTCTACAACGTCATAGGCATACCGCTCGCTGCCGGTCTGTTCTATGTCTCGTTTGGCTGGCTGCTTACACCCATGGCAGCATCGGCCGCCATGGCGTTTTCCTCCGTGTGCGTGGTGATGAACTCGTTGAGACTTAACAGAATAAAACTGATTTGATATGAAATTCAAGACCAATGCAAAATGCGCAGGATGTTCTGCGACAATATGCGGCGCCGTCCGCAGAATCTTTCCCGATGCCACTCTGAACCTCGACCTGGCGTCTCCCGACAGAATACTCAGCGTCTCCGGAATCCCGGAAGATGCCGAAAGCGCCGACCGCATTGTGGCGGCGATAGCTTCCGTAGGGTTCAGCGCCTCGGCGGCAGGGGAGTAATTGATAGGCAGATAAATTCTACTCGATATGACCGTTTATGATTTTACCGTGAAGGATGCTTCCGGACAAGATGTCAGCCTTGGGCAGTACAAGGGCAAAGTGCTTTTGATTGTCAATACGGCTACGGGGTGCGGCTTTACTCCCCAATATGAAGGATTGGAGAGGTTGTACAGGACCTACAAGGACAAGGGTTTTGAGATTCTCGATTTCCCCTGCAACCAGTTCGCTCATCAGGCCCCGGGGACGGACGCCGAGATAGGGCAGTTCTGCTCGCTCAAATACGACACCACTTTCCCGCGTTTCAAGAAGATAGAGGTGAACGGCGACAAGGCGGACCCTTTGTTCAAATGGCTTAAGACGCAGCAGAAAGGATTCATCACATCCGCAATCAAATGGAATTTCACGAAATTCCTTGTCGGCCGCGACGGCAGGGTGGCCGGACGCTACGGCTCTGCCGTGACCCCGGCAAAACTCGAAGATGCGGTAAAGGACCTGTTGCAGCAAAGTGAATAGACTGCTCTCGGAAATCCTCGCCCATGCCGACCCTTCGCAGGTCGAGGGGCTGTCACGCTTCTTCAAGACGGGTCCCGGACAGTACGGAGAGGGGGATTTGTTCCTCGGCATCAAGGTTCCTGTCACTCGCAGCGTGGTCAGGGCCTGCTGGAAAGATACGGACTTCGCAGACCTTGAGGAGTGCATTATGAGCGGGTATCACGAGCTTCGCCTGGCCGGGCTTCTTGCCCTTGTCGAGCATTTCTCGCATGCCCGCAGGGACCCGGCGGCACAGAAGCGCTGCATAGACTTCTATCTTTCCCATACGGAGCGTATCAACAACTGGGACCTTGTGGACCTGTCGTGCTACAGGCTGCTCGGAGAATGGCTCTGCGACAAGGACAGGAGCCTGCTTTATGAGCTTGCGCGCAACGGCCGGAGCATATGGGAACAGAGGATAGGCATAGTGAGCACCATGGCTTTCGTGCGCCGCGGCGAGACCGCGGACACTTTCGCTGTCGCCGACATACTCCTGAATCACCCTCATGACCTCATCCAAAAGGCGGTGGGATGGCTGCTGAGGGAGGCGGGGAAGAAGGATGAAGCCGCCTTGTGCGCATTTCTGGACGCAAGGGCTCCTTTAATGCCGAGGACCATGCTCCGCTATGCCATTGAAAAATTCCCGGAGGAGCGGAGGATGCATTATCTGTCTGCCGGGAAACGAAGATTATAATACAAACGAAAGTATGCATAAAGGAAAATTACTTCTGTCCGTTGCCCTGTGTCTTGCGGCAGCCGGCAGTCTGAGGGCTGAAAAAAAGCCCATGGGTCACGATGTGTATGACGGATGGCAGCGCGTGGCGAACATTCAGGTATCTGCCGACGGTTCCGTGCTTTGCTATCAGATTGCCCCTCAGGAGGGCGATTCCGAGACTGTAATCCGTCTGGTGGCCGACGGCAGGGAACTCCGCATACCGAGGGCTGCCGGAGTGGTGATGGACGGCAACTGGGCCTACTGCCTGATTAAACCCCTGTTCAGTGCGACCCGTCAGGCCCGGATAGAGAAGAAAAAGGCTGACAAAATGCCGAAGGATTCGCTTGCGGTAATAAATCTCAAGACTTTGGAGCTTACGAAATTCGCCGACGTGAAATCTTTCAGGAGCGGAACGGATGCCATGCCGTATGCCGCCTACAAGTATGACAAGGGGCTTGTGGTGGTGAATCCGGCGACAGCCTCGGTGGATAGCCTGAAGAATGTGGACCAGTACCTGTTCAGCCGTGACGGCCGCAGGCTCGCCCTGACTTTCAAAAAAGACAAGAAAGACAGTCTGTCCAGGGACGAACTCGTCCTGTATGATCCGGCAAGGATGGAAAAGACCGTGCTGGATGCAGACAAGGCATATTACGGGGGCCTGGTTTTCGACGATTCCGGTCTCCTGCTGGCATGCCTTGCCTCCACGGACACCGTTAAGGACGGAAACAAGCATTGCGCCATTCTGCTTTCGAGAAGCGGGCAGGCCGCGGAAACGGTCGTGTCCCAGGACTATTCCGACTCTATGGGGCGTACTTTTAACGAGAACAGCGCTCCTTATTTCTCCAAGAGCGGACTACGCCTTTTTGCCGGCATCGCGCCTTTCATCGGTCCCAAGGATACCACGATAGTAGACTTTGAGACAGCCCGTCTCGACATCTGGAACTGGGACGCCCTGCTGACTCCTCCCATGCAGAAGGCAAGGCGCCAGCGTATAGAGAAGCGGACCTATCCCACGGTCATAGACCTGCGGTCCGGCTCCGTCCCGGTGCTCCTGGGCGACGGTGATTTCGACGATATCTCCCTCTGCGAAGGAGGCGACGGGAAGTTTGCGCTTTCAGTCGATGACTCTCCGTACCGCCTGTCTTCCTATTGGGATTCCAACCCCTACAATGACATAAGTCTCGTTTCCCTCGAAGACGGGTCGCGCCGAAGCCTGTTTACCAGGCTCCCGGGCCGCGTGTCCATTTCTGCCGGGGGCAAGTACCTGATATGGTATGATTGCGGAGACCTCGGCTGGCACAGCTATGAGATAGCCACAGGCAGGCAGGCCAACCTGACCGAAGCATGCGGAGTGCCTTTCTACGATGAGGAAGACGACCACCCGTCATATCCGGGGGCGTATGACCGTCGTCCGGTGTGGACGGCCGGGGACGAATTCGTGCTGATATGCGACCGCTACGATGTGTGGAGGTTCAGGCCGGACGGCAGCGGGGCGGAATGCCTTACTGCCGGAGCAGGCCGGAAGAACGGGGTGCGCTTCCGCAAGACCGCGTATGTGGACTACGGCTTCACCGCAACGGACCGCAGGCTGGGACTCGATTATGTCCCCTCGGCAGGGGAGCAGTTGTGGTTTACCGCTTTCGATGAGAAAACAAAGCAGAACGGCCTTGCCGTGGTGACTGGCTTCAAGCCCCAGCAGCCGCAGTGGTATGTCAAGGAGTCTTCTTACGGCAATGTCGTCAAGGCTCGTGATGCCGCTGTCCTGGCCTTCACGGAAGGCGACTACCGGCATCCCTACGACCTGCACCTGCTTTGCGACGTCACCAAAAAGGGAATAGGGACCGGGGCGCTGAAGCTCAAACCGTCCCTGCAGGCGCGACTGGATGCCGCGCCGTGCCTTACCGCGATAAATCCTCAGCAGGCGGACTACCGCTGGGGAGACGTGCAGCTGGTACACTGGAATGCCTATGACGGCACCACGTTGGACGGCCTGCTTTTCGTGCCGGAAGATTTGGCCCCGGGCGAAAAACTGCCTCTGATGATTTATTTCTATGAGAAATACTCCGAGTCGCTGTACAGCTACAGGGCGCCGGCGCCTTCCCGCTCCACCGTCAATATTCCCATGTATGTGAGCAACGGGTACGCCGTGTTCATTCCGGATATCGTGTACAAGGACGGGCATCCGGGAGAAAGCGCCTACAACTGCATATGCTCCGGGGCGGAGGCCATGTGCTCTCAGTTCCCGTTCATCGACCGTGAGCGCATGGCGATACAGGGCCAGAGCTGGGGCGGATATCAGGTGGCCTATTTGGTGACGAGGACAGGCATGTTCAGGGCCGCAGGGGCCGGCGCTCCTGTCGGAAACATGACGAGCGCATACGGAGGAATACGCTGGGAGTCCGGTCTGGTGCGGGCAATGCAATATGAGCACGGGCAGAGCCGCATAGGCAAGTCCATGTGGGACGACGGCGGCCTGGAACTGTATATAGAAAATTCTCCGGTCTTCCACGTCGACAAGGTGACGACGCCGGTATTGATAATGGCCAACGATGCCGACGGAGCCGTGCCATGGTATCAGGGCATAGAGTTTTTCTCCGACCTGCGCCGTTTCGGGAAGCAGGCATGGCTGCTGCAGTACAATGACGAGGCCCACAACCTGGTGGAACGCCGCAATTGCAAAGACCTGAGCATTAGGCTCCAGCAATTCTTCGACCACTATCTTAAAGATGCCCCCGTCCCTGTGTGGATGAAGTACGGTGTTCCCACGCACCGCAAGGGACAGGAGTTCGGTTTCGAATATGCGCAATAGGCATTCGCTGCGCCTCGTTGCGGCCGCCGTTTTTGCCGGCATGTGCTTTTGTCATGCGGCCGCCCGCGACTATGAGATAAAAGGGCCTGAGGGCGGAATCGCATTCAGGCTGACCCTTCCGGAAGGCTTCGACCCCGGCACGGAGCGCTGCCCTATGGTAATACTGATGCACGGGATATTCGCAAGCAAGGACTTCATCCCCATGCCCTCGTTTGCCAGAGGTCTTGCCAAGGCGGGGATAGCCTCCATACGTTTCGACTTCGACGGACACGGCGGCAGCGAGGGCAGGATGCAGGACATGACCGTGGAAAAGGAAATCGCCGATGCCATGGCGGTGTGGGAGTATGTGAAATCACTGCCCTATGTGAGCAAGACCGGCATACTCGGGCACTCCCAGGGAGGCGTCGTCGCCGCGATGACGGCAGGGATTCTTGCCGCCGGGGACGACGCGCCTGATGCAATGGTGCTCGTGGCACCCGGCTCGGTCATAAAAGACGCCTGCCGGAACGGCAAATTCTTCAATGCGGAATTCGATCCGGCCGACCCTCCGGAATATATATGCTGCTTCGGCGCTATGAAACTCGGCAGGGACTATCTTGTGAGCACCCAGGACCTTGACATATACGGTACTGCGGCTGACTACAATGGCCCCGTCCTGCTTCTGCACGGCGATAGGGACGGCATAGTCCCCATGTGGTGCAGCGAGAAGTTCAGGGAAGTCTATGGTGAACGCTCTGAACTCATTGTGGTGGAGGGTGAGAATCACACCATCACGAACAGGCGCGGGGAAGTGGTCGCGCTTGGAGTAGGCTTTTTCAGGGAAATTTTATCGGGATATGACAGGAATGATTGAGTCTCTGCTGATTGGCGCCGCCCTGTGCCTGCTGCCGTACGTCGTCCTGTGCTGCTGCCGGAGGATATCATGGCTCGGAAAGATAGGTCCCGTGCTGATTCTTTATCTGATAGGCATGATTATAGGCAATGCCGGCCTGCCGTCCGCCTCCATGTCGCGAGTGCAGGATGTGCTTTCCAATGCTACGGTGCCTCTTGCCATACCGCTCATGCTTTTCGGGTGCAAGCTCCGGCAAAGCATCACGCGCTCGCAACTGCTCGCCCTCATATCCGGCATCGCGGCGGTCGTGCTCACGGTGGCTTGCGGATATATGATTTTCGGACGCAGCATAGACGGAGGCGCAAGGATAGGGGGGATGCTTACCGGGGTATATACGGGCGGCACAATCAACCTTGCCGCCCTGAAAGCCATGCTCGGTGTGCCGGAAAGCACCTATATCCTTATAAATTCCTGCGATATGCTGGTGTCTTTCCTCTACCTGACTTTCCTGCTCGGAATCGGTATCAGGCTGTTCCGCAGGCTGCTTCCCTCACGGGAGCAGGCACCTGCCGCGGGGGAGGGGGACACAGCGGGGCCTTCGGATACGCTCGCAGCGTCAAAGGCATGCTCATCCGGGATATTTTCACGCAGCGGCATGAAATCGGCATGCACCTCAATAGGGCTTACCCTGCTCGTGTGCGCGTTGTCGGGCGGTATAGCCCTGCTCGTTCCGGATTCCGCCTTCATGACGGTATTCATATTGCTGCTAACGACTTTCAGCATAGCCTTTTCGTTTATCCGTCCGGTGCGGGAACTGAGATTCAGTCATGACATAGGAATGTATTTGATATACATATTCTGCATAACGGTCGCTACTATGGCCAATTTCAGCGAGTTCGACATGGCCGGCGGCCTGTCGCTGCTCTGCTACATCAGTTTCGTGGTTTTCGGCTCGCTTGTGCTCCAGCTAGTTTTCGCCCGAATCCTCCGCATAGATGCCGATACCGTAATCGTATCGTCCGTTGCTTTCATCAATTCCCCGCCTTTCGTGCCCATGATTACAGCAGCCATGAAGAACAAGAATGCGCTGATAGGGGGACTGACAATAGGAATCATAGGCTATGCGGCGGGAAACTATCTCGGCTTTTTCATGGCGGAAATGCTTTCCAGACTGTAAAACTGCTCCAACGATGAAAAGAACAGCACTAATACTCTTGGCGGCGCTCGCTTGCGGGGCCGTATTCCCTGAGGAGGCGGCTGCACAGGAGAATCCTGCGGCCGTAAAGACCGGCTGGAACTTCGGCCCTCTGCCTGCCGTCGGATTCAATACCGACCTCGGTTTCCAGATGGGCGCTCTCTGCGATATATACTGCTATGGAGACGGCGCCGTCTATCCGGAATACTACCACAAATTCAATGTGGAGGCTTCCTATTATACCAAGGGTTCGGGCGTTTTCCATCTGTTCTATGACTCCAAGCACCTGATTCCCGGGGTCAGGATGACGGCGGCGGCGACTTACATGACCAACCGCAAGTATTCTTTCTACGGATTCAACGGTGCCGCCTCCGTATATCTTCCGGAGCTGGATTCCAATGCGGACGAGGGAGTAGCGTTTTACAATGTCAGGAGGGATTATCTCCGCATACTTGCCGACTTTCAGGGAAAGATAGGCGGAAGCTGGGGCTGGGCGGCAGGACTTGCATTCAAGGACTACAGGGTAGGCGACATAGAACTCGAACAGTATGACCCGCACCGGACCCTTTACAGGAGGTATATCGACAGCGGAATCATAGACAGGGACGAGATGTACGGGGGGATGCACCTCGAAATGAAGGCCGGGGTGGTCTACGATTCCCGGGATGCCGAGGCCGCTCCGAGCAGGGGAATATGGAGCGAACTGTGCCTTATAGGGGCCCCCGACGTGTTCAGCGGAAAATACTCCTATATGAAACTGTCCGCGCATTTCAGGCACTATCTGCCTTTGTGGCGCGAGCGGGTGGTCTTCGCGTATCATCTTGCTTATCAGGGAACCATAGCGGGGGAGGCGCCTTTCTATGTGCAGCAGGACATATCCACGCTGTATCTGCGCCAGATTAATTCCGAAGGGCTCGGCAGCATCAACACCATACGCGGAACGCTGTATAACCGCATGGTCGGCGACGGCTATGCGTGGTCCAACATGGAGCTGCGCATAAAACTTTTCTCGTTCGACTTCATAGGTCAGCACTGGTATGCGGCGACCAACCCTTTCTTCGACTTCGGCGCCGTCGTGCAGCCCTACAGGCTGGATAGGATGAAACTTGCGGATGCCGCCGACATATACAGCGGCAATGGCGAGCGCCTGCATTGCAGCGCCGGTCTCGGCATCAAGCTCGCGATGAACGAAAACTTCATAGTGTCCGCCGAAGGCGCCGTGCCCTTTTCCGCGAATGACGGAACTTTCGGGATGAACATAGGACTGGGGTACATATTCTGATTCTTCGGCCTCCGGAACGGGGTTACTCTGCCTTAATCGCTTTGCTTGCAAATGCTTATGAATACGACACAAAGACTGACCGTGGATTCTCCGGCAGGGCCGTTGACCCTTGCCGCCGAGAACGACTGCCTGACGGGCATTTCATTCGGCACCGTCAGCCCTGATGCATCTTGCGCCCATACTCCGCTGCTGGACGAGGCGGCAAGGCAGCTCGAAGAGTATTTCAACGGACTGCGCCGGGATTTTGACCTGCCGCTGGCTCCGTCCGGCACGCTGTTTCAACGCAAAGTATGGGATGCCCTGCGGCAGATTCCTTACGGGCAGACCCGCTCGTACAAGCAGATAGCCTGCGCTGCGGGATATCCTCTTGCGTACCGGGCCGTCGGCATGGCGAACAACCGCAACCCCCTGCCCATAGTCATACCCTGCCACCGTGTAGTCGGCAGCTCCGGCGCCCTCGTCGGATATGCCGGAGGACTCGATATCAAACGGCTCCTGCTGGACCTCGAGGGGGCAGGGGGAGTTGGGGAGACTCCGGGCTGCGACTTTCCCGGAGCGCTTATTTCTTACTGAAAGTCTTTTCCGTCTTCCGGAGGGCGGTTTTCTTGACGCTTGTCAAATCTTTGTTGTCTTTAGTAGATGAATACGAATGATTCAACTTTGCCGTGCCCTGACCAGCATTCTCCCTTTTTAAGTATATCTATCAACTTTCGGGCAATGGTATCTGATGAGCTTTCGGTTATCTTTATATTTGACGGCCGGCCACTGTTGTCTATGTCAAAACTGAGTACGACTATTCCGCTTATATTATCAGAATCAAAGGAGACTGATTCTTTCATCTCTTTGTAGACGTATTCATAGTACGCTTTGTATCCAATTGTCGGACAAAGTGATTCATTGGCATTTTCGCGTGCAGGCTCTATTCTGCGCATTTTGCGTTCTGCCGTGGCTATCTGCGGTTCTGTGTTATCGAGACGATAAGGGAACTCCTCCATTGCTTCTGCGGAATCGAATGCGGTTGTCTGAGTATTTGCGTCAGCCGCCGCCATGCTGTTTTGAGCAAGCATGCCAATTTCTTTCTTGCCCCGCAATACACCAATATTATACGATAGGGCACATACGATTAATAGGCACGCTGCCGCGGAAATCCAGATAAAAAAGTTTTTTCTTTGTCCTTTAAGCGGACGCCGGATTGATGTCGGGGCAAGAACATCCTGCATCTTATTCATTTCCATTGCATACTCAGCCTCGTGCGACATGTCATATTGCGCCCGGACAGGTGCAGCGGCGCTTTCATGAAGATTCCGCAGGCTGCGTTGCTCTACTTTTTCTTCCATACGGCGCAGGCGGACATCCAGCTCCGGGCCTTCCATATCGCTATATCCATCCAGAGCGTCTGCCAAAAAAGGGTCCTGCATAGCCTCACGTTCCAGGTTATGGGCTTCACGGCCTTTTCTGTTTCCTTTTATATAGGACAGCAACCCCATTCTTTCGTTGTCTTCTCTATGCATAGCTTCAAATTGCGTTTCCCGTTCTGGATATGACTCTTTACGCCTTTCAGTTCATAACCTTTCTCCTCGGATATGTCCGCATAGGATTTCTCGGCAAGGAAAAATTCCTGAATGCAGGTTCTTTGTGCTTCAGATAAATGCTCCATGCAGTGATGGAGCGCTTTCAACTGTGTTTCTTCTCCGTTCTCGCTTAACAAATCGAGGAACTCCGCCGAATCGACTGATTGAGACTGCCAATCCGTGGTGAATATCATTTTCTTGCTCCGCAGGATTTGCAGGCAATGATTCTGGGCAACACGATAAAGCCAACTGCGAAAGTTGGTGATATCGTGCAGTTTCACCTTGTCAGACAGGTCTTCGAACAATTGCATTACGGCATCTTCGGCGCTCTCCGGAGATTTAAGATACTTAAGGCAGAGTCCATAAACCAACGGAATATATCGCTTATACAACATGCCGAAGCAATCCATATCGCCGCCGTGGGTATAGGCGCGCAATAAAATTTCATCGCTGGCAGATTCGATACTCTCTCGACGCATCATGTTGTTAGTTTATCCGTGATAAAGATACAAAAAAGCCCTCGATTCCATAATACGAACAAAAAAAATTCTGTCCGGTTTATGGAATTTGACGAATCCGTGCATCATTATGGCAAACAAGTTTACTAATTACAAATTTCAAAAGTCTATGAAACCAATATTGATTGTGTTTGCAGTAATCTGCCTGGCTGCAGTAATCGCTGCATGTTCGGTGGGCCGAGGGAAAAACAACGGAGTTAAGGTTGCCGGAGAAAATGAGTATCCGGATGTGCCACTTTCCGCATCTCCTGCGAAGACCGGGAAAGTGTTATACAAGATGAGACAAAGCGCGCAGCGGGATGCAATGCCCGATATGGCAGTAACGTGTAGTGCTGCCATGCCGTATGATGCTCTTTCAACTGAGTCGTATTCGGATTTTTCAGACAGTCGTTTCCTCTCGCCGACACGCAATCCGCTGTCCACCTTTTCTATTGATGTCGACGTAGCGTCTTATGCCAATATGCGCCGATATATCAATCAGGGGATGCTTCCGCCTGCCGATGCTGTGCGTGTCGAGGAACTTGTCAACTATTTCTCATACACTTATCCGCAGCCCTCCGATGGTCGTCCTGTTCATATAGATTTGGAGGCCGGCGTATGTCCATGGAACAAAAGCCACAGGCTGGTTAAAATAGGATTGAAAGCAAAAGAGATTCCGACAGATAAACTCCCGGCAGCTAATTTCGTGTTCTTGATCGACGTCTCCGGTTCGATGGCGGGTCCGGCCAGGCTCGGCTTGGTAAAATCCTCTATGAAGATGCTGGCCGACAATATCCGGGACATCGACCGCGTGGCCATTGTCGTCTATGGCAGCGATGCCAAAGTCGTGCTCCCGTCTACGCAGGGTAATGAAAAAGGTAAAATTAAAACTGCCATAGAGGCTCTTGAAGCAGGGGGTTACACGGCGGGTGAGGCAGGACTGCGCCTTGCCTATAAAACTGCGGAGGAGAACTTTATCGAGGGCGGGAACAATCGTATCATTCTCTGCTCTGACGGCGATTTCAACTTCGGTATTTCGGACGAGCACGGACTTGAAAAAATAGTCGCTGCCGAAAGCAAGAAAGGCATCTTCATGTCCGTCCTCGGCTACGGCATGGGCAACTACAAAGACAGCAAAATGCAGGTGCTCGCAGAAAAAGGCAGCGGCAATCAGGCCTATATAGACAACATACAGGAGGCTCGCAAAGTCTTGATTTCGGAGTTCGCCAGTACTCTGTTTACGGTAGCAGAAGATGTGAAATTGCAGGTCGAGTTCAATCCTTCGCAGGTGCAGGCATACCGTCTGGTGGGCTATGAGAGCCGTATGCTGAAAGACGAGGACTTCAACGATGACAACAAAGATGCCGGCGACATCGGAGCGGGACACACCGTGACTGCTTTGTATGAGGTCATACCTGTCGGCGTGAAAGGCAACATTCCCGGCACTGTCGATGCGTTGAAATATCAGAAGACTCCCGAAGTCAAATCAGACTTCAAATCGGATTCCAAAGAGATGCTGACCGTAAAACTCCGTTATAAGAATCCGGGAGAGAAAACGAGTCTGCTCCTGGAAAAGAGTCTTACCGATAAGGGCGGAGACAGTGTGTCGGAGGATTTCCGTTTTGCTTCCGCTGTCGCAATGTATGGCCAGCTGCTCCGGGACTCCGACTTCAAGGGGGATGCAACGTACAGGCAAGTTATAGAGGTGGCAAAAATGGGGTTGTCTGACGATGCCGAAGGGTATCGGCGCGAGTTTATCCGTCTTGCAGAAGCGGCCCGGAACCTCTGATAAGAAAAAAGGATGACCCTAAGAGTCCATCCGGACCTTGGGCCATCCTCACTGAATTGTTGGCCGAAAGGCGCCGTTGCTCTCGTACTTGTCCTTCGCCTTCTCCTTCCAGACGGCGGGATCGGCGTAGGTGTCGCGAGGGTTTCGATGAACGCGTCGCGGCCAGGCATGCGGCCACTTTTTTCAGGACAGGTCGCCTTTTCAAAATATACCCGTAATTGACGAAAAATGTGTAATTTTGCATCATGAGTAAGCGAGACGCTGACATACTTTTCTTTGTTGCTTTCTGCTTGGAGGGTTACAAGAACAAGCACGGGCTTACCGGGGAGGCCGCTTCCGTGCTTTTTGACCAGCACGGAATCAAGCAGTACCTCGCCGACCATTACGACGTACTCCACACTCAGGGAATGCCATGGATTCTGGAAGAGATAGAAGAAAGAATAATACGATGAAGCTTTACCACGGGAGTCCTCAGATAGTCAGCGAACCTCGCATTCTTGTTCCAAGCCGTACTCTCGACTACGGAGTGGGCTTCTATACCACCACATCCGAGCAACAGGCCCGTGATTGGGCACTCCGGCGTCTTTCCGACAAGGAATGCGCTTTCATAAACGTCTATGAATTTGACGAAGTCGCCGCTGCGGGTCTCAAGCGACTCAACTTCTCCAACCCACCTGAAGAAGATTGGGTGGATTTCGTCTACGCCAACCGTAACCAGCGAGGCTTTACGCATGACAATGACCTGGTTTATGGCCCGGTAGCCAACGACCGTGTTTATGCCGCTTTCGCCCTTTATGAGCAAGGCTTTCTGAACAAACAGGAACTCATCCTGGAGCTAAAGACCTATACGCTCATCGACCAGATGGTCTTCCATACGGAAGTGGCCCTGGATTATCTAACATTCATCGAAGCAAGGGAGGTACGGATATGAGAGCAGAAATTACCCAGCAGAACCTTTACCTGATTCTTGCCGGCAAAGCGGCTGCCGTTGCGGCTTTCATCGCTGAGGACGAACAGATTAGCCCAATAGAAGCACTCACAAAGTTCTACGCCTCCGATACCTATCGCCGCCTTGAGCGGGAGGAAACAAAGTACTGGCACTTCGGACCTGTGGCGCTGTATCAAGACTACCGTATGGCCTAATCGTCATATCGATTCCGTCACCGGCAAGTCCAATTGGGTGTTTATTAATAGGAAGATACCTCATTGGTTTGGACAACTGATATATAATTCCCCTTAAAAAAGATTAAGCTTCCGAGAAATCGGAAGCTTTTCTTTATTGTCCGATGGCCTTATCCATGGCGTACAAAAAAAGGATGACCCTAAGAGTCCATCCGGACCTTGGGCCATCCTCCCTAAATTGTTAGCCGAAAGGCTTTATTGCTGGGGACCAGCTGCGACCCCGGGAGTTTGAGGTCTCCTCAATCCCCTTGGGGTGCAGGGGTATAGTAGCCGAAAGGCTTTATTGCTGGGG